>CAMDIK010000001.1 GCA_945898725.1 Rickettsia typhi
TGGGCGAAAATGGCAAGTAAAAAAGCCGGTGGAAGTAGTAGAAACGGGCGAGATTCGGCTGGGCGAAGACTGGGAGTTAAAAAATTTGGCGGCGAATCTGTGATTTCCGGCAATATAATAATTCGTCAAAGGGGTACAAAATGGCACCCTGGTGCGAATGTTGGAATAGGTCGCGACCACACTATTTTCTCGGTAGTTACTGGAAAAGTTGTATTTTCAAAGAAGTGCGGAAAGACTGTTGTGGGGGTGGAGTAGGATTGTTTTAAAATATCTTGACACCAAGTAATATATATGGTATAATGATAGCATCATTGTATTTTGTATATATCTATGAATAGTACTCACGCCCAATCTAATATTCCACACGCAAATCTCAACGCAGATGCTAGTGAGAATGAAGTTATAATACAACCCTTAAAACAATTCACAACATCAGGAGTTGGAAATTCTTGCCTTTTAGAGAGTATTCTTGGCGGGGTGGATGATGATGGGGTGGTTAGTTATCCCAAAGTACATGAAATGAAGAATGATTTGCTTTTTCAAGTAGGTGAATTTGCAAAAAATAAACTTGCACTCATTCATGATGGCAAGCTTGTGGATATTCTTAAAATAGAATTGATATGCACACTTCACATAGCAATGGATCTGTGGGAGCTGGCAGTAAGTCGTCGTCTACTTAGAGGCTCTTTTCCTGTTAACTTGGGCAATACAATGGCAAGTCTTGATTTGAAAGCGGTTCATAGTGAAGGAGGGGGGGGTGCGAAATTCTCTTTAGATAAAACATCGCTAGGCGATTTAGAGCAGATACTTAAATTTACATCAACCCATATGGATATACTGGAAAATGAAATGTTATCTATAGCTTTTGCTTATTTTCTTTCACAGATATTGGAAATTAACATTATTGTAATGTCCAGCGACAAAAAAGCGCAGGTGTTTCCAAAGGATAATTGTCTAAGTTACCTAGCCATATACTATGAAAATAGGCATTTTATGAAAATGAAGATCCATGAATCTCTAATCCCAACGCATAATATGTGGCTGGAGGAGAAGGTAGACTTGCCTACAAAACTAACGAAAGATGTTATAAAAATACTCAGACTTAATCCAGAACGCTTTTGCGAACTTTTCGATGGCGAATACTTTGGTATATATGGCGATGACGATCCTTGTAAGTCAATAAATACAGAGGCGAGAGTTAAAATGGTCGGACGAATTTCTAGCAATCTGTCAGATTTAAAACTAAACCAATATATAAAATCTTTTTCCCCAATGGGTATGTTTTCTCAAGATAGTGGAGTGAAAAAGAGTAATGCAGATCTTATAACACCTGTTGTAAAAAATGCATTCTGCGGTTGGCAAGGGGTAGATGCTCTGCGTAAGTATGGATACGCTCATTTTAAAATGATAACAACAACAGAGAGTGGCGAGAGCAAGACATTAATTCTTATGATTAGCCTGAGTGAAAATACGCTAATGGTGCTATCAGACGAAATAAACGATCGACATCACATACTTACAGCTGATATGCGTAATAAAATATGTCAAATAAAAGAAATTGGTACTGGCAATCTTGATCCCATGTGCAAAAAGATAGCAATGTGCATATGTCCAGATTGCAAAAAGATTGCATATCTGTCTTATGAACAAGTGTTAAACTTTGACCCCAAAAATCCGCCAGCGCAATCCAAAGAATCCATAGCACCAACAGAGGCAAGCGTGTCTGCTCGCTTTAGCTTAATTCACGGCACTTCCACAACATTCGATGAGTTTAAAAACCTCAGTGCGTTTTCCCCTCAAAGGCTGGCGGCAATGGGTATACAACCCATAAAAGCATTCACCGTCATACAAGATTACATGAGACAGAAAGGAGAAGCAGCGGGGAATTTGTTCTTTATAATTTACCCATCTAATCGCGACTTGGTAAGCACGCATCCTAGCGGCGTCTCACTAGTCGTCCCAGTTATATTCGGCGCCGAAATATCAATAGTCAGCGTAAACGCTAAATGGACCGGGAATGACGAAATAACTTTTACCTCCACTGATAATGCAGATCCGGGTTATATTTTTCAGAGCAAAGCCGCTTCGTGTGACATCTTACCTCTCGCCCGGAAAGTAGCAGAAGAGGTTGAAAAAACTCTACATCGATTCCACCCCTCTTTTATCACCCGTGACAAGAACAATAAACTATTGTGTGGGCTACATTTTTCAGTACCATTAATTGATGTAACGCGTTTCCAGGCAACCCTAAAAAATCACAAGGTAATACCACCTGTTCTAAAAGAGGTGCTAGATTTTAGTAATTGGGATATAGTCACTGCAACTCAAAATTATAAAGAAGCTGCCGAAGTAACTTCGACGTCATTTATAGACACAATACATTCCTTTAAAAATGATCCTCATTTAATAATTCATGTTTCCCAAAGAATAGCGATGTCTAATATGAAAAAAACATCAGCGATCAAGTTTAGTGATTTTACATCACGCAAGAATAAAGTACCATTTGCTGAGATAATATCGCAGACAGCTAAGTTGCCACATTGCTTTGTAAGTATAGAAAACAATAATGAAGTGCATTGTAAAGCAATGGAGTTACACTGTACTCTAAACAAAGCGCAAACAGGGATGAGGAGGTAATTTGTTAACTGCAATCCACCTCTACCCTTCACGTAGTATCTTTTTTTGAAGTTGTAAAATACCATAAAGAAGCGCTTCAGCCGTGGGTGGGCAACCGGGAACGTAAACATCCACGGGAACTATTCTGTCACACCCGCGAACAACTGAATAGGAATAATGGTAATATCCACCGCCGTTTGCGCACGATCCCATGGAAATAACCCAGCGCGGTTCTGCCATTTGGTCGTAAACTTTTCGCAAAATTGGTGCCATTTTATTTGTTAAAGTTCCGGCAACAATCATAACATCACTTTGCCTTGGAGATGCGCGAAAAACCAGCCCGAATTTGTCTAAATCGTAACGAGATCCGGCAACTTGCATCATTTCAACGGCGCAGCAGGCAAGCCCAAAAGTCATAGGCCAAAGAGAGCCGGTTTGCGCCCATTTTACAAGTTTGTCCATACTGGCTATCAAAAACCCGTCATTATTAATACTTGTAATGGCAGATTTGATTATAGAATCATTATAATCAGCCTTTGAATACACTAAATTTTCTTTATTTTCCACGATAACAACCGAAATCTATATAGAATAAAAAGGTTTTTTTACAATTGTCAATAAAAGTCTTTATTTTTATTTTTAAATGGCTACAAATAGTGAAAATTTATAGAAATATGCCGTTAAACTGTGGAATTGTTGGACTTCCAAACGTGGGGAAATCAACATTATTTAATGCAATCACCAATACAACTAACGCGCAATCGGCAAATTACCCTTTTTGCACAATAGAGCCAAATACGGGAATTGTGCCCGTGGCAGATGCGCGCCTAAACCAGATTGCAAAAATCGCCGGTTCGGAAAAAATTATCCCCAATACAATCGAGGTTGTGGACATAGCCGGGCTTGTAAAAGGTGCAAGCAAGGGCGAGGGGCTGGGCAATCAATTCCTTGGAAATATAAGGCAAACTGACGCAATTTTGCACATAGTTCGCTGTTTTGAAGACGCAGATATAATACACGTTGACGGAAAAGTTGACCCGCTTCGAGATATAGAAGTTATTGACACGGAACTGCTTTTGGCGGACATGGCAAGTTTGCAAAAACGCCTGGAAAATACTCAAAAAAAAGCAAAAACAGCTAAGGGATTAGACGGCGAAATTGACGTCATAAAAACCCTGCTTTCTGAAATGAATTCAGGCATAATGGCAAGCAAAATTCAATTTGCAAATGAAGAATTGATTATCAAAAAAAGCTTGCAGTTAATCACGGATAAACCGGTTATAATAATTTGCAATACGGACGAAAATGGGCTGAAAAATGGCAACAATCTTATCAAGGAAGTGCAGAATTTTGCAAGCAACAACGGGCTTAAATCTGCAGTAATATGCGCGAAACTTGAGGCAGAATTATCAGAATTTTCCGAGAGCGAAAAAATGTCTATGCTGGCGGAACTTGGCGCGCAATCCACGGGTTTGGAGCAAATTGCAAAACTTGGATTCGACACGCTAGGGTTGATAAGTTTTTTCACCGCCGGACCAAAAGAGGCAAGGGGTTGGAATTTGAAATCAGGAAGTTTTGCGCCTCAGGCGGCCGGCGTAATTCACACCGATTTTGAAAAAGGCTTTATTAAGGCCGAAACTATGAGTTTTGACGACTATATAAAATACAATGGCGAATCCGGCGCCCGCCAAAATGGCAAATTCCGCTTGGAAGGCAGAGATTATGTTGTTCAAGATGGGGATGTGATGCATTTCAAATTTAATGTTTAATATGCAAAAATTGGAGAAAATCGCAACAATTATAGGGGCTTTTGGAATTAGGGGGCAGGTGAAAATTTTCTCCGAAGTGCTGGAATTGCATAAATTTAAGCCGTTTTTAAAGGATTCTAACTTAAATTCCGTAAAATTTACCAGCTGCAACCAACATAAAGGTGATATTTGGCTGGGGAAAATTGAGGGAATTGAAACTTGCAATCAGGCAGAAAGCCTTATAAATACAGAGCTTTTTGCGCATCAAGATGAATTTCCTGCTAGGCGTGATGGTTATTACAACTTTCAGTTGATAAATCTGCAGGTTTTGGAGGAGAATTCCCTAAAAAACCTGGGTTTTGTGCAGAATGTGCTTGATTTTAAGCACACCAAACTTTTGGAAATTCAGTTGCAAGATTTGAATTTTTCGCGCGGAAATATTTCGCAAAATATGCTATATATAGATATAAAGGAAATTATTAGCTTGGAAAATAACACCATTATTGTTAAGGAAATTACGGAAATTATCAATGCAGATCAGTAGAAAATTGAGAAAGTAAAAAAATGCTTGTAAAATAAAAAATAAGCTTTATTACGTTAGTAGATTTTTGTGTTTACGTCCGGTGAAAGCTACTCTGCTTAGTATTAAAAGTGAATTTGGAAAGATGAAATCCCCTACTCGTAAGGAGGTTTTGCACTCTTCTGGTATACTTTTAATTTTTGTTTTAGTGTCAGCAATTTTACTTGGAGTATTGGACTATTTTTCATCGTTTATTTTATTATTATTTTAGTTCCATGTCGCAGGATAATTTTAGATGGTATACAATTTTCGTTCAACCCAAATCTGAGGATACGATAGCGAAAAAGATGATCTTAACAGCAGAAAAAAAGTTTGGAGATCGTTATGCGCATTTTTTTGGAGAGGTTTTTATTCCAAAATTTACAGGCTCTTCCACGCAAGGTGGTGAAAAAAGAGAGGTTAAAAATACAGCATATCCTGGATATATTTTTGCATCCTTAAACTTAAATGACCTAGACGCGCGAGACGTTATTGCCTGCATAAACAGTATAGAGGGCGTAAAAAGCTTCCTTACAACAAGCTCTGGCAAACCAAAACCCCTTAGTAAAAAAGAATATGAAGATTTAATCGCCTCAATATCCGTGGCAAGTAATCAAACATCTTCAAAAAATAGCTTTAGAATTGGTGACATTATCAAGCTAAAAGAGGGTTCATTTAAAGAATTTGACGGTATTATCACAGGAATGAGCGATGATAAATCAACTTTCACAATCAAAATTCAAGTTTTTGGCAGGGATATAGAGGTAAAAGTTGGACCTGACGGCATGGAGCGTAAAGTTTTATAATAACCCATATATAGAGATATTTAGGTATAGATTTTAATTTTTTACTTACCAAATTAACACAATTTTCATCAGAAATCTCGACTGGAACAACAATTTCAGCGTGCACTTTTGCTGCTTAAACGACAGAAATACTAACCAATCTACCTTTTACAACTACCGTTTTCTTAATTGTGCCACCACAAATATATTTCTGCACATTCGGCTCTTGAATTGCTAAATTAACACAATTTTCATCAGAAATTTCGACTGGAACAACAATTTCCGCGCGCACTTTTCCATTAACCTGAACCGCCATTTTTACCGTACTTTCCTTGATAAAATCCGAGTCAAACTGCGGGTAATTTTCCAGGGAGATGTTAAGCATTGCAGAAATTTCGCTGCAAATATGTGGTATAATCGGGTTTAGTAGCAAAATTACCACACGAAAAGCTTCAAAAATTACTGGGTGATTCGCGGAATTTGTAAAATCCATGGCATCAATTGCATTGTGAAGCTCGCGAACTTTGGCGATGGTCTTGTTAAAACCGAATTTTTCCATCTGAAACCTTGCTTCTTGAATAGTTTTATGCGTTTTTCGATATAGATCAGACTGCTTATCAAGCGGTAGATCGTTCTTCATTAACAGTAAATTATTAGCCATTTTCCACAATTTATTAACATATTTCAAGCACACTTCAACGCCATTTGACGACCATTCCAAGTCTCTATCTACAGGCGAATCTGATAGCATAAATAACCGGATAGCATCCGCACCGTAAAGCTCCAAAACATCTGCAGGATCGACTACATTTCGCTTAGATTTGCTCATTTTTATCACATCTCCCGGAACAATTTCTTGATTCGTTGTTTCATGGTAAAATTTGCCATCTTTTTTGTAAATTTCTGACGGATATACCCAGTTTCCCACAGAATCTCGATAAGTTCTATGTAACACCATACCCTGATTTAGCAATCTTGCGAAAGGTTCGTTGTTATTTTTCAAGTCTCCGCCGGCGAAATAACCGCATCGCGCAAGGGCTTTTGTGAAAAATCTAGCATAAAGCAGGTGCATCACAGCATGTTCGGCGCCGCCAATATACTGATCAACCGGCATTAGATTTTTTGCAACCAGAGGGTCAAATGCCAATTCGCTATTTTTCGGGTCAAGAAATCTCAAAAAGTACCAAGAAGACTCAAAAAAAGTATCAAAAGTGTCGGTTTCGCGCACTGCTTTTTCACCGCAAACCGGGCAGGCACAATATTTCCAAGTTGGGTGGTTTGCAAGTGGATTTCCACGCCCGTCGAACACTACATCTTCGGGTAATTTTACCGGTAAATTCGAAACTTTTTCAGGAACAGTTCCGCATTTTTCACAATAAACAACGGGAATTGGACAACCCCAATAACGCTGGCGAGAAACCCCCCAATCTTTCAAGCGATATGTGATTTTTTCTTTAGCTTTACTCGATTTTTCTAGCATTTCTAGCATTTTTTTCTTTGCGCTGCCACTTGGAAGATTGTTCAAAAAGCAGGAATTTACTGCAAAACCCTGATCGCACATGGGTTTTTTGCAATTTTCACTCAAATTCGCTCTCTCCAAAATAAAGCACAATTCTTCGCCGAATTTTTCAAAATTTCCACGTAAATACGGCATAAATCCACATTTTTCAAGCACAGATTTGCTGACGCAATTTTTCGGGTCAATTACCGCAACGATGCGTGATTTTCCAAGTTTTATAAGGGAAAATTCGCAAATTGCACGCAAAATTTCACTGCCAAACCCCTGCCCCCGATGTTTTTTCTTGATAAAATAGGTAAATTCGGTCTCTTGTGTGGCGAAAAATCTGCCTCCACCCTGGTTGTCAAAATCGCCAATTTGCGCCCGCCCAATAAATTCGCCGGTTTTCCTGTCTCTAATGGTAAATTTTACGCACCCGTGCTGCACACCTACATCATTTTTTGCATTCAATTCATACCCTTGAAAAAATTTCAAGTCATCAGATTCAGCGTACATTTGAGCAATTTCTGCCTCATCATTTTCGCATGATAGTTGAATTAATAGCCTATCTGTAGCGATATTTTGTTCAGGAAATTCGTAAAAACTAAACTCACCCTCGGTTTCAATTTGCCCTATATATTTAAAGCCAATTTTCTCCAAAACCCGCTTCGATGCTAGGTTTTCCGGCTTGTGAGTTGCTAAAATTCGCGCATTTTCCTTGCATTTTTGCAGATATTTCACAGCGCCAATTGCCACTTCAGTTGCAATTCCGCGATTTTGAAACTTGAAAAGCATAGCATAGCCAAGGTCTATGTCATTTTTTCCATAGAAATTAAGGGTTTTTTGGCTGTGTTCGCAGTCTATATTCACCTTTCCAACAAATTCACGGCTAGTTTTATCGATGATCGCGAAGGTGGAGAATTTTCCGTTAAAATTCACGTAATTTTCCAGCTTTTTTGCGGTATTTTTCTCGCAACCAAGGGCAATTTCGCAATCGCTATAAGGGGTAAACGGGTTATTCCAAAGCTCTTTTTCAAGCGCCAAAAATGCAGCAAAATCTTCATTTGCAAACTTCCGCACATAGAATCTATCTGTTTCAAAAACCACGTTTTTCTCAATGGATACAACGTTTTTTATGGGAAGATTGTATTTTTTTGCGAACTCAAAATCGCGCTCGTCGTGCGCCGGGCAGCCAAAAACCGCCCCGGTTCCATATTCCATAAGCACAAAATTGGCTATCCAGACTGGGATTTTCCTATTTTCAACCTCAAAACCCTCAGATTTTGCAAGGGAAATTGCAGGATTTTCAACGTAAATTCCGGTAAATACGCCCTCTTTTTCGCGTAATTCAATTTCCGCCTCTGAAACACCTCCAAGCTTGCATTTTTTAATAAATTCGGCGATTTTCGCGTCATTTTTCGCCAATTCCTGCGCAATTGGATGATCAGGCGCGATTGCAACAAAACTGCACCCAAAAAGCGTATCAATCCTCGTTGTAAAAACTGTAATTTTCCTCGGCGAATGCTGGGTTTTTGATGATTTAAAGTCTGTTTTATTTAGCACAAAACGCCTCTCCTTTCCGTATTTATCGGTTTCCACTTCTTTTTCCAAAAATGCCCCAATTTTACTGGCAATTTTCTCTGAAGCGATGTTCTCAATGGCCGTCATTATATAGATTTTTTCAGTATTTGCAGCGGAAAATGCAAAATTCGCAACATAGCGCGCAATTTCCTCGCCCAGCCCCCTGCCCCAGAATTTTTTGTGCAATAAATACCCTATTTCTATTGAATTTTCTGCACATCTTTCGGGGTATTCGGGGTCAAATTTTGTAATTCCAATGCGCCCGGCAAGTTCACCGGTTTTTTTGCAAAATACTGCCATGGGCGAAAAACCCCAGTCTTTACGCCATTTTTTGTATTTTTCAATCGAACTTCGTGCCTCGTCTAAAGTGCAGGAAGGGCTGCCAACATACCTCATAACATCCGCATCTGCGTGAAGTTTTAGTAAATTTTCCGCGTCAGAGTCGGCAAATTCGCGAATTATAAAATGCTCGGTTTGAAATTCCGCCGCCTTTAAAAAATCGCCCCTTGTGAGCAAATAATTCACCATTTTATGCCCCATGATGTTCAGCTCTTTGTCGTATTTTGCCCCAATTTTACTGGCAATTTTCTCTGAAGCTGTGTTTCCCGGTGCAATTGCAATTCCAATTTTATCATAGTGATATTTTTCAAAAGTTCGCGCGGCGATAATATTTGCAATTTTAGTGCCAAAGCCAAGCCCGTGGAACTTTTTTCGCAGAATATAGCCCATTGCAACTTGATAATCGGGTAAATCTAGCGGGGAATTTCCGCCACGCCCAATAAATTCGCCGGTTTTACGAGAAAAAATCATAAACTGCCCGATCTCCTGATTTTTCCAGTCTAAAATATCATTTTCCAGCCATTTTTTCGCCTCATCTTTAGTTTTGCAAAAAAGCGGCCTTGTAAATTCCATTAATTCCTCATCATTGTATAGCAAAAATAGCAAATCCAAGTCACCTTCGTTAATTGGGCGCATAAAGAAATCTTCAGTAAATATCGCATTTTCCAGCTCAAAATCAACCTCCGCACCCTCGCTTTTTCCAATCCAATTCTTCTGCATTAAACGAATTTTCTCCGGCCATTCGGGCAAATTTTCCAACTCACTCAACAATTCTTCAGAATAATCGGTAATTTTCAAAAACCATTGCTTTAGATTTTTTTTCTCAACCATAGCGCCACTTCTCCAGCCTTTTCCGTCCACAACCTGCTCATTTGCAAGCACGGTTTGGTCAATTGGGTCCCAATTTACAACAGATTCCTTTTGATAGGCCAGTCCATTGTTATAAAAATCTATAAACATTTTCTGTTCGTGCTTGTAATATTCCGGTTTGCACGTTGCAATTTCGCGTGACCAGTCAATCATCAAGCCCAATTCCTTAATCTGGGCGCGCATTTTTTCAATATTTGCATCAGTCCACTCGGCGGGATGTCGCCCGCGCTCAATCGCCGCATTTTCAGCAGGAAGCCCAAAAGCGTCCCAGCCCATCGGGCGAATTACGTCAAAACCGTTCATTTTTTTATACCGCGCCACAACGTCACCAATTGTGTAATTTAGCACGTGCCCCATGTGCAAATACCCCGATGGATACGGGAACATTTCCAATACATAGTACTTATTTTTCAAATTTTCATTCCCGGGAAAGCTCTGATTTTCCCATTTTTTTCTCCACTTTTTTTCAACTTCTGCGAAATTATAGTTCTCTATTTTTTTAAAATTACTTGACATTTAACGGAAAAATATACTACCTTTTTGTTGGTTAAAGGTTATTTTTTTAGTTTCAATAAATTTGTGGATATAAAAATAGATTCAAGAAAAATTAAGGCCGGGGATTTATTTTTTTGCCTGGAGAAAAATCCTGAAAAAGCTGGGGAATTTATCAAAAATGCCCTGGAAAATGGGGCGAAATGCGCATATACCACGTGTGAAATTTTGCATGAAAAAGTTGTAATTTCACGGGACGTCTGGGCAGATTTGGGCGCGAAACTTCGCGAAATTTATCCTGAAAAACCAAGCAAAATACTAGCAATAACGGGCACAAATGGCAAAACCTCAACCGCTTTTATTACGGCGCAAATCTTGCAAAAATTAGGAAAAAAGTGCATATACATAGGTACAATAGGGGTTTTTACAGGAAATTCGCCTGCAGATCAAGCATTTTCTGGTGAATTTAGCGGTGAAAATTTAACCACGCCGGACATTGCAACTTTACATAAAATTTTGCACATTGCCAAGCAAAAAATGGCCTGCGATATAGCAATTTTTGAGGCATCAAGCCATGGAATTGAGCAAAATCGCATAGATTTTTTGGAGATTTTTGCTGCAGGTTTTACAAATTTTACACAAGATCACCTTGATTATCACAAGACAATGGACGAGTATTTTACAGCAAAATCAAGGCTTTTTTCACATTTTATTAGTCAAAACGGCTGGGCAATAACAAATTCAGACAGCCAGAAAAATGAGGAAATTTTGCAAAAATCTAGGGCGAAAAACAGCATAACTTATGGGAAAAATGGCGATTTACGCCTGGTGGAAATCAATTTACAAAATAACGGGCAGGAGGTTAAAATTTCCTATAAAAATCAAAATTACAGCTTTTTTACCGGAATTCTGGGCGATTTTCAGGTTTATAATATACTATGCGCAATTGCTTTTGCAATCAGTCTTGGGTGTGAAATTCCCAATATTATCAGGGTTTTATCGGAAATTAATCCACCGCCCGGAAGGTTGCAGCGTGTTAAATTTCAGAATAATTACACAAATATATATATAGATTACGCACACACACCTGATGCTCTGCAAAAAGCCTTATCAGAATTGAGGAAAATTGCAAAAAATCGCTTGATAGTTGTTTTCGGCTGTGGTGGAGACAGAGACCCCGGAAAGCGCCCAATTATGGGCAAAATTGCAGTAAATATCGCCGATGTCGTGATAATAACAGACGACAATCCAAGAAGCGAAAATCCGGAAGAAATTCGTAGGCAAATCATCAATGGAATCAGGGAATTTAAGGAGAATGTCATGCAAAATCTCAAGGTATTTCCTGATAAAAAAATGATGCTCTTCGCCCTGCAGGGTGAAAATGTTGGGAAATTCCTGGAAATAACCTCCTCCAGGCAAGACGCGATACGCTATGCAATTGAAAATTCAGACCCCGACGATGTTATATTAATCGCCGGGAAAGGGCATGAAAATTACCAAATAATCGGCACTACAAAGCACCATTTTAGCGATGAAGAAGAGGTTTTGGGGGTGATTATCTCTGCACCTTAAATATAGTACCGGTCCCCCGTCTTTCACTCTCCTGATTTATAAATGTACATTGTGATGGCGTTATGTTTAATAACTTAACACATGCATTCATTTTTTCTGGTTGCGGTTGCAGTCTTAAGACCCGTTGACAGACTATCTCGGAGGCAGACATGCCCGCCGCGAATACACATGCCCTTGAAGTGTTTTTTTTGCGTTTTCTCTTTCTTCATACTTTGTAGCAGGAATTAATGCATCAATCTTAGTTTCCTCTTTTTTGTAATACGACTTTGAGAGTGGATGCGTTAAGTCACCAGACATCTTCTTATGTATATCTATGATTAACGACTCTGCTTTCTCTCGGTATTCAGTATTAGTATTAAACTGTACTGTGTCAAGTGTAATCTTAACAAAACCGCTACTCTTACTCATTCCGCTATAATCTAGCTTGAAGTCTGGGCATTTACGTCTGAAGCTTTTTACCAGAGCTTTGCGCCCTTTATCACCGCCATATTTCTTATGTGGTAATAGTAGCGTAAATGAGTTATTTACATTTAATTTCTTCAACCCCTCATCATCATGCACGCTGCATGATCCCTTAGATTTTCCATCTGTACTCGCTCTAATATCAACAAACATCCCACCCAGTTGACGGCTTTGTATATCTTGGTTTGGCCTGTCTGCTTTATAAATAACTGTGACAGTCCGATTTATGAAAGCTGTTATTTGATCTTTAAAGGAGGTTGGATTTTCACTTGGTTGTTGCATATATATAATAAAACACTAATCACATTATACCACAAAAAATGCAACATGTCAAGGGGAAAGTTTGGTTATTGCTAAAATAATTAAGTTTGATTTTTTCAGGGGCTAAAATTAGCACAACCCCACTGCAATTATTTGCAACGGGGTTAGTGTTTAATAGATCATGGGGGTGTTTAGCTAAATCAATCTAAGTCTCTGCCTGTAAAGTTTGAATTGTTACCTTTTGCAAGCTCTTTTTTTAGCTCTTTATCTACCATTTCATTTTTTCTCTCTATATCTTCAGGGGCTGGCTTGCATTTATGATATTCCATTCTACGCTTCAACTGATCTAAAGTATAACTCAAATCATACAAATATTCTTCATTACTAATCTGCCATGGAGTGATAGCTACTTTCAAATAACCCATACCGCCCATACTAGCTCCACCACACTGCACAGGGAGCGGTGTCCTGCCTTCTGCGTTTGTTTTCGTGCTCATAAATTCCGCAATTTTCTTTCTATTATCCTTACCACTACATGGCACCAAGATATACTGCTGGGAACCACCGGGGGCTTTGAGTTTTTCGAGTGTATCTAGCTGCTTCTGAGAAGTAATTAAAGATTTTATATCCTTGTGAAGCTCACTCTTGCCACTCGTTTTGATGTTTACAGAGTGTTTAGATTTACCGTCTGTCGATAACCTTGCCCCTGACATCTCGATTAGCGATAAGTAATCAATCGCTTTACCTTTGCATGTTTGATTATATTTCTCAAACGCTTTAGCCAGCTTACTATTTGTAAAACTCATATCAAGCGAACCATCATAGTATTCATGCTTGCGTAAGATTTGACTCATCTGCTTTTTGTTTTCGACTTGGAGAGCTAATTTTTCTGCCATACTGCCTTTAGGAGCGTAAGTTTTGAGACCCTCGCGTTTCATCTTCATTAATGCCAGTTTTCCAGCTTTGCTGTTTATCTTCTCATAATATTCCCGTTTTTCAGTGATAGTTTTCATTAAGTTATCTTTCCACAGAGGATCGGCGCTTTGTTTACTGCTACGTTTAATCCTTTTCAAATTAGATTGTAAAACCTCTTCAGAACTTGGGTATGCGTTTAATTTTGCTATGCCTCTTGCAAGCTCTCTCATGGCTATGAAAAATTTATCACGTTTTGTAGGATCTTTAAGCAGTTCCAGATCTACTTTCATCGATATATAGCCATTATCTTTGACGCTACTTCCTCTCTTAACGGAAGTAAAAACTTCAGTCTTAGATTTTTTGAGTTCAGCAGATAATACTTCTCTTGCCAGTGGATATTTACAAGCAAAGAAAAGCGTCACGGGACTTTTTAATTCACTTATCCGTGAATCACATAACTGATATGCGTGTCTATTACTACTATTATCTCCAGATCCAATTTTTATATCAGCAAATATATCATAGGCACGTACTTTATGCGTATGCAAGTACTTATATGTCATGTTTCCACCACCAGTTGGGTTTGGTATCTGTAAAACACGCAGAACATTAGAATATCGCTTCTCTTTGAACAGATCTACCAGGTATGTACCAGTTACAACTTCCTCCATATATATATAAAACTATATCACATTATACCACAAAAAATGCAACATGTCAAGGGGAAAGTTTGAAGCTTGTAAAATATCTAGCGAATTACCATCATATTTGGCGAAGTTGCGCCAATATTGGTCTTAATTTCACGAACCACCCTACCCGTTAGGTCAATCATCACCAAGGCATGCCGGCTGGAAAGAGATTTTTTTTCAGAAAACAAAATAGCGTCAGAATTCGGCATCCATGTTGGGTTTTCCAGCATGTAAGAAGAGTATAAAATTTGCTCTTCCGTGCCGTCCGGCTTGATAATTCCCAGGTGAAATAGCCCATTGCGAATTTTGGTGAAAGCAATCCAATCGCCATCCGGAGACCACCTTGGCTCGGCATAAACACCATCATTTCCTGCTAAAATTCTCTTGCCATCAATCATAGAAACGCCTGCAATATATAGATTTCTACGCCCATTTGAGTCTCCAGATTCAAAAACAATCGCGCTGGCATCGGGCGATGGGCTTGGGGATGTGCTAATTACCTTGTCGCTTGATGTAACTTTTATTAGCCCAGAAGATGAAACTTTCCAAATATCGCTACCTTGCGTGCCAATTCTTGTGAAGAACATGCAGTCACCACTTTCGCAAAAAGCCGGGGTTGAGCTATATTTTTCCTGCGTTAAAACTGGGTAAATAGAGGAAATTTTTTCCCTAGATCTGCTTGCGGGTGAAAAAGATTGAATTGTTGGCTCGCCGCTTGTCATGTCAACATATGCAAAAATATTGCGTTTACTATCGTAAGTCGGCATTGTTAGCATTCCGCCGGCAATTAATTCTACCTCGCCATAGCCGTCTTGATCGATAACGTAAATACTCTTTCTTGAAGCTGGAGTTTTGATTAATTCAGAAGAGGAAAATAAGATTTTTGACTGAAAATATCCGCGTTTTCCAGTAATTGTATAGTAAGCAACGTCACTTATAACATGGGCAACTTTGCGAATTGCGTCCAGCTTGAATGAATATTTTTTTCCCGCCAAGACAAGCTCATTTTTTACATCATAAACCTTCGCCTCCACAACGTAAGACCCTTCAGCCTTATCTTTGTAAGCCACGGTAAGATTAATATTATATATATACCCCTCGTAGGCGTATTTTTTTAAATCCAAAATACCCGAATCCATTAAATAAGTTTTATTTCCCGCAAATTTAGTGTCAACAGTTGTGTTAAAATCTCCGCCAATAATTCCTGTAAGATTTTTCAAAACCCCTTGCAAATCCTGGTCATCTTCCTGCGAAGCATGGGATATTGAAACCTTCAGAATACTTCCATATTGCTTTTCAATTTCCAAAAAATCCAGCGCTAAAAGCCTTTGGCTAAACACCAAACATGCGAACAGGCAAATCAGTATTTTCAACATATTAATATAAAATATCACATAATAAATAGGCGTATTTTGAAATATTTCCAGCCCCCATAAAAATAATCACATCCTCGGACTGCAGGGCGAATAATTTTAAATTTCGCGCTATATCTTCCAGTTCAAATATTGAAATTTCAAGTGCACAATCTCGCAAATTTTGTTCATATTTTTGCACGCCAAGCGCCAAATCTTCTATTAGCACATTATTGGAATTTACCTCGCCGGCGGCGTAAATATGCGTTAAAATCAACCTATCGGCAAACGAAAAAGCCTTTGTAAAATCGGTAAATAAGTCTAAAACCCTGGAATATCTATGGGGTTGAAATATGCATATAACTTTACCGTTTTTTCTACCGGAAACCTCCATAAATTCCCGCAAAGACTGCAAAGTTGCGATAATTTCCGTTGGATGATGGGCGTAATCGTCAATCACCAGGTTGTTTTTAAACTTTCCAACGTGGGTAAATCTTCTTTTCACCCCCGTAAAATGCCTTATTCCATTGGCAATTTGCTCTCCGTTTGCTTGAATATCAAAACACACGGCAAACCCGCCTGCGATATTCGTAAAATTATGCAAACCCGAAAGTTTTGTAGAAATTTTATATCGCTCACCCGCATGAATTATGTCAAAATTCCAGTAATCATTGGTGAAATTTATGCTTTCCTTGTCCAAAATAAAATCAGAATCCGGGCTTGCGCCGTAGGTAATACATTTTTGCCGCGGGCGGTGCTTTTCCAGCATTTTTCGCAGGCGCAAATCGTCATTACAGGCAATCAAAACTTCAGATTTCTCAATCAAACTCGCAAAAACCTCCTCAATCTCCTCAATTGAATCATAGTGATCTGCGTGGTCTTTTTCAACATTTGTTATAACCGAATAATAGGGGGATAAATTTAAGCAAGATTTGTCAGATTCGTCACCCTCTACAACTATATATTCGCCCGATCCCATTCTGGAATTTGCGTCATATTGATTCATAATGCCCCCGCTTACAATAACCGGATCAAGCCCAATTTTGTCCAAAACAACGCCAATTAGCGAAGTTGTTGTGGTTTTTCCGTGTGTTCCGGAAATCACAATTCCGCGATATTTTTTCATAACGTAGCCAAGGGCAACTGACCTGTGAATTACCGGAATATTTCTGCGCCGCGCCTCAACAATTTCTTCATTTGTCTCGCAATTTACAGCCGTACTGTACACAATGCAGGAAATTTCCTCTGAAATATTGGTTTTTTTGTGTTCTGAAAAAACTCTTACGCCCATTTTTAGCAAATTTTGCACGGTATAAGACTTGCGATCTCCGGTGTCGGTTCCCTGAACTTTTATGCCATTTCTCATCATAACATCGGCAATTGCGCTCATTCCAATTCCGCCAATTCCGCAGAAATGCACCACCCCCGCAGAGAATATTTTTTCATTAATTGTATTGAAATTAATATTTTTCATTTATATAAAGTTATAACTAATGTGTAATTACGGCAAAAAAATATGGCATTATTTATTAAATACAAGCATTTTTTTTCCTGGGTTGCGCGCGCAATTCTTGTTGGAATTCTAATATCAGTTGATCAATTAAGCAAGGTTTGGTCTGTAAAATTTATAGGTAAAGTGTGCGAAAATGCCATTGGTTATTGCGTTTATGAAGTTCTTCCGGTTTTAGACGTGGCAAATATTTGCAATAGCGGAATTAGTTTTGGAATGCTAAATTCAATTCCCATGGGAAGTTTTTTTCTGTCGCTAATTGGCGTAATTGCAACCGGAATATTCATATATTTACTGCAAAAATCTAATAATTTACTTGAAAAAATAGCATTTACTCTAATAATTGCAGGGGCAATTGGAAATTTAATAGACAGAATAAGACATTCTTGCGTTATAGATTTTATACAAATTCACTACCTGGAGCACTATTTTCCCGTTTTTAACATCGCAGATTGCTTCGTTAGCATTGGCGGATTTCTGCTTATATTATACGAAATATTGAAATATTTAAAGCAAAAAAATGAGCCAAAAAACAGTGGAAATTCTATATAATTCTATTAAAAATTTCACCAAATGCAGACTGAATGCGGATATTGGGAAAACTAGCTGGATTGGCGCAGGCGGGGTGGCAGATTTGCTAATTTTACCCGAAAATATCGAGGAATTGTCGCAAGTTTTGAAAATTTACTCTACAATTCAAACAGGGCACAAAATGCTAAAAATGCCCAAAGAAATCAATAAAAATGCCAATATCGCATGCGGCGAAATTCATTCCTGGATGTTGATTGAAGGTGCGGGGCTTCGCGGATTTTCCATTGGTGGCGCGCAGGTTTCAACTATTCATTGTAATTTTTTGGTGAATAAAGGCGGGGCAACGGCGGCGGATTTTGAAAATCTTGGGGAGCATGTAATACAAAAAGTTTACGAAAAATTTAAGGTGAAACTTGAATGGGAAGTTGAAAGAATTGGTGATTTTGGCAACGAGTTATGAAAAAAATTGTTCTATCCGGCATGCAATCTAGCGGAATTTTGCACCTTGGAAACTATATAGGCGCAATTCTAAATTGGAAAAATATGATCCAATCCAACCCGGAATATCAATTTAATTTCATGATTGCCGACCTGCACAGCCTAACTTCGCTGAAAAATGGGGAAATTTTGCGAAAAAACATCACAGATGCCGCAAAATGCTATATCGCATGCGGAATTTTACCAGGGGGAAATCTTAACATTTTCCAGCAATCTCAGGTGAAGGAACATGCCGAACTTTCCTGGATTTTTCAAACAATTACCCCCCTTGGCTGGATGGAAAGAATGACGCAATTTAAAGACAAATCGCAGAACAAGAATGAAGAGCGAATTAATCTTGGACTGCTTAGTTATCCGGCGCTTATGGCTGCGGATATTCTGCTTTATCAGGCGGATTTTGTGCCGGTTGGGGAAGATCAAAAACAGCATATTGAACTCACGCGGGAGATTGCAATGCGCTTTAATCGCGAGTATAATTGCGATATTTTTCACCTGCCCCAGCCCGTAATTTTGGAAGGAAAGCGCATAATGTCCCTTGTTGACGGCACGCGAAAAATGAGCAAATCAGACGAAAATGAGGCTTCAAGAATACTTTTAACAGATACGAATGACGAAATTTCGCGCAAAATTTCCAAGGCAAAAACCGATGCAATAAGAGAAATTTATTACGACCCGGAAAGCCGCCCGGAAATCTCAAATTTACTGCAAATAATTGCTTGTTTAACGCATAAAAGCATAAAAGAAATTGAGGAAAATTGCAAGAATATCGCAGGCACAAAGCAGTTTAAAGATATGCTAATCGAGGTTATCACAAGTAAAATCACCCCAATTCGCGAAAATATTCAACAAATTCAAGATGGCGACGTGGCAAAAACTCTGCAACACGGCAGCAATCTTGCAAGGAATTTCGCAGAAAAAACAATGCAAAATGTTAAAAAAATTACCGGTTTAATTTAGCTCTATGAAAAAAATCCTACCACTATTTACAGCAGTATTCGCCATGCTTTCAGCGCCTTCTAACGCGGAGCAAGTGCAAGATTGCATGCAGCATTTATCCACTAGAAATCGTGATAAATCTATCAGCTGCGTGACAAATTTGATAAACCAATCGCCGAAAAATACATATAATTACATACTTCGCGCAACAATATATTCATCTTTTAACGAGGCATCAAAAGCAATTGAAGACCTAACTTACGTTATCGGAATTGACGGTAAAAACTGCCAGGCATTTTCATTGCGCGGCATAATTTACTCACATCAAAATAGATACAATGAAGCAATAGCGGATATTTCCAACGGAATTCGGGTTTGCAGCGCGGCGGGGTCAAAAACTTTAATGGGATCTCTATATTCACAAAGGGCAAACCTGCACTCCCAGGTTAGGGCATTTCAAAAATCAACCAACGACTATGAACAAGCTGCGAAAATTATGGACAGCATATCCCAGGCGCAATGGGCAATAATTCATGGAAAAAACTCAATAGCCACCAGGGGAAACTTGTTTAGCGAAATCTACCAAGGAATATGTTCAAACTATATCAAAGTGCAAAATTTTACAGAAAGTCTTCAGGCTTGCAAAAAATCCCTGGAATATCAACCGAACAACACAATGGCGCAAATCAATCTTGCCAGTAGCTATATTGAACTAAACAGGCATTCCGATGCCATCAATTTACTGGAATCTATAACCGATAAATCGCAACTATTCCTCGTAAATTACAACCTTTCCATGGCGAACCTAAAGCTTTACAAACAATCCAAGGATGATATGTATAAAACACAATTTGAATTATACAAGCAAAAAGCAAGCGCTGTTGCAAAATCCCCTGAAAACATTGCAATAATTGAGAAAAACCTGCGCACCTAGCGCGCCGCTTCACTGGCAAGAAATTTTCTATATCTCTTATACACAAACCGTGAACCTATAAGAACGGCGATCATATTTGGAAGTGCTATTGAAAGATTAAAAATGTCCGCAACGTCCAATATAACCCGAAAATCCTGCGTTACCCCGCACATTATATAGGCGCAAAAAAGCAAAACAAAATACACATTTGCATACTTTTTTCCAAATAAACTAATGAATGCTTTTTGCCCGAAATAGCCCCAGGAAACCGCGGTTGTGATTGCAAACATCGGCACAATCACGAATAAGCTATACTTTAAATATTGATTTACGCTATTAAATGCGCCAATTACGGCAAACATGGCATTTTTTTCAGTCAAATAAACGTCCGTTACAACAACTATCATGCCAGAGCAAAAAGTTGCAATCAAGGTGATTATCAAGATACCAGACATTGAAATAATTCCCTCTTGAATTGAATTTTTATTCGCGCTATTCACATGCCCTATCGAAGAAACCCCCTGCCCCACGTCACATGAAAAAAAAGTTCGCTTACATCCCAAAATTGCAATAAAAAATAAACTTCCTTCAACCGCGCGGAAGCTGAAAGCATCGTGAAAAATTAGCTGCATGGCGCCGGGAATTTTACCCGCATTTTGAAAAATAATAACTCCACAAACTAACACATACAGCACGGACATAATTTTCACCATTTTACTAACAATAATGGTGATTGAACGAAATCCGCTAAGTACAATCATAATAACCAAAATTGCTATAAGCGTTGAAGAAAGCAAGATATATTCCTGAAAACTTGGAACGATATATCGCGCGATATTCATGGTTTGGTTAATCTGTGGTGAGAAAAATGTAGACATTATAACGCAAATTGAGAATAAAATTGAGGCAAATCTACCAAGTCCCGGAAGTTTTATTGCCCGAAAAATCACGGAAATATAGCGCTGGGGTCCGCCATGCGTTTGCCCGGTTTTTGCGTCATAAACCCTGGTCATGTGCCCCAGTGAAACCTCAACAAACCTAATTGGCATGCTAACAAAACCTGCAATTAACATCCAAAAAAGCACGCCTGGCCCGCCAATCATAACGGCTGTCACAACCCCAAAAATCGCTGAAACATCAATTGCCTCACCAATGCCTGTAAGAACTATTTTTTTCGAAGTTGAGATATCCTTACCCTTTAAAGAGGCAATTTGAGATTTTTCAAGTTTTGAAGAAAATGCCAGGCGAAGTGAGTAAAATAGTCTAGAAATGCTTATAAATCTGAACTTATATGTGAAATATAACCCGCCAATTGCAATCCAGGCAACTAAAAACGGAATTTTAAAAGCCGGCAACCCGGTTATGTTACAAAACATCACAGAATCTGCAACGCTTGAAATTTTTACAACAAAATTTTCCAAATTTTTTGCAATATCCACCGCTAATTATAATAATGACTTAATTTATACCTACTTATGCAAAATTTTATCAAAATTGCAGAGCTGGTGGTGATGGGAAGTGCCAAAACTGCACCCCAGACGCCAAATAATTTTGCAGAAACAAACAACCCAAGAACAATAAATACCGGGTGAATTCCAACTTTATCACCCACAAATTTAGGCGTTGTGTAATTCGCGTCAATCAACTGCCCAAGAATAAAAATTCCACAAACTGCGCCAAAAATTCCGCTAAATCCAAACTGAATAAAGGTAACTATTAAGGATATAACCATGCCTATGAAAAACCCTACATAAGGGATAAAAATCATGCCACCTACCATAATACCGAGTAAAAATCCCATTCCAACCCCAATTAAATAGAGTAAAAATGAATAATATATCATGAAAAATACGCAAACGCTGATCTGCCCACGGATATAAAAAGCTATTGAATCGTCGACTTGACCCAACATTGTTTTGAGAATATTTCTGCCGCCGCTTGGCACGAGTGAATAAAAAATTCCGCCCATTTTTTTCCAATCTTTCAACATATAAAAAGTTATAATCGGCATTACAAAGATAGTCGCAAAGATATTAACCACTGTATTTAAAGCAGACCTTGGGGAGGTGACAGACAAATTCTGAATAGCATTATTAATATAACTAATGACGTAATCATGAGCCTTGACCACCATATTATAATCTATATGCAAAAGAGTGGAAAGTTTGTGAATTTTCCCCGGCGTCATAGCGTCTTTTTGAACCACAAATTCCTGAATAAAGAACATTAGCTTGTCATATAAAAATGGTGCCAATGCCGCAATTGTTAAAATTACAATTGAAAAACCGATCAAAACCACAGCTCCGCTTGCCATTCCGCGCGCCATTCCCATTGATTCCAGGCGATTTGCAACAGGTAGGAATAAATATGAAATAACGAATCCCGCAACAAAAGGGTAAATTGCTGATCCGGCAAAACCGCAGAATAGCAGAATAAATAATGTAAATAACACCCAAAATAGGTATTTTTTATTAATTTTGCTCATTTTTACCGTATTTTAAATTCAATAAAAAACTCTCCAAACCCTTTGCAACTTCTTTTCTCATGCAGAAAACCGCAATTAAATTAGGTATAACAATGGAAAGGCAAACGATATTTGAAAAATCAACTATTAGTTGAAAACTGTCAATCACACCCCCAATAAACCCAACCAGGCAAAAGGAAACGATGTAAATCTTCGAAAATTTTGTAGTTTTGAACAAAAATTCAACATTTCGCGTTCCGTAATACGCCCAGGCAATCATAACATTTAAGGCAACAAAAGGCGTTGCAATTGCCAAAAACTTACCAAGCCACGGCGAAACACCGGAAAGCGCATCCGCCACCATCGTCACGCCATCAAGCCCAGGTTTCATAAATGAACCCGATAAACAGACCATAAACCCGGTTACAAAACAAACGAAAACCACGTCGATAATAGGGCAAATCATTGCGATAAATGCCTCTTTTACAGAACTTTCCTGAGTGGAGCTAGAGTGGATACTCGGCGCCGTTCCCATGCCCGTCTCATTTGCAAAAAGTATTCTAGTTGCGGCAGCTATAAACACAGAAACTGCCCCGCCGTACATAGCATATTTATCAAAAGCCATAGAAAAAATCATACCAATGGTGTCAAAAAATCTATCATGATAATATATTACAACAATAAAAGTTATAATCACATAGCAAGACATAAAAACCATAACCGCGGAAGAGCAATAGTCCGCGACTCTTTTTACCCCGCCAAGCACAACAAAACCCACAACGGCGCAAATAAGCCCGGATATTATATATTTATACTCATTTGCAAGATTAAAACTGGAAAGCACAACCTTAGTTGCTTGATTTACCTGAAAAGAACAAGCGCCTCCATAGGTTGAAATTACAAGCAAAAATCCGTAAATTAGTGCTAAAATTCCACCAAATTTCGCAAAACCGAGCTTTGCAAATCCATTTTTGATATACCAATACGGCCCGCCAACATAAACTCCATTTTCATCTTTAAATCTATATTTATGACCTAAATAAACTTCAGCGAAGCGAAGTGGCATGCACAAAATTGCCACAACTAATATCCAAAAAACCACGCCCGGCCCGCCAATTAATATTCCAACGGGAATTCCGGCCAAATGTCCAAGCCCTGCCGCGCCTGCAATTGAAGTAAAAAGCGCCCTATGAGACGAAACCCCCTGTTTTTCATTGCCATGCGCACCTCCACTTTGTAATAACAGCTTAAATGCGTATTTTACCTTTGTAATTGCTGCAAATCTTAAGGAAAATAGGAAGTAAAAACAGCCAAAAAGCAAAAGTCCAATCACCAGTGGAATTTTAACTTTTTCACTAAATATATTGATATTTGCAAATAAAATTGCATTGCCAAATTGATTAAAAACCCCAAGCGCGGCTTCAATTTTTTCTATCATTTTTTTAGCAAAAACCCTCCGAGCTTTACAAGCTATATATTATATGCAAGAATTTTTTTATTTTTTTCTTGACAATTTTAATATAAGGTATAGTGTTTGGGTGTTTAATTTTAATTGTATGGGAGGTCTATTAAGTAAAATCGAATCAGGTAAAGCTTTTCAAGATAACGTAAAGGAAGCATTAAAGTTTGCATTTGAGATGCAAATACAAGATCCAAAGGAAGACATAGGGAGTAGGTTAAAAGATAAATATCTCGCAACTTGGAATGAAAAGTATCCAGGGGGGGGTGAGCAAATTCTGGAAGCTGTAAACAAGTTTGCCAATATTCAAAAAACCCCGGATAAACCTTCAAAGCTTTCAGAAGGGCAGATACGAAACACAACCATACCTGAGGAATATACTATACTTTCTTTAGTATCCGGTATGGCGGCGGAGGTAGCAAAGAGTATATCTGAGGAATATACTAAAAAACAAAAGAATGTTACAAACAAGGGGATAATAAAATCGACAAACGATGTCGATGCTGACTTCAGAAAGAAAACGATCAAAAATCTCCGTAATTTTGCACAACAAAGTAAAGAATTCCATGAAAGTACCAAGACAGTTTTAACAGAAGTGAAAAAACAGACACAAGAAGTTGAAAGCGAGATCAAATTGGTAGAGCAAGGTTTAGGCATAATACAACAAATTCAGTCCGGCGAGAAAATATCGACACCTGATATTCAGATATTGAAAGGGATGTTTGAGTACTTCACGAGTTCGATCGAAAGAGTTACAAGTGGAAAGATTCCTACAGCAAAGCAATTGGGGGAGGAGTTAGGCGCTATAGCAAGCGGTAGGCTGAAAGCGGCTGATATGACTCAGAAATTGAAGAATGCCCTCAGTATAATAAGGAGTAAGTCATTACAGGGATTCAAAAAGACACCTATTATCACCTCTGATGAAATAGATCGTGCATTAAATCCAAATAGTTCAAATAATAGCACAGACGAGATAGTTGTAAGAACAGACAATATAGCAAATGTAGCAGAAGATACAACTTTAATTATAATTCCGAGTAATGCAGAGACCGAGATTCCCGATGCAACTATGAATAACCTAGCATCAGCAATACTTGGAAAGAATCCTAATGCATCTGTAACTAGTGGTAAGTTAAGCAAAGACAATGCAGACAAAATGTGGGAAATGATAAAAGCACAACTAATTGCTATAGAATGCACCATGGTAATTGACAATGGTATGGGTGTTTTTCATGATCGGGAAGGTCAAACATTTAAGATACCACTATCCAGCTTACTTGATTTTTCAGATGTAAATCAAGAGCTGCCAAAATTTCAGAAATTTTTCCAAGCAGCCACAAAGAGATATGAGTTGAGCAAAGAAGTGAGATCATCAGAGGAAGTAGGATTAGACACTACTCTCGTTACAGATCCTGAGGGAGTAGAAACGGTGCGGACAGTGGAGGTGCGTGAGGTGGATGAGTTATTGGAGAATGATATGTCGCTAGTACTTGTAGAGGATGATTCGGAGGAGAAGGCGGAGAAGGAGAAGTTGGAGAGGGAGAGGGCGGAGAGGAAGGCGGAGAAGAAGGAGGCGAAGGAGGCGAAGGAGGCGAAGGAGGCGAAGGAGGCGAAGGAGGCGAAGGAGAGGGCGGAGAGGAAGGCGGAGAGGAAGGCGGAGAAGGAGGCGAAGGAGGCGAAGGAGGCGAAGGAGGCGAAGGAGAAGGAGGAGTTAACGAAAATTGGAGCAAAGACACTCATGCTCAAAAACTTGGGGGCGGGTCTGATGGATAGTACATTAAATGCATTAAAGAATGGCGTATATTTTAAGTTCCTTGGTGGTGGCTCTAGAGATGAAAAGATAGAGAAAATAAAAAAAGCATTGACAGACTTAAAAAAGGAGAAAAGCGCTCTCAAGGGAAATTCGGAAGAAGAAGCGCCTGATAAGTACTCTTCACGAGAGAATTTGGAAAAACACTTCAAGAAAAAAGAAGTAAAGCAAAAATATCTTGAAAATCTTAAAGGCTTGGGTGATAATGACGACGACTTTAAACTCACCAATGTTAAGGGCTCGGAAGACTCATTCCACGTTAGTAAGCTTGCAGATAAGAATAAGGATAGACTGAAGGCGAAATTAAAGCAGAATGACCCTGACATGAAGGATGACAAACTTGAGAAGTTTGCAGATAGGTTGCTCGCCGCTAGGAAGTTATCAAAGGAGGAAGGTGGTTTAAAAGTATTTTAGAAGCAAGATTTGCAATGTGAAGGTCTAATATATTTACCAAAATAAATCTTGACAATTAATAATAAGGAGGTAATTCGTTATTACCTCCTTTAAAGCTATTTGGGGCGTTGCTTGAGAGAGTAACGTTCCCGCTTTAACTTAAAAACCAATAAGTTTTCGCTTTTCCTCCCTGGTTAAGAAATCTGAATTATTAACATAATCCCATATTTGATTGCGCTTTTCAATTAGAACGGAAATTGAATCATAATCTGGTTTAATTTGAATAAAATCACCGGTTTGCCCGCTGATCCAGGTGGATAATTTTGTGCAAATCTTACAAATCATAGGCAGAATTGTCTCTTCCCAAAGTGCCATTCGCGCCTCGGAAAAATTACTATAAGTATTATCCCCTTGAATTCCAAGCAAGTTCGCCGGCACTCCAAAAGCCATGGCTATATCGCGCGCTGCTGAATTTTTTGTCTCAATAAAGTCCATATCGCGCGGGGAAATACTCATTTCTTGCCACTTAAGCCCGCCCTCTAAAAGCATAATCTTCCCTGCCATTTTACTGCCGGAAAAATCATTCGCCAGCTGGTCACGCAGCCTGTTAAATTGCTCATCCGTCAACTCCTGCGAAGCACTGGATTCCACAACCAAAGCCCCGCTTGGGCGCGCACCATTTTGCAAAAGCGCCTTATTCCAGGAAATTGCTTCATTATGCTGATCTATTGAAAATCTTGCGGTAGCCATTGGGGAAAGCCCATATAAATCATCACTGGGGTGGAAGTTTTTAATGTGCAAAATTTCACTGGTTCCATCAAGCAAATTTACGTCATAAACCCTTGACGCCGCGCCACATTTGTAAATATATTGCATGGGAAAACCGTTGTTATCGGTTACAATTGAGACGCGATCCGGGCGCAATAAATACATTTCCGCGAACTCGCCATTGCTATTTTTTACATAGCTAATATAGGCATTTCCGGCAATTAGCACATTGTGTATTATGCCCTCAATAAAGTCTTCCCGGCTCATAAAAGGATTGGGCATATCCAGCAATCTTGCCAGGCTTGAACGCGGAATTTCCTCATAATCTTTGTAAACCAGCAGTGGAATGACACTTGCCCCTTTTGAAACCATATTAACACACCTATTCGCCACCACATTTTCAATATAGCCATATTTTGCAAGGGAATTATAGCTTGTATCGCTCCAATTTGCCTTGTTTGAATGATTAAAATAGTAGCTTTTAGTTGACTTGTTAGCTTTTTTTGAACGAAGCATAGATGTGTAATAAAAATCACTACACGTCTATTCTTTACTTTGTTTCTTGGAAGCAAAATAATAAAATTATTTTACACCATTGGCGTTATTTAATTCAGATTCAATCACGCCCTGCAATACGTCGTAATCGACATAGCCATTTATGCGCGTTTTTCCAACAATAATCACAGGAGTACCCGTGATATTTAGATTTTTTGAAATGAATATTTGCTCATTCACTATATCTTTTTCCAGGAATACATCAGTTAGGCATTTTTTGGACTTTTCGGCACTTATTCCAACGTTTGCAACAATTTTAACCAAGGAATTTTGCGTATTTTCTTCAGAACTGCTAATCCACGATGCCTGGGTTGAGTAAAGCAATTTAATTAACTTCAAACGCTCATCCGTACTTAATTCTTTTGCACATTTTACAATTTTTGTCGCCATAAATGACAACTTATCAGATACCACCCCCCTGTAAACAAATCGCACTTTCCCACTATTTGTATATGGTTTTATTTTATCAAGATGATTTTTCATAAAATCTGCGCAATGATAACAAGACATCGATCCATAAAAAATAATATCAACCGCCGCATCAGCAGAGCCAATTGCCAAATCACTTGAAGTTGGCTTTATTATACGCAAAAAAGACTCGTCGGTAATAGGAAAAATTCTTTCATTTGCAGTAATTTTTTTATTACTTGCATTGATATTGGTGACAATTCCAACCAAGGCACAAAATAAAATTAGACCAACTAAAATAACAAAACCAATGTTCTTTTTTGACATAACTATATTAAATAAAACGAAAAACCAACATAACCGGCATGCAATCTTTTGTCCCCCATGACGTCAATTTGTTGCACCAAAGTGTACCACCCCGCGCGCGCCGAGAAATTTCCAAGTATAGTAGATTCAAGCCCCAAGCCCACTCTTTCAGCATTATTTATTTCCGAATTTGTCAAGGCGCCACTATGCAAATCTTTTGCCGCAAAGCTTGAAATATTTGCAACTCCATATGAAACATAACCATCCAATGAGAATGGAATTGTTGAAATTATTGGCAAAAAAAGCTTACCATCAAAATAAACCTGCTTTAAAGCCAAATTTGTTATATCGTTATCAATTTGAAAATCTGTATTAATCTTATTTACACCAGCTTCAACGCCAAAATAGCGCAAAACTCTAACACCTGCATAGATATTTGAGTTCTCAAACTTTTTTAAATCTTCCGTAGCATCTCCGCGATTTGCTGAAAAAGAAGTGACGCCAGGCATTTGGTAGTCCAGCCCAACATTTAGAGATGCAATAGGATTCCAGGGGACCAAGATGCCTGCATTGGTATTTTTTCCACCTAAAAATACCGCAAAAACTATAATCAATAAAAATATTAAACGCGTATACATTAAGCTATATTAGATATATGTGTATATATCTGCCAATATTTTTTAAAAATCAACATTTTTTTAAAATATTTAATAAAAATAAAAAAAAGCTTGACTATAATTTTTTAGACATATCTTCTAATGAAAATTGATTAGTAATAATTTATGGCTACTTCACAGCAATTGATACGAAAGGGTAGAAGAGACAAGAAATACAAGAGTAAGTCTCCAGCTCTAAAGATGTGTCCACAAAGAAAAGGGGTTTGTACAAAAGTATATACAACAACCCCAAAAAAACCTAACTCCGCATTGCGTAAAGTTGCAAAGGTTAGACTTTCCAGCGGATATGAAATAATTGCCTACATCCCAGGAGAGGGGCATAATTTACAAGAACACTCTGTTGTATTGGTACGCGGAGGAAGAGTGAAGGATTTAATTGGCGTAAGATATCACGTGGTCAGAGGTACTTGTGACACATCTGGTGTAAAAGACAGAAAACAAGGTAGATCTTTGTATGGAGCAAAGAGAGCTAAAGTTGGTAAAAAGTAATTTTAATTGCATATGAAAGGTAGTGTGGATAAAAAAAATGGAAATTCTTTAACAACAAATGTTACATTTATGGAAAATCCGCTAGTGTCTAAGTTGATAAACAAATTCATGAAATCGGGGAAAAAAGTTGTATCGGAGAAAATCGTATGCGGTGCATCCGAAATGCTGTATACCTATATTCAAAATAAAGCCGAAGATATTATAACATCAGATGGAACTTCGCTAAAAACGCTGTCTGAGCATAGCCTTGTTCTATTTGTTATCAATGCAATATCTCCTTCAATAGAGGTAAAATCAAAGCGTGTAGGTGGTGCAAATTATCAAATTCCCATTCCAGTAAAAGAGAAACGAGCTTTGGCTTTGGCATGTACCTGGTTAGTAGCAGCGGTTGCTGCAAGATCGGAAAGAGGTGCAGTTACTAGACTTTACCATGAAATGATAGATATAATTAATGGTAGAGGTTTTGCTCTTAAAAAGAAGAATGAAGTACATAAAATGGCTGAAGCAAACAAAGCTTTTGCTCATTTTGCAAATAAGTTATAGTTTTTTTTTACCATGCCATCAGTTTCTTTGAGAGTTAAGAGAGCTTCAAAAGCTACGCCAAAAGTTAAGAAAAAAACCCTAAGATCTGCTTACAAAAGATTAAAAGCATTGAAATCTGGTGTGATTATTCGTACTAAAGCTGGGAAACGTCATAATATGAGTCAAAAATCGGGAGGGCAATTATTTCGCCAATCTGGCACAACTGCAATAAGTTCATCGTTTTTAAAAATGGCGCGTTTTGCACTTGTTATCGGGCTTGGAAGAAAATATAGCAAAAAATCAGAGTCACCAGAGTCTCCGCAAGAATCTAAATTTGGAGTTATTTCCAAGCGATTTAGTAAGTTAAAAAAAGTAGTACAGTAATTTTTTATTTTATATGTCTAGAGCTACAAATAGAGTACCATCCCGAAATCGCAGAAGAGCAATAGTTAAATCTGCAGCGGGTCACAGGGGTAGAAAAAGTAAATGTTATCGCATAGCTAACAGGTCCGTAGAAAAGGGTATGCTATATCAATACAGAGATAGGAAGAATGTAAAAAGAGAGTTTCGGTCTTTATGGATCATAAGAATTAATGCGTTTGCACGAGAAGTTGGTCTAACGTACAGCTCTCTTATAGATAAATTAGCGAAGTCTGATCTTCAAATCAATAGAAAGATGCTTGTTAGCTGTATCAATGCAGACTCTACATCGTTCAAAGATATGCTTCATGTGCGTGGAATTGTATAATATTTTTCTTTATTTATAATGATAATTGCTGAAAAAAAGTCTGATAGATTTGGTAGTGTTAAAGCAAGGGGTTACGAACTTGTAGTTTTATACAGATCCAACATATCTCCGTTAGAAGTTCAACAAGACTTAAATGCCTTGTTAACATTTATATCTTCGCGCTGTGCTGGCTCTATCCATTTAAAGGAATATTGGGGATTGAGGCCGATTTCCTACGAAATGCTAGGAAATAAGAAGGCTCATTATTACTGTATACGCATTGAAATAATGCCAGATTTGGTGAAAGAATTAGATTTTAGAATTAAAACCAATACCAATATCATTAGAAGATTGATATTAAAATGTGAAGATGGCGCAAATCTATCATCCCCTTCGTCCATGATGGTTAATTTACCGAATGACATAGAAAAGGAGATGGGCGAAATTCAATTAAGTGAAGCATTTGCGTGTAAATAAATATTATTTTAATAGGCTATGAATAAAAAAATGAATAACATCACAAATAAAGACGGAAGCGTTGTAGATGTTGACTTTGTCGCAAGTATACCTGGTATATCAAACGTTGCAGTGGATGTTGCATCGGTAGTGGGTTCTTATTCAATATTTTCGCAACAGAACAAAAAATATGCAGAAATAGGTGAGGATTTAATATTTTACCAAAATTATGCTCTACTGAAGAGTATGTTAATAGACGTATCTAGGAAAATTATGTCTAGGTATCACTCTGGATTCTCAAGAAAAAAGCAGTCAAAATTGAAGCAACATGTTGCAATTTGCAGATATCTAGGCTTACTTCCATATCTAAAATAGTTTTATTTTGTTAAATATATGATTAAAATTTTACTACTAAAATCATTTCACGGACTTGGAGTTGTGGGAGACGTTGTAAATGTAAAACCTGGATATGCAAAGAATTTTTTGATTCCATCTGGCATAGCTCTATTTGCAAATAAAAATATCTTGAGCAAATTTGAAAATAGAAAGCTAGAATTTATCGAAACAGATAAAGTGAATAAAGATTTTGTAAATTCTCTTGCGAGTACGTTAAATGCTACGGAAATTACTATGATAAAAAGGTCATTTTCAGATGGTAAGTTGTTTGGTTCGGTTTCAACGCGTGAAATTTGCGACGCTTTAATAAACACTATACAGTCTACCGTGCCTAGTATAGATATTAAAAAAGTAAAGCAGTTCGTTAATCCTGCTAGTATTAGACTATTTAGTCACATTAAATACGTTGGAAACTACAATGCAAAAGTTATATTGTACGCCGATACATCGCTTGACATAACCGTAGATGTAAGATCAGATTCATTTGCTGAAAAAGTGTCAACAGAGAACGCCTAAAAAGGTGATATATTTCTAATATCAAAAAGCAGGGAAATATTTCCCTGCTTTTTTACTTTATCATAATCTGGGTTATTCAATCAAATGTCAAACACCACTCATCGTAATAAGATGCTAAAATGCCAAATCTGCAATAGCGGTGAATGAATTATATTCTTTTAAATATCAAAGAAGCGTTACACCCACCAAAGCCGAATGAATTTGAAATTGCCGTATTTACAACAGCTTTTCTTGCAACTCTGGGAACAAAATCCAAATCACAGGCATCGGATGGCGTAGAAAGATTTAAAGTTGGTGGTAAAATTCCATGCTTAATTGCAAGAATTGAGAAAATTGCTTCAATCGCCCCGGCTGCTCCAAGCAGATGCCCGGTTGCAGATTTCGTAGAAGACATAGGTGTTTTTGTATCATCTCCAAGCAATCTTTTTACAGATTTAACTTCAATTTCATCGCCCAGCGGTGTTGAAGTTCCATGTGCGTTCACATAGTCAATATCTTCAGGGTTTAGCTGCGCTTTTCGCATGGCAGATTTCATCGCTGCCAAGGCTCCATCGCCATTTGGGTGTGGTGCGGTCAAGTGGTTTGCGTCGCCCGAAGCGCCGTAACCTGCAATTTCACAGTAGATATTTGCTCCGCGTTTTTTTGCATGCTCGTATTCTTCCAAGATCAAAATTCCAGCGCCCTCGCCCATTACGAAACCGTCGCGATCCTTGTCCCAGGGTCTACTTGCAGCCTGCGGATCGTCATTAAAATTAGTGGAAAGCGCCCTTAAAGCGTTAAATCCCGTGATTCCAAGTTTGCAAATTGCAGCCTCCGAACCGCCAACAACCATAATATCGGCGTCATCGCACATTATGGCTTTTGCACCCTCCCCTATGCTATGTGCCGCGGTTGAGCAAGCACTAACTATTCCAAAATTTGGTCCTTTGTAGCCGTATTTTATGGAAATTTGCCCGGAAAGCAAGTTAATTAGCACCGAAGGAATGAAGAATGGGCTGATTTTTTTTGGCCCGCTTTCGCGCAATATTCCGTCATTTTCTTCAATTGTTGTAAGCCCGCCAATGCCGGAACCAACCATCACACCTACCCTATCTAGGTCGATATTTGCATCTTTCAGCCCCGCTTCCAAAATGGCTTTTTCCGCGGCATACATAGTGTAAACTATAAATTTATCCATGCGGCGAACGTCTTTTTTGTCAACAATTGGTGCGGGATCAAACAGATTTTCGTATATAAAAGCGCTAGATTTATTATAGTCCTGGGTTAAATTCTCCTGCCCGGCGAACTTAATTTCCGCGGCAATTTTAGTTGCCATATCACTGGAGTCAAAACCCTCAATTTTAGTCACAAAAGACTTTCCTTCAACTATTTTTCCAAACGCATCATGGGCATCGTAACTGCCTGGTAAAACTAATCCAATCCCAGTACAGACAACTCTTTTTTTGTTATTTAGCATAAAAATTTCTCACACTCAATTCACTAGATTAACATACAATCCAAAAAGCAAGAGAAAAATATCTTGACAAATGGTAAAAATTATAGCACAATGCAACATATTAAAATGCAATACCTTGGAATGCAATTACAACTAGATGAGAAAAATAATTCAGGCAAGATGTTGGAGTTGGCAAGGTCAAAAAAGAAAAGTTTTTGCTGTTTTGGAAAAAAGAATTAACAAAAAAACCAGCGCCACAAAAACTATTTGCATTTTAAATTTTGCAACATAACCTAAAAAAAGATGCTGTTTTAGCTCAGCGGTAGAGCACTTCCTTGGTAAGGAAGAGGTCGTGGGTTCAATTCCCATAAACAGCACCAGTTTTCCAAACAATTTTCTAAAAAACCCTTGACAAAGCTTGCAAAGTGTGTTATAATGCATTTAGTAATTTTGAATTATATGCAGAGCAGGGCAAACCGAGAGCCCCTAAACATGACGGGATACGATTCCAATGGGAATATAGCACATTTTCCTATACATTATGAGGAAGTGGAAAGTATTGTGATTAATGAAGAGCGGAATATCATCTACGTAGGCGCACGTCGCTTAACTTTTCAAGCACGTGAGCTAATGATGGATACCTATCAAAGGATCTGTGATTGGTGCGAATCTATGTCAACTCCGCCAAGATTGCCATCACCAGAGATACCAATGTCAGAGAATATTCCTGATTTCTACGAAACTGAAGAATGTAAGAAACTACTATCAATACCCGCGCTCTCGTCAAGCTTACCTTCGTCAAAAAAACCCAAAGTAATAACAATAGAAGACTGTAAGACGGGTGAAAAAACATCGCTGTCATCACTGTTACGGCAAACTTCACGAAGATCGCCTTCGCAAGCAAGAGAACAAGGTGAATCAAAAAGCTTTGCTGAAAAACTTAAAAACAACAGAACCGAAGAAGAGTATAAAAGACGTAAATAGAGCTAATCTATGTGATATTATACACATATAAAAGCTCGCGCGGGCGGGTTATGGCAACATATTGCAGGCGTTGCCTCTCGCCCCATTCAAACTGAATATTCTGCTGTTTTATATTGAAAATTAAACTCTCGCCACCCTGCGCTTCAAGAAATTTTCCAAATTGCGCAAAGCTTCTTGAAAGGCTTATAAATATATTGAAATTCGGATTGGTAAAAATGAAATAGCCATCTGCCCTTCTGCGGTCGGAGGCTGAATTTATCACAAAAACCACCTTATTTTCCAAGCCTTTTGAGCCGTGAATTGTCATTAAATTTACCCCGTCATAGCGCACGTTGCTATCTAAATCTTCGATAAATTGCAGCTTGATATAGGCTTGATAAATATCCCTGAATTCACCGCAAATATTGAAAATTTTATCCAGCGCAATGTGCAATAAATCTCCGTATTTACTGTGTAATTTCTGCATTATGTTATGCTTATTTCCGGAAATTTTGCAGAAAAATTCTGATAAAAATCGTGAACTCTCGCCCGCGCTAGCAATAAAATCTAAAATCTCCTGCTTTCCTTCAATATTTTCAAAAATCGGGCACTTTAAAAAGCCGGAAATGTCGTAATCGCACAACAAACCACAGGAAAATCCAATTAAATTTACCAGGTCAAAAAAGCAATATCCAAATGTGTTGTCAATTACTCTATCTGCGCACACAGGAATGCTATATTCCCTTGTTTTTACTGTGAAATTGCTATAAAATTGCTTGCAAGATGAGCGTTTGGAAACCAATATTGACACGTCAGAATAGCTGAATCCGCGGGCGATTATTTCTTGCAATTTTTCACACACCACGCCGGGCAAATTTGCTGCATCTTCCTTGGTTTTTTCAATTATTTTCACCTCGCCACCCTGCCCCCTTGTGGCAATATGCTGCGCGTTTTGCAGGTTTTCGCAGTCGCTGGAATTGCAAAATTCATCCACATAATGCAAAATTTCCTCTCTGGACCGGTAAGATTTTTGCAAGGTGGTTTCGTAGGATGGAACTGCATTTTCCCTGCAAATATCGGGGTATTTCTTCATTCTTTGCACAAAACTTGTAACGCTGGAGGCATTAAAGCCGTAAATTGACTGTTTTTCATCACCAACGACGAAAATTGTTTTGCAAATGTGCTGATAATTCAAAACATACTCATGAAAGATCAAATCTACAATTTCCCACTGTTCATCGTTCATATCTTGTGCTTCATCAAGCAAAATGTGGTCAAAAATTCCATAAACCGACATCAAAAAATCATCGCTGCCCTTGGTGTGAATTTTTTTATGCACAATGTGAATTAGGTCAGAATAATCCAATGAATTTACGCTATTTTTCAGGCGAATATACTCCTGATTGACGTATTTTGCAAAATTTATCACATGCCTAGTTAGAAAGTAACTGTGATTTGTATAAAATTTCTCAATAATTCCAGAGAATTCACCAATTTTACCCATTGAAACAAGTGTTTTTTTGAAATCTGCGCGTAGAGAATCTGCGGTAAAAATCGCCTTAAACAGCTGTGGAATATTTTTTTGCCTGGTTTGCAGGTCCATTTCCAGCCAGGTTGCAAGCGTTTTTGCGTGCTGCTCAATTCTGCCGCCAATCTTGGTATTTTCCAGCAAAACCTGTAAAATATTACAAAAATTTGCATCCATCGCAAGCGCAGTATTTGGGTTTTCATGCGCCAATTTTTCCGGGCTCATGCCAACATTTAATATCTCAAAATATGCATCTTCCTTCTCAACAATTCTGCTGAAATAATAGATTTTATCGGCAATATTTCCAATTAATTCAGTGAAATTATGCTTCCCATACTCACTAAGCAAAGTCTCACAAGACTTTCGAATATCGCCGGAAAAATGGTCTAAATCGCCCAATTCTCGGGTAATTTTTTCCTTCAAATGATGCGTAAATTTCTTCGCCGTGTCAGAGTCAAGTATGGCAAAATCTCTTGGAACATTCAGCAATTCATCCGGGCAATTCCTAATAATATCGGTGCAAAATGCGTGGAAAGTTTGAATTTTAACACGATTAATATTTAATAAAGCACTTGAGATCATCGCCTCGTACTCGGGGTTAGAATTTTGAGAAAAATCCCCGGATTTACTGCGAAAATCACGCAACAATGTCATCAAGCGCGCAACAATTCTGGCACGCATATCGTCCGCGGCGCTGGTTGTGTAAGTTACGCATAAAATCTTCGAAATCTCAACGCCATCAAGCAAAAGTGCGACAAATCTGTCCACCAAAACCTTCGTTTTTCCGGAACCCGCATTCGCGGAAATAAAAACATTACACCCCGGGTTTACTAACTTTTCCATCGCCATCCACGTAAAAAATCTTCAATATTCACAGCACTTTTCCCGCTTTTTTGCACCACTTTCGGCAGGATAATTCCATCTTTGCAAAACATGCGGAAATTCTCATCAATCCTACCGATATCTTCAGTATTTACAGCCATTTTCTGAATATCTGCCCGCAGAATTTTAATCCTCTCACCCTGAATTTCAACAAAACACCCACCGCACAAGGCAAATGCCCTGATTTTATTGAAAATTTTCTCCACTAATTCACTTTCTAGGTCAATTTCCAGTTCAGATTTATCAATTTTTTTCGCGTAAGTAACCCCGATATTACTCTGCATTTCGCGGGAAATTGTGCCATTTTCAATAGCATTTATCGCCCTTAAAATCATATCACCGCCTTGAAAATTCACAAAATTATACACGTCTTCTGCCGTAAAATCGCCCGGAATATTAAACGAAAATCGCTCAATTACGTCGCCGGTATCAAGCCCCAGTTCCAGGAACATTGTGCAAATTTCACTGTGCAAATCGCCCGCCTCCAGCGCCCTTTCAATCGGCGCAGCGCCACGCCATCTTGGCAGGGCAGATGGGTGCAAATTTATCGCCCCAAGATTGTTATTTACCACAAAATCCGGCAACAAAAGCCCGTATGAAACAACCACACAGAGGTCTGCGTTGAGATTCAAAAACTGCAATTTTGTGTCATCGTTTTTGAAAGAAATTGGCGTAAATACGGGTAAATTATGCTGTTTTGCAATGCTTGAAATTTCATTTTCCGCAAGCGACATTCCCCTGCCGGATTTTTTTGCAGCGCCGGTGTAAACGGCAATAATTTTATGCGCAGAACCCAAAATCGCCCGTAAAACCGGAATTCCAATACCCCCGCTGGACATAAAAATAATTCTCATATTTGCAAACTTAAAATCTTTTTTCCAAACAATTCACCGCGCCAATTTTCCAATAAATACGGGGTGAAATCACTAATTGGTAAATTTAAAAACACAGCTTTTCCAAGAGTTTTAAGCTCATTGGAATTTGCGATGATGATTGTAGAAATGTTGCACTCTTTGGAAGTTTTGTGCAAAATACTCCTGATTTTATCAGAAATTTCCTGCATTTTTACGCGATTTTCTTCAAATAATCGCATGTCGTAAATGGGCGCCCGCTCGTTCCAGTTATTTTCATCAATTTTCTTAATAAAATCAAGGCATAACACGGAATTTACACCCTCTAAAAATTCGCAAACTGCCGTATAATTCAGCGAAATTGCTTGCAAAATATCGCCATCAGATATCACTTTTTTCCGTATTAAATTTTGAGAAATTGCCTCCATTTCACGAAGCGTGGCAAGCTTCACCAGGCGCGAAAACTGCAAGCAATTCAGGGAATTCGCGTCAAATTCAACTTTTTTATAGGCAAAATTCAGCTTTCTTGCAGAAAATTCATACCAATTTTCCATGTCATATTGAAACCGTGAAAAGTTCCCATTATTATTAAGAATTTCCCGCAAAATATGCCAAATTTCCAGCAAATATCGCACATCATTCGCCGCATATTCAATTTTTCCCAATGATAATGGGCGCTTATCCCAGTTAAACCTCTGCAAGTCCTTGAGAATTGTAACATTGCAAAGGCTTCCCGCCAAATCTCCATATCCAATAAGGGTTTTTTCGCAAGATTGCATCAAAAATGCCACCTGGGTATCCACAAAATTCCGCACCAAAACCCCAAAATAATGCGATAAAATCTGCAAATCATTCTCGGCAGAGTGAATAATTTTACAAATTCTGCTATCCTGCAGAACCTCTCTAAAATACTTTTTAACATTCAAATCAGGGGATAAAACATCAATTATCGCAATGTTTACAAGGGAATTTACCACATAACTCACTTGAATTAAGCAAAGCTGTGGGAAGTGCGCGGTAGCGCTCGCATTTTCAAATTCCGTATCCAAACCAATCTCCGTGCAAGACTTCAAAACTTCCACCAAATTTTGCATTTGCAAGTCATTTGCAATATATTCACACGCCATAAATCACGTTTTCTTAATATTAAATTTGCTCAAAATTCTCAATAAAATTGGCGGTTTTTTCACATGAATTTCCGGCGTATGAAGCATCAGGCAACAGGGCGTGAAAAATAAAGTGAAAATTGTTGCAAAAAATAGCCCGCCGCCAATCGTGGTTGAAAGTTGCTCCCACCACTGCCCGGAAGGCGAATTATACACAATTTTCATGTCAAAAAAATCGATAGAAAAGTTAAACATCATAGGCACAAGACCGGAAAAAGTTGTTGCTGAAGTCATTAAAATTGGGCGTAGCCTCTGCACGCAAGTGCGTAAAATTGCATTTCGCAAATCTGCCCCTGTGGTTGCAATTCTTTGATAGGTGTCAATCAATATTATATTATTACTCACAACAATTCCTGCAAGCGAGATAATTCCCAGCCCGCACATCACAATTCCGAAAGATTTCCCCGTCAAAACAAGCCCTATTAACACCCCAATAATTGACAAAATTACGGCACTCATTACAATAAGTGAATAATATATAGAGTTAAATTGAGCAATTAATATCGCAATTTTCAGGAATATTGCAACAGAAAATGCGCGCATAAGGAAGCTTCCGGTTTCCTGCTTGTCCATATCCTCCCCGGCAAATTGCACATTTACGTCTTTATTTGCCTCAAAATGCTTGATTTTTGCCTTGATTTCAGCAATTTTTTCAGAAACATTCACGCCATTTGCAACGTTTGAGGAAATTGAAAATGCCACATTCCCATTGATTTTTTGAATAATATACAGGTCGTTTATTGGGGTTATTTTCGCCAATCTTCCCACGGAAACTGTGCCCATTTTGGTATAAATCGGCAACTCTGCGATATTCTGCACAGAGCAATATTTTTGCGGAATTTTCATTACAATATCCACAGTATCATCAGAATAATCCGGGCGAAATGCCGAAATTCGCGCGCCATTCGTGCATAATTTAATCACACTGCCAAAAGCCTCGGTATTAACGCCATATTTCAGCGCAATTGCACGATTAAAATCAAAATTCCACTTCATTTTTGCACTAGGAAGCGAGTTGGAAAGATCAACCAACTGCAAATCAGCCTCCAGTATTGCAAAAATCTCCTGCATTACATCAATTGCCTTATCTTGATAGCTTGAAGTTATTTCAATTTGAATTTTTTTATCACCCGAGCGTGGCCCACCTCTTTCTTGTAAAATTTCCAGCCTTGCCCCGGGGAAATCTCTAAATTTCTCCGTGATTTTACCGGCTATAATATCAGAATTTTCCCGCACGTGCCAATCTTGCAACTCAAGATCAATAACGCCAATAGTATCATCGCTATATTGCCCGTTTTGCACCCCGGAATTACCAAAAACTTTCGCATAAATCACCTTAAAATCATCGCTAATTTCAAGCAATCTTTCCTCTGCTTTTTGCATCATTTTAAACTTGTCGGTGGGTGAAATATTCCCGCCGGATCGAACCACAACTTGAATATTTTTCGCGTCTATAACAGGGAAAAATTCCACACCCGCGCCAAATTGCTTGAATATAACAATGGAGGCGAAAAAGCCTAAAATTGTAAATAATATAAAGCGTTTTGGGTGGTCTAAAGCCTTATTTAACAAACGCAGATAAAACCCGTAAAACCCCTGCAGTGTCTGAAGATTTCCGCTTTCAGATACCTCTAAAAACTCTTTCAATTTTGCATGCTGCTCGGCATTTTGTTCATTTTTCTTGAAAAAACTGCCTAAAATTGGAATAAAAACCAGGGCAGAAATAATTGAAGCAAGCAAAACCCAGATAATTGTAATGGGAATAAATTTCATAAATTGCCCTATAATTCCTGGCCAAAATAGCAATGGAAGATATACAATAATAATGCCGATTGTTGCCGACAAAACAGGAATGGACATTCGCGAAGCAGCTTTTGCATATGCAATTCCGGGCTTTTCCCCTGAAATTATTAAGCGATCCGCATATTCCGCAACTATAACCGAAGCGTCAACTATCATTCCGGATGCCAAAATTAGTGCAAATAAAACCACGATATTCATTGTATATCCAAGAGATCCTATCATCATCACGCCTATGAAAAATGAAATAGGCACAGACATTCCCACAATAAAACCCTGCTTTTTTCCGATTTGACTCATCACCACAATTAGAACCAAAATCACGGCGAAAAGCACGTTATTCCCCAAATCTGAAAGCGATTCCTTGATATTATCAGACTGGTCACGCATGAAATCTATATTAATTCCCGGCTGAATTACGTCTTTCATTGACTCTACAACCGACTTCACAGACTCAATAGTATTTATAATATTAGTGCCGTATCTTTTGGAAATTTCCAGCACCACTGCGGGTTTTCCGTTGACGCGCGCAATGCTTTGCATCTCAATAAAAGATTTATTTACATACCCTATGTCTTTAATTCGCAAAATGTCCAAATCTCTAGCAAGAATCGGCATATTCTTCACATCTTCAACGGTTTGCAAAACGGAATCAACATTAATACTGCCGGAAAACTTGGAATTTTCCAAAAATCCCCCGGAAATTAGCCGATTCCCCCCATCCACAATTGATATAAGCTCATCGCCGCTGATTTTATGCCTAAGCAGTGCGCCGGGATTTGTAAAAATTTCCAGTAAATCCTTCCTATCCCCAATAACATTCACCTCCAAAACATTTGGAATCATTTCAATTCTTCGTTTTAGAATTCTGCCTGACTCAATTAAGGTTTTTTCGTCAAAATCTCCATATAAAATCACGTTTAATACGGGGAATTTGCTAAAATCTATCTCTTTTATCACGGGCACTTCTGAACCTGGCGGAAGGCTGGATTTTGCCTCGTCAACCTTGTCTTTTACCCGCGTTAATGCGGTTTTTACATCAAAACCTGCATCAAATTCAACGGAAATTGAAACATAGCCATTCACCGCTCTGGAGCTGATTTTTTTTACATTTGATATGCCCTTTAAGCGCTTTTCTATCGGGCGAAGCATTAGCCTTTCGCCATCTGCCGCGGAAATTCCCCGCATTGTAACAGATACATATATAATAGGAACTTTTACATCAGGATTGGATTCTTTTGGAATGGAATAAAAGGTTGCAATTCCGGTTATAAACAAAAAAACCATTATAACCAGTATAAATTTTGATTGAGATAAAATTTTATCTAGCATGTATATTATATATAATTAAGCAAATTCGCACACCAATTATATAATCTTCAAGATTTTTTTGCAAAAATATAAAAAATAGCTTGACTAAAATAAAAAATGCTTTTGAGTGGAGTTAGTGGTTGTTGATTTTGTCACGATTTATGATTGAAGAAAAAAATGATTTGTCCAGCGTTAATGGGGAAAATTTTGTTGTTAATGCGGATGAACCGTGCGAAGTTGAGTGCTCGAAAATGAGCGATGATGAGTTCCTGGATATATTAAATAAGCATTTTGTGTCGTCAAATATTGATATGACGGACAATTTGGTAAAAGGTAAAATTGTTTCTGTGAAGAAAGATAAGGGTTATATTTTAGTAGATACTAACCTAAAATCGGAAAGCATAGTTCCAATGAAGGAATTTTTTCGCGAAAAAGATAAGCAAGACATGGAATTAAATGCTGAAATTGATGTATATTTGTCAAGCTTGGATCACTATGGTGCGGGAACAAATGTAAGTCGTGAAAAAGCAATTCGTGAGGAATCTTGGCAAAAAATAGTACAGGCTCATAAAAACAATGAACCTGTGGAGGGTATAATATTTGCCAAAACCAGATCCGGATTGGTGGTTGATATTGACGCAGTTATATGCTTTCTTCCAGGAAGTCAAGTTGACTCCGACAGCTTCCATTCTCACTCTGAATTAATGGGAAAAAAAGAGCAAATGATGATAATTCATCTAGACGAGGCATTGAGAAACGTTGTAGTTTCCAGAAAAGCCGTAAGGGATCTTGCGCGCAAAGAATTTAGAGATGACTTCTTAAATAAATTAAATGAAGGAGATATAGTAGAAGGTTATGTAAAAAATATTACCCCTTATGGCGCATTTGTAAATCTTGGAGATATAGATGGCTTGTTACATATTACAGATATTTCGTGGGAAAGAGTTGGTCACCCGGCGGAAATTCTGAAAATTGGTCAAAAATTACAGGTAAAAGTATTGAAGTTCCTGCGTAGTGAGGCGAAAATTTCACTTGGCCTGAAGCAATTAACTCCAAATCCATGGTCTAAATTTGAAGATCAATACAAACCTGGTGCAAAAGTTACAGGTAAAATAGTTAATATAATGAACTATGGTTTATTTGTAAAATTAGACAATGACATCGAGGGATTGGTGCACCTTTCTGAAATAACCTGGGGGAATGATTCCGCAAAGCATTTGCGTGAAAACTATCAAGTTGGACAAGAGATTGAAGCGGTTGTATTGGAAATGAACATTGAAAAACATAGAATAGCACTAGGCTTAAAACAGCTAGTTGAAAATCCGTGGAAAGAATTTGTTGAAAGCCACAAACCTGGAGACATACTTGAAGGCAAGATTGCCAATATCGCAGATTTTGGAATATTTGTATCTATTACTGACAAAATCGACGGACTTGTTCACTCTTACGATATTGCATGGGGTAATGATGGTAAAATACCAACAAAATACAAGGTTGGAGATTTGGCAAGGGTGATGTATCTTGAAGGTGATCACATTGCGCAAAAAATCAGACTAAGTATTAAGCAAATTACAGAAAATGCGGTAAATGATCACGCAGAGCAGCTCAAAGTTGATAAAATCGTAGATTGTGTTGTATTTGAAAAAAGATTCGACGGCGTAGGTGTGGAGTTATTAAATGGCGCAATTGTTTCCTTTATTAGAAAATCAGATCTTGGAAGCGGGGGACTCGATGCAATACTGGTCGATCAAACCATTAAGGCTAAAATTATATCTTATAACAATGCAACAAAAAAACTAGTTCTATCAATTAAAGAGTATGAAGACAGTCTAACATACGGAAGTGCGTCTGGAAATTCTACTACTCTTGGAGATATAATCAACTCTAATTAGGAATTTGCACAGCATTAAAACTGCAAATTGGATATTGTGTTGTGAGCGGGATTTGTAATTTAGGATGTATGGCAACTAAAATTATCGCCAGTGGTTCATTTTTACCAGAAAAAATTGTAACAAATGCAGATCTTTCTAAGATTGTTGACACAACCGATGAGTGGATAGTTCAAAGAACTGGTATTAATGAAAGGCGAATTGCACAGGAGGGCGAACTTGTGTCTGATATGGGCGCGAAGGCTTTAACAAGCGCTTTGAAAAGTGCAAATATATCTCCCTTGGAACTTGATGCAATAATTCTTGCAACCACAACTCCAGATTTAAAATTTCCGGCAACGGCGTGCATAATTCAAGATAAAGTCGGAGCAAAAAATGCTTTTGCTTTTGACGTGCAGGCTGTATGTTCAGGATTTGTATACGCGATATCAATCGCAGATTCATTTATAAAATCTGGAAAAAGTAAAAAAATCGCAGTCATAGGCGCAGAAAAACTATCATCAATTATAAACTGGCAAGACCGCTCAACATGCGTACTATTCAGCGATGGAGCCGGGGCGGTTATTTTGTCGCAAGAGGAAAATAATAGCTCTGGAATTTTAGACTGGAAACTGCATTCCAACGGTGCACTTTCAGAAATTCTACGCACGGACAAGGATAGTTTTATCACAATGAATGGCCGTGAGGTTTTCAAATACGCAACCAACGCTTTTGCAACAGGGCTTATGAATATTCTGGAAAAAAATAACCTAAAATCACAGGATCTCTCGGCGGTTTTGCTACACCAAGCGAACTCCAGAATTGCAGCCTATGTGGCAGAAAAACTGGGGCTTCCATTGTCACTTTTTCCCATGACATTGCATAAATATGGTAATAATTCCGCTGCCACAATACCCATATTATTTGACGAATGTATGCGCGCCGGAAGATTTAAAAATGGCGACATAATTGCAATTCAGGCAGTTGGGGGGGGGATGACGGACGGAAGTCTGCTTTACAAATTTTAACCTCTTTAGCGCCGCAAGGTGCTTGACACGCCGCTGGAAACATTAGCGGTAAAACCACGTCTTTGTGAATTTTGCGCATTAGGCGCATATATGTTTTGGTAATCAGAAAGCAGGAAACTTTGATTATCTGGAACACTCTTTTTCATCCTCGCCTGACACCAGTGTTGCACAGCCTCCACTTCAGCAATAAATGCTAATTTTGGCAATTGCTCGATAATATTGTTTATTTGACCCCTTGCATAATAAGCGCTATCGTCATAGCCAATTTCACGCAATTTAGGTAAGATGGAAGTCAATTCACAATCCACAGTAGTTGGATATTCCCGCTCTTCAGGGAATTGTTTTTTGTAAGCTGCTAATGCACATTCTACGGAACTCTTCACCAGACTCACCACCTCATTAAATTGCGCAATATTTGGAAAATCTCTATTTCCAAGACGGATTATCTCAGCCACCATTATCCCTAACTCTGAATTTTTATTCACTACGTTATTAAAATCTTGCATATTCTTTTGAAATTGCAGAGACGTTAAAACACTGTCAGCATTTGGGGTGTTGACCCACTCTTGTATTTTATTGATAGTATGCATATAATTAAAAACTTACTGCCATAGTATAGCATGAGTTTCACCGCGTGTCAAGATGGTTTAAGAAAAAATTTTCAAGTCCTCCCAAACCGCCTCGGTTGTAAATGGCAACATCGGCGCCACAGCTTTTGTAACATTTAGCAAAACGGAATAAAGCGTATCAAAAGATTCCTGCTTTTCATCACTCATTCCAGCTTCCCAGAAAATGTCTTTACTTCGGCGAATATACCAATTATTTAACCCATCCAAGAACACTTCAAAAGCTTCGCAGGCGGATGGCGTGTCATATTTTTCAACTGCTGTGCGAATTTTTGCAATTGTGTCCATCGCAAGTGAGGCAATGTAAATATTCAACTCTCGGTTTAATTTTGCAGAACTAACCAGCACATCTTCGCACTTAACTGCGTCAATTTTCGCATAACTTACGAAGAAATTACAGGCATTTACATACGGGTGAATCACCATTCGCGCGCTATCACGAATTTGCTCGCCGGTTTTGTCCATAAAAAGCTCATTTCCGCGCATAACTTGAGAGCGCAGCATAAACCAGCGCATCGCGTCCGCCCCGTGCAGCTCAAACATTTCCTTTGGGTCTGGATAATTTTGAAGTCTTTTGGAAAGTTTTTCGCCTTTTTCGTCTAAAATAACCCCGTGGCAAATGCAATTTTTAAATGGCGCAGCGTCAAAAAGAGCCGTGCCAAGTATCATTAAAGTATAAAACCAGCCGCGCGTTTGGGCAACGTATTCAACTATGAAATCTGCAGGAAAATTCGAGGGTTTTGCGCCCTCCCCCTTAAATCCAACGCTTGCGAAAGGCATCGCGCCAGACTCAAACCAGCAATCAAAAACGTCTTCAATTCTTTCATAATGCCCAAGATATTTGCCATTTTCATCGCGAATTTCCTTCTTCAGTTCATCTATATATGGGCGGTGTAGGTCTGTTACTTTTGTTTCAAAAAAAGCCTCCAAAGCCTTAATTGATCCGAAAACTTTAACATCTTCGCCAGATTCTTTAAGTTTTTTACGATAATTCAAGCCAGCTTCAGGTTCTGCCGGATTTTCCACAAATTTCCAAACAGGAATCGGGCAGCCAAAGAAGCGATTTCGCGAAATTGACCAATCGTGCGCGCCTTCCAGCCATTTTCCAAATTGCCCGTCACGAATGTGGTCGGGAATCCAGTTTATTCCATCATGTTTTTTGCCCGCACCGTCAACCCAGCCGTGATTTAGCTCCACCATGCGCTCTTTTACCGTTTTTTTGCCCGTGGCAGTGGAAATTTCCACTTCGCCCTGCCCGTCCCCGGCAACGTTCACATACCAAGACGAAACCGCTTTATAAATTAGCGGGGCATCCGTTCGCCAGCAATGCGGATAATTATGGAAATATTGCTCGGTTTTTACCCATAAATTCTTCGATTTCAGATATTTTATCACATCTTCGTTCACGCCGTCGTAATTTTTTTTGCCCTTGTCATTTGTAGATTCCTCCAGCACACAGCGCCCAAAAAGCTTCAAAATTTCGTCTCTTTCCCCAAGTTTATAAGGCAAATCTGTAATTCTTGAGTCATTAAATTTTCCACCGTCATCCAGCGGGCAAATAACCAAAATTCCATTCGCGCGGCACAAATTAAAGTCATCTTCGCCAAAACCTGGCGCCATGTGAACTATTCCCGTTCCGTCTTCAGTTGAGACAAAATTGCCTATTAAAACGCGAAAAGCATTGGAAGTTTCGGCAAAATATGGAAAAAGTGGTTCGTATTCAAGCCCCTCCAAGTCACTTCCGGAAAGGGTAATTTTCTTTTCAAAACCTTCCAGTTCTTTTTTGTATTTCTCTGCCAATATTGAAGAAATAACGGCGGCTTCGCTACCTTTTACAAACACCGAATATTCAATTTCCGCCCCAACTGCCAAAGCTAAATTTGAAGGAAGAGTCCAGGGGGTTGTTGTCCAGGCTAGTATATATATATTAGTAATTTTCAGCCCTGTGCGCTCTTGAAATTTCAATTCTGCGCCGCCAGTAAGTTTAAATCTCACCGTTGCGGTTTTGCTTTCCTTTTCGCGATAGGAATTGTCCATTTTTGTTTCAAAATTCGAAAGCGGTGTCTGGCATTTCCATGAATATGGCATAACGCGGGTGGACTCATAAACCAAGCCTTTTTTCCAAAGCTCACTAAACGCCCAAATAACCGATTCCATATAAGGTAAGTCCATAGTTTTGTAGGAATTTTCAAAATCAACCCACCTACCCTGCCTGGTTACGTAATATTCCCATTCATTGGTATATTTCATCACAGATTCCCTGCAATGTTCGTTAAATTTGTCAATTCCGAACTCTTTAATTGCCAAGCGCCCGGTTATTCCCAGTTCTTTTTCAGATTCCATTTCCGCCGGCAAACCGTGGCAGTCCCACCCGAATTTTCTCTCACATTTTTCCCCAAACATGGTGTGATAACGCGCAAAAACATCTTTTACAAAACCGGTAAGCAAGTGCCCGTAATGCGGTAAGCCATTTGCAAACGGGGGGCCATCATAAAAAACATACTCCCCTGCTTTTCCTTGTAAAGATTTCTCAAAATCCCCGTCATTTCGCCATTTTTCAAGCACTAATTTTTCCCTATTCATATTTGCAATTATCTATAAACCAATGGTAATATTCAAAAAAATTATTTTCAATCAAAAAAAACTTGCAAATAATATTTTTTCGCTATAACAACATTTGTTAGTTATTTTTCTTATCAAGAAGCGCGATGGAGGTTTTTCAAACGTACACATTTCCGCCCGATTGGCCATACTCCAGTAAAGACAAGGTTAAGAACGAAATGTGCATCTTCGCAAGGGTTACGCTACGCAATATTGAAAAAGGATTGGAAAACATCGAAGAGCTTCAATCTAAAAAAAATGACATTATGTCAAGCGAGTTAGGCGCTGCAGAGCATGCCTCCAAGCGAAATGCTCAAATTATACTTGAACATACTCGCGGTATAAAGGACTTAACTTTCGCCATGCGTCACTTCAAAGTTGCATTAGATGAGGGGTTATTTACAATTGCCGAGTTAAACGTTCCTCCGTTGAGTGAAGCTTTTGCTGCAATTTACACGGCGACACGTCAATTAATTCACCCAAATACTGCCAGTACTACTGGCATACAACTGGGGAATATCGTAGCACCTCCGAACCTCACTATAATAGAGGTAGATAATTTGGGTGAGATATTATCTCAATCGTGTAACCTTCTAATGACAGGGATGGTGGATTCAGCTGCGACTGCAATCACAGAAACACCCTTAGGGTTCGCAGAAAGCGTGTCAAGCTATCCAAGTGTCTTGCGAAGAAGTATTGAAACACAAGCCAAACATAATCTTGCAAATGGAATAGCTTCAAATAAGCTTGGAGTTATAATCGCAGCAACACTAAACCCTACACCAGAGGAATTACAGACAGAATGTCAACGCATAAATACAATGATAAAGGAGGAGGTGGTTGTAGAAAAGTTTTCTGATCCTCACTACATCACGGCGTTTCAGACAACTGCGGCGAGTACGTTCACTTACTTCGAGAGCTTTTGTGATTTTGCTTTAAATTTGCGGAATGTTGACGTTTATGAATTTGACATGTCACATCCAGGGTTTTTCCTAAAGATATCTAGTATTGCTCACAAAATTTCTAAAACGTACAGCCTCACTGGTCAATCAACATTACCAAATCCTCTAGCGCCACCGGTGCGATTTGGAGCAGCTGTTGTTGGTTCACTCGCGCATAGATTAACTCAGTTGGTGGCGGGGAATGTAAATCCACAAGCTCACGAGAAAGAAGCTCTATGTAGGTTAGAACACTGCGCAGATCTTGTTAAAGATGTGGGGATGGAACTGGGGGTGATTGCTAATAACTCTCCACAAGTATCTCCGCACTTTCAAACTTTTATACGTCGTAGTTCTTCATCTGACTTTCGCAATGCCGAGATCGAGAACCGGGTTTTGCAAAACCAGATCACAAACCCACCTATACCTAGAACTTTTAACCCTCGAGGGAAAATAATGGCAGATAGCGTGGCGGCATCATTATTAGGCAATAACATCCCGCAAGCACCATTTTCAATGCGCTGCAATATCCCTGCAAACTTAAATGATACATGTGCAGATATATGGGGGAGATTCAACCCAATCACTTCTGACAATATTATAATTATGAAAAATAATATAAGAGCGACAAGAGCTCAAATACTGGTTAGCAGTGAAGAGGTTAGCGAGGTTAACCGCAAGAATCTTCCATCGTCAGTTACAGAAACTATCGCAGTAATGGCAAGGGGGAGCAAAGAAATAGAAAGTGATACAAAGTACCTATCACCCTCGGAAAGATATTTGGCTTTGGAGTATGTAGTGGGTAATACAATATACCACATACGACAGATACCTCCGTTACTACCACTAGCTTCCCCTGCTGAGAATAGATTTTTTACCACACCTCCTGTATTAGAATTAGAAGTAATGCTACTATCATTGCAACAACATACTCCAATACCCCCTAATGGTGTAAATGTAATCTTATCAACAGGAGCGAAACAAATGAAACTAATTGATTTTGTGGATGATTTAGAGGGGATATTGCTATTAATCTTAGAATTACGTAGTGCTAATGCACAGTTAATGCATCAAGTAATGATGTTAATGTCTGAACTAGAACCATTGGTAAAAATGTTAAAACAACAATTGAAGATAGAAGACGCATTCATATCAAAACAGTCTCACGAATTGTCCAATTTTACAACCAGTGTGTTTAAAGCTGGCGCAGGCGTGGTAATGCCAACAGCACAGATAGCGGGTGTGGCATCCGTGTTAGATCATGCGGGGGTAGCGGTGCCTCATGTGGCGATGGCAGGTGGCACCCTCTCTACCCAAGCTTTGAATACAGGTGACGTCAATCAGATGGGGCAGAATCTTCTTGTTAAAGAATTGTTCACAGGTGAGGGTTTGTCAGATTCAACAAGCGCAAGACCCGAGATGGTTGCAGGGATGATGTTTCACATAGCATCTTCGATGACTCGTGGCGCTTCAATCATTGAAAATACGGCAGTACCTGAAACGTACGCAGTACCAGTCCAAGGTAGTTTAACTGATCAGATAAAAACTTTTGGGGGGTATAACGCATGGTGGGTGGTGGCTTGTGGGGTGGGGGGGGTTGTAGCCCAGTATATTAATAATCCGGCACCTATGATAATAAAACCAGCAAATCTTAATCTGGCTTCGTTAACCGCTAGTGCTCAAGCAGCCGATGCGCATTTTAATGCTATGGTAGCTGGGGTTGAAATTGGAAAAATGCGTCTAAACGGTTTTAATCAGATATGTATAACCCCAGAATGCTATTCCGGGTTATATTGCGAGTTCGCATATATCTGTGCGTACGCGGAGAGAGAAATCGCTAATCATCCAGCATGGAATCAACCACTAAGAAGAAACGCAGCAGGGGGGGCGATAACAGGCATAGAACTTGTTAAAATTTTACTGAAGGAAGGCTGTAATTTTGGTGGTCTATACGGTCACTGGATACAAAGCAATCAGGAAGTGATAGCTGCGGGGGGGGTGGCAACGCCGGGGGGGCGCATAATAGCAAATAAAATATTATATAACTTTCTAAACAATGTAGATATAAATAATATGTCGGGCTATATTGCTGGAGCAGAAGGCACGATATCGCTCATTGGCCCTGCCGAGATTTCTACTGTGCCAGGTGGTTTTTTTGCCAGACTAAACACATGTGCAACGAGTATGCAGGAGCTCGCGTGTAACTTCTTGCTAAATAATCCGACCGATTTAGCGCTTACAAGCTATGCAGAAAACCAAACAAGCATACTTCAGAACCTATTGGCCAAGTTGGCAAATGGCACATATTTTCTCAAAAATCCAGCCAATCCGGGGGCACCACCTTGGTTAAATGCTGTGGGGCTGATAGTAGCGCCTACGATGCAGCATGTTAGTGAATTCTTAGAGCATGTAGCAGCCCCAAGCACAATATCCGCAATAGATGAGATAGTAGAATGCTGTGATGGGTTAGAGATGGAGATAAAAACAGCAGAACTGGAGGTGAGGAAGCTAATCCCTATGCCTCTATCCGAGAAACAGGCTGAGATAACCATTAACCAGAGGTGGGAAGAATTCCATAAAGTTAAAAATGGAATGGAATCTGGTGCGGCTGCAAGTATGATATATAGTATACAGCTTGCATTGGCAGTACCAAGTACAGATGCAAAGGTATTAGGAGGGTTACTAGGGGCGGCAATAAAACTAAGCCAATATTTTCCAAACCTGACAAAACATACTCTGCTTACCGCATCTGTGGAGGCACTGCAGTTAAGATATGAGATGAAGACACAACCCAGTAAAATGCAATCTCCCATGGGCATTGATCTGAAAGAAGTGTTAAATATACTTCAAAACATTGGCGGATCTGCAGCAATGGAGTTATATAAAAGTATAATAGCATCTGCCGTCACAGGTAGCGATGGGGGGCTCGTATTCAGCACAAGTATCCCCAACGGCACTATCTCCTTATTGATGAAGGTATTTAGCCACACAAAGAAAGATGATGAGAAGTGGAAGGATTTAATAAAAAAACTAAAAAAAGCGAAGATGTTAGCAAAGTTGGAAGCAGCTCTAAAGATGGTAGGTATCAACATACCTAAGTTAGCTTTTAATAGAGAACAAACGTATAAGGCTGTACAGGAGATGGCTGATGATAAACCCAAGAAATATGAAGACCATGATCTAGCGGAGTTATTTAAAAAGACGTTCAAGATACTTCAAGACGAATTCGCAAATCACTTTACACCGCTCGGGATACCTATAGATCAGTATAACAATAAAATTACAGAGTATCTCAATCTCAATATACAGGCAACTACCCCCGAAAATATAAAAAATGAGATTGCCGCAAAGCTAAAGGAGCTAATATCACACAATAGCTCTAGCAGACCACCTGATATAACACTTAAAAAACCTAATAATGTCGATCAAGATCTTATAGAATATTTATTAAAAATGGCAGACTTTCTTTTGTTAATGCAAAAATATCATAAATATATACTTCCTGCTCGAGTCACATTAGTGAATAATATGATACAGAACGTGCAAAATCTAATATCTGATTTACTAGCATCTCAGACACTGCACGGAGAACTAAGTATTTCTAGCTTGGAACGGCAAAAACTGCGTCATTTTGTAAAGACATTGATAGGAAGCAAAATATACAGTCCAAAAGATTTAGAACAAAAATTTAATAACAACACCGCCTTGTTAAGTGTTTTAGCTGGCGCGTGTAATAAGCAAGCCGAGAAAAAAATATTAGAGGCGCAGAGTAAATATGCCAGGCTACTAAATATGGCGCATGCGGCTGAAATAGCGGCGAATAATACGACTAATGGGGTGGGGGTGGCGACTAATCTGGTTGTCGCAGCTTATAATAACAGTCGCACAAATAATTACCAAGTAGTGGGGGTGGGGGCTGCTGCTGCATTGATGGAGAGCTATCTAATAGAACATGGAATATACCTGCCTTTGCTTCACGCAGCACTTCTTCCTGGTGGTAGTATAGATGCGGCGAATAATTCGGTTAATGCTAATATAGCGGTGGTTGCGGGGGGGGCGCCATTATACAGCGCCGTACACCCTCCAGCAAACAACAGTCTAGACTTCCTGTCGAATATGATAAATAACTTGGATCAAAATCTTAATATTGCGCAAGCAAGCTGCAATACTGTAAGTGCAGCTAGACTCGCTGGTGGTCATACAGACAATGCGATAGATGCAGTTAATGGGAAGCCGGGGGGGGGTGCGCCGGATTCGTTGTCTATAAGGCAGCTGATAAGGAATGTGAAAAATATAGCAAATCAACGTGTAGTGCCGCCTGTAAATGCGGCTACGGAGCTGGACATATTACTCAATCGTATCCACCTCCTTAATGCTAGCATTGCTGATGTTGAAATTGAAATCAATCTCGCGAGAGCGCAAGTGCAAAATTCCCTAAACTATGTGAATGTGAATCTCGGGACTCAGGCGGTTCCGGCGGCTGTAGGCCCCCCTGCTGTTGCGGCGGTGCCTGCAACAGGGTTGTATTTGGATCTGCACAATATTACTACCGATATTGTGAATTGGAATGGGTTAAATCCGGGGATAGCTGCGCCGCAGGCGATAACTGATGTGCAGACTGCAATAACGGACTCCATTGCCGCGCTGGTTCAAGCGCGGGTAGTGCTGACGACGGCGCAGACGTTCATTGCAGATGAAACGGTCACCTTACAACACTTGCAAGCAGCAGCGAATTTGGCGAAGAATTCATACAACACACTCTTAACACAAGTCATGGAACATCAGACATCGCGGGAATTGCTGGCAGAAGCGCAGGTGGCGCAGGCGGATTTGACAACAACACGGGCGAATTGGGCTGCGCCGGTTGTGGGGGGTCCGGGGGCTGCGCCGGTTGTGGGGGGGGGTGAATATATCGCATTCGAAAAACAAGCTATAGAAGAATTCTCTGCGGAGTTAGGATGTGTGTTTGCAAACAACGACATGGATGGTGTCTCTTCGCTTGGCGTGGCTATTACTGGCGTTAATCCACCAAGTGCTACATCGTCACCAATTACAAGTTATGTCGGGAACAATGCTGTAATTTCTGCGACAAATGTATTTAGTACGTTACTGGCTTTGGGGATGACAGTGCCGGCGAATATAGACGCAAATAATCAAATTATTGGTATACAACAACCACCAGCATTTTGGCTTGGAACCCAGAGCGAGTGGAATGCTTTTCAGTCAGCATGGATAGCAATATTTACAGATATTCTTAGTATAAATCCTGGATGGAATGCCGGTTTTCCAAATCCATTAACGCCCGATAATACGTTACAAATATTCAACATATTACAAGCACACCCCAACATATCAGGTATAATGTCGCAAACTAATACATTCTTCCAATTAGCAAATCAGTTCGTAGCAGCAGCAGCGCCAGCAGCAGTACCAGCACCAGCAGTGCCAGGACATCTTACACCGCAGCAGCAGCATACAGCTCTCATAGCAATAATTCCACCAGCACTACCACCAGCGCCAGTATTAGCAGTAGCAGTACCACCAGTACTACCAGCACTACCAGTACTACCAGCAGCACCAGCACCAGCAGTGGTAACACATCTGCGATCAGATAGCTTTCAGGCAGCGGCGAGTAATGCTAACATTGCGTCAGCTAAGATAACCTTTAAGAAGAAAGAGTTAGGTGCGCTTTCAAAGCAAGATAAAAGTAATGTAAACAAGACAACAGACATACACTCCCTAGAAACAACAAATGATCTAAATATAACTATCGCAAAAAATAGAGCTAAAGAAAATATTCTCTGTAACCTGGATCTAATAGAAAAAGTTCCAGCAAAAGATATGCCAGAGGCGAAAAAGGCTCTATATAACCCCAATCTCAATGACACTAACAGCTTAAATTCCTTAGTTTATTTAGATAAATTGCTTAAGAATTGCAACGAGAAACCTTCTTTGCCTAAAGTAGTACAACTTATTGCCAGTATGAGGTTGAAATATGGCGAAGATAAAATATCAGCGATAAAAAATGCAAGTGGATATGATCCAAATGATAATACAACCCACACACCCTTTGTTCAGGCACTACACGACCTCCATAAGAGGGAAGGTGCAAAACTCGAAAAGTTACTAGATGAAGCGAACAGCATAAGTGGTTGTGTGCAACAGGTACGAAAACCAAAACCCGGGGTGCAAAAATTATTTAAATTGATGGATTATTACCTCAGTGAATTACCAGCAACAACAAAAGATATACTACAAGGACGCTGGGATACAGTATTCAGTGGTGAGGATGAATCGTCGTGGATACCTACCAGCACAAGAGAGCTAGAGAAAAGGGTTGTTGATGAGGCTGCGGTGGTTGGGGTTACTAAAGCACCGGATAATGCTACCCTAGTAGGATGGGGAGTAAGCTATTCGGATAATTTGAAAGACCTCAGCCGTTCATTGGAGTATTATTTTTCTTTCGAAATTGCGTATAAGAAGTTACGGGAAGCGAATGCAGCGCAGGCTGCAGCGCAGGCTGCGCAGGCTGCAGCGCAGGCTGCGGCTTTGGGGGCTGGGGATGCGGAGCAAAAGGCATTGACGGAAGCGAATGCAGCGCTGGCTGCAGCGAATGTAGCGCAGGCTGCGGCGCAGACTGCATTTAACTTGGTTCAGGCTGGGGTGGCTGGGGTGGCTGGGGTGGCTGCGGTGCCTGCGAATACAAATCCTGCGCCCGCGTGCGCGAGATTGTTGCTTGAGCAATACCTCTACGAAAGAGCTATAATGCTACGTGAGATAATGCTCTCCTTATTGCGGATGGAGGCATTGTTGCAATGCTACAAAGATGTTGTAGTAGTATCAATAATAACCAAAATCCACGAGTTGATAGTGCTCAATCCACCAAGTTTCAAAGAACCCTATGGTGGGGTAGGTATGTCACCAGATGGTATGTATGAGCTCTTAGATAAAGTAGAAGGCATACGATTATCCACATCCAATTTTGTTAACACAAAAATGGGTGGTACTCAGCCCTTATCACAGCATTCAGCGGTACTTACTAATACGAATCAACTCCGGGACACTGTAGGTTCAAATTATTATGCAGAAGAGGTTAGCGCTTCAGAATTAAATCATAGTCAAGCCACTGTAAATTTTGCAACAGCTCTCAATCTAGTGTTATCTACGATATTACTGGGCATAGCTTCGAACAAGGTGCATCAAGATGAAAAATTTTCTCGCTCAGGTGGATTTGGAACGGCTATTGTTTCGTTCTTTTTATCTGTAATCCAGGCGATTTTTAGAGCCAAAGCAATAGTTAATAAAAGAAAGTTTAACAAAATGCTTACAGTTCAGACATGGACCAGTGCGGCAGGCAAAGTAGAGAATTGCTTATGGAGCATACAGATATCTTGTGCACTCGAGAACAATTTAAGGGTTAAAATCCAACTCCATGATGGTGAGATTGAGCTTCCCAAGAGTGAAGGTGATTTGTTCAGCATGTTGAAAGACGCTATGAATAATCAACGATTTTCAGTAAAATTCATTTCCGCACTCCGCATGAACACAAATCCGATCACTGCAGCTATGCGCCTTGCGGTACACAATAAGATTATACAAGAGCGTGCCGCACAATGGAATGCTTTCCAGCATGAAATAGCATTTTTGTACACTGCCATGACAGCGGCCTTCGTTATCAACGTAGCAGTTTATAATGCTATACAGAATATCATAGATAATGGTCAATACAGTCAAGATGTAATCCACGCTCTGATGAGGCTACGTTCACCAGCTACAACAACTGATCTCCATGTGGCGTTGACCACTGTGACTACAAGTGGTCGCACAGTGTTGGAAGAGCTTGCTTTACAGGCCGGAGCAACTATGTTGTTGGTTTTATTTTCTGAAATAGCTAAGAATACAAACATAGAAAAGGATTTTTATTCACACAAAAAGCAAATAGAATCATGTGTAAAGGAGTTTAAAGTGATTGCGCAGATGGAGGGTGTAATGCAAGTAGTAAATCTTTCCGACGTGGAAATCACTGCAGAACTAGAAAAACCTACATCATGCAGTGGTCTGGTAAAAATAGAGAGCGCAAACAAATTGGACTATAAACACCTAAATGATCTGCAAGAGCTAATAATAATGTGCGCAACGTCAAGGAATATGTTGGCTGATTGGAGTAAAATTTACGGTGATAAATGTCTCGGCAGAGCGCACCTTTCATGGATATTCAACTTATTAACCCAAATACATACAGCCCTACCTGAGCACTTGCAAAATTTAATAAATCTGACAGATATTGAGACTCTTCTATCTTTATCGCCAAAGGTTCAAGCAAAAATCATAAACTCCCTTTACAAAGACCTTACTGTAGTGTCGACATTTTTGGGGCAGCAATTTGCATTATTGTCAAATGAAAGTAAATTTAGCGAGAACTTTGCCGCGGCAGCGGTTACAACTGCATTGACTTCGGGGGTTGCTTTTATGATGGTCGATTATGAAAATGGAGGTTCTAGCACAGAATATGGCACAACGGAATGGGAAATGGAGTTATCATGCGATAAATCATTAAACCTAGAGCAATTTCAGATCCTAAGAAGCATTGTGCAAGATGGGGTGAGTTATCAGCAGCGTCTTAACAGTGGCACGCTGTCTGAAGAAGACGCAAAAGCGCTTGGTGCAAGTCAAGAGGAGATCGATGCGGCAAGAGTGGACTCGAATGACCCAAGCTCACCAATATCACTAGCAAAGCTTAAGGCAAATGGTGTGATGATAAGTCGTGATGAGTTCCCAGGTTCGGATGAGGAGTTTGCAGAGCTATCGCCCAATGGTGAGGAAATACCTATTGAGTCGGTGGCAAGTGGATATAACCCATATATTAACGATGAAGTGCTTAAGAATTCCAGTCTTTCAGCGGAGCTAAAAACAGAGCTCATGGGTGCGAGTGCTGAAAATCGGATCCAAATAGCTGCAGCAACGCTTACTGGGGTTCCTAATGTAAATCCGAAAGATGGTGAGACGCTCAATGCATTGGAAAATATGTTAAATAGTACCAAAAATGAACAAGACTCAAAGCAGTTAGAGGAGTTTCGAGAAAAATTCTTAAATCAGGTTATTGAAAATCAAATAGAGAGCACGGATAATGAGGAGGAGAAAGCTAAGTTACAGGCTTTATTAGACAACGAAGAATTAACGGAAACGAAGCGATTAGAAGAATACAAGAAGATCTTAGTTGGAGCAGAGATTGCCGATTGTAAAGAGGAATGGGAAGAATATTTAGAGGAAGCGTCAACAGCAGATCCAAATAAATCTAAAGAAGAGATACTGGCCGAGTTTGAAGCTGCAAAAACAGAGAAGTTAATAGCAGATCTTGAGGAGGCTGGAATGTCTGCAGAAGACGCAAAGATCGCGGCAGGCCGAGTATTTGACAGCTTCAGTTCAGAAGATACCAAGCTCTCTTTCGACGGTCAAGAGATAGAAGAATATGTAAAGAATGATCCAGAATTACAAGAAAAATGGGAGTACTATAACAGTCTAGAATCACCAACAGACAAAGAAAAACTAGATTTTATGGAAGCGATTGGGGAAAACCAGGAAGCTAAAGCTGCACTAGAAGCTAAAGTGAACAGTATAAAGGAAAAATTAGCCAGTATTAGTGGTGATGATGATATAACACAAGAAGAGATAAATGCAGTGCTCACGCCAGAGGAACTCGCAATGACAGAAACATTATTAAGGGGAAAGATAGAGGGGGGGGTGTCTAGAGGGGAACTCGAAGCGATGTTGGAGGAGGCGAAAAGCCATCCACATATGGCGGGAGCTTTAACTTTGAATGGTGATAGCGGTGAATCGATTCTACTGCCAGAGACTCCACCTGATGCTTTGGATGATGCTGCAGCTGCATACGCGGCAGACCCAAGTGCTGAAAATCTATCGCGACTTCAGCAGGCTGTAAATGATAAGCAGGAGAAATGCGGTGGCAGCCTTCCCCCTGGAGATCAAACTATAGTTTGGGGTGTGGTGAACCCAGATAATTCAAAATTAATAGACCCTGATAGCCCAGAAGGTATTCTGATAACAGATATGGGAGGGGATCGCTTTCAAGAGGAGTTAGTTAGTATAGACCTGGGAGATGGAGTTCAGCAACAAATTATACTCGTTTACACAACACCCTACGCAACACCAGATACGACAGGTATGTTGAGTGTAAGCGATATTGGTGAAGATACAAATTCTAACCCTGACGTAGAACTGGGTGATTTAGAAAGCCTAGGTGTCACAAATCAGAAAATAGTAACAGGCGAAACCTTTGTGATCGATGACGAACATGATACATCGCTGATAGGGGTAGCTGTAACAGCCGGTACGACTGAAATATTGACAGCGGGAGCGATGACGGCGAAAGGGTTACTCAAAGATTCAAAGCCACAGACCGCGCTTGAGAGTAAGCAAAAAGCACGGGCGAATGCTGGTCAAAGTACGACAAGGGTAAGTCGGAATTTCCTCCCAAGGAAAGATGACGTTATAACGCAAGAAGTGCCTGACCAAATCACAAGAGGAATATACAGTGATAAGCAAGGCTGGCAGAAACCTATATACGGTCCAGCTGGTGCGTTGACAACAACAGAGCAGCAACGAAATGCTGAACTAGAGAAGAAAGAATCCTTCCAAACTCAAGCATATCTTACTCGAAAAAGCAAAATCACTGACGCATCTAGCATTCGCCTTACAAAGAAGGTAAGAACCTAACCTACATCTTAAACGATATTCCAACGCTAATCATTTCAACTTGATTTGCAATTCCGCCATAGTCAAGAAATTGCTTTCTATATTCAAATCTAGTCATGCTATTATGGCTTAAATCCTTCCAAATTCCAACACCATATTGATATCCATTGGAAAAACCGCCCTGTTGAAACTTTCCCTCCACAGAGGCATCATGTTTATTTAATTGCACGGAATTCACACCACTTACAATGCCCAAAATACCAACCAACTGCATGTCATTTCCTGTTCTGATTTTTGGCATAATGTCTACACGTATCGCGTTAAGCTTTGCAGAAAGAGACGAAATTCCCGTCACACCTGAAACCTCTGCAGATTCCTTTTGCGTTGCATCATAGCCAATTTCCATCGCTAAATTTTCGTGCATTTCCATGCCAAAATGCGCACCAAGACCCATAAATTTCTTAGGCATTGCAGCGCTATAGTCAATTCCATTGTAATTTGCATATTCAACACTGGTGGATGAGCCACTGATGCCAAAATACGGGCTTGCGGTAACGTTAAAAGCTCTTGCAAAACTCCCGCCAGATAAACACATAACTAAAAATAGCAAAACATAAGCTTTAATCATACGCTTATATATAAAAATATACAATAAAAGACTTGTTTTGCGTCATTGGTTTAATTGTCAAGTAAAAAATAACCTATCTCTTATTTTGCAGCATATGCAAACATATGCGTTGAAGTGTGTGATATATTAATGCAAAAAACGTTGCTTTTAATTTTTCTTGGGTTAAATAATAAATTTATGGCTTAAATTTGGCAATTATGCACAATATAATAATTGGAAATGGGCAAGTTGGAAAGGCATTAATTAGAAATATACCAAACTGCGTGCACATTAAAAGAAAAGATTTAGATTTTTCCAATCCAGAGCTATTTACCCTGCAATTAAAGGCGATTTTCGATGCCGGAAATATTGCAACTGTTATAAATTCTGCCGCCTATACGAATGTTGATATGGCGGAAACCGAGCGTGAACTTGCGCTGAATATCAACGCAAAATGCCCGGAAATTCTTGCAGAACATTGCAATCGGCACAATATACCCCTGGTGCACTACTCTAGTGATTTCGTATTTGATGGTGCAAAAACCGAGTCATATACGGAAAATGACCAGGCAAATCCTATAAATTACTACGGATTTACAAAAAAAGCCGGCGACGAGGCAATTCTGGCAAAACACAATAAGGCTATAATTCTACGCGTTTCCTGGGTTTATTCAATATTTATGAAGAATAATTTTGTGCATAAAATCATGGAATTAGCAGAAACAAGACCGGAATTAACGGTGATTGACGACCAATTAGGCGCCCCGTGCAATGCTTTGGATATTGCAAAATGCACAGTAAATACGCTGCTTTCACTGCCTAGCTGGGCAAGAATTATGGGGCAAAAAAGGCGCGAAATATCCATTCCTGAAGATAAAATCTGGGGAATTTATAACCTTGCCCCGCATGAATTCACAAATCGCTACGAATTTGCATGTGAAATTCTAAAACTTGCCGAACTTTACACGGAACATCAAACAATTTCAAGTATAAAACGCGGAAAAACCGACAACACAAATGCAGCAGCCAAGCGCCCGCTAAATTCCATGCTAAATTCTGAAAAAATACTGGCAAATCTTGGAATTCAAATGCCAAATTGGGAAGATTCCTTGCGAAATTCATTTATACAATATTCCAAGCGCAAATGTTGATGACACGGCTTACCAAAATCTCAATAATTCTATTCCTAATACTGGGAATTTTTACACCCGCCCAGGCAATAACCGTTGAGCCGCAGGCTTATGGCTCTGAAAAGCGCATAAAATACTGGAGATATTACCCAAAAACCGTATTCAAATACACGGGATTTTTAAATATACCCGCTTATATCGAATTTGAAGAAGGCGAAACCGTGAGCAATATATCAACTTCCGTGGAAGATAAATGGATTTTTGACGCGCAAGGGTCAAAACTTTTCTTAAAACCAAACTCACTGGATGGCGACACAATCGCGATAATTTTAACCAATAAACGCACATATTTCTTCGAATTTCACGTGAAAACAGCACGAAATCCATTTGACCAAAGGCTGGCTTTTGGTACGGCATTTCAATATCCAAAAGACCAAGTTGAAACGGAAAGCGAAAGCGGCAACCCGGAAACCAAAGTTGTAACCTACGCAGAAAGCAAATTGCCCGATCTTTCCAAGCCCCAAACCTACAATTTTAACTACACAATTGCCGGATCAGACCTTATCGCTCCAATTAAAATATTCGACGACGGACAATTCTTATATATGGAATTTCGCGACAGAAACGGCGTGCTTCCGGCATTTTTTGGCGTAGATAGCAAGGGCTATGAATACATTTTAAACTTTAGAATAGTTGGCGACTACGTAATTCTTGAGTCAACCCCGGCAATTTTAACATTGCGAAACGGTTCGGACACGGTTTGCGTATTTAATGAGTCTGCAAAAAAGGAAAATTTCAACTCCGCCGCTATGAAAAAGTCAATCAACAAAGACACAAAACTGCCATTTTCCCCGCCGCCTGCCCCGGAAAAAAATTAGATTTTACTTGCAAATTATATTTAATATAATATCGGTTTTATTGGTAATATATAAAATATTATGAGAATTCTCCTGGTAACACTGGCTTTAATTGCATTTTCATATTCTGCAAATGCAGAGGAATCTGGTGTAAAAATGGCTATGGTAAATATGCAAAAAATTGAGCAAAAATCTAGCAACATCAAGAAATTGGTAGACGTAATATCGGAAAAACGCAAGAAACACTACGATGAATTTCAGCAAATGGAAAAAAATATCACAAAAGACACTGAAGACCTAAAGGCGAAAGCTTCCGTGCTTTCTTCCGATAAAATTAAAAAAGAAGAGCTGGAAATCCAAAAAAAAATCGACAGTTATACAAGAAAAATCCAACAACAAAGCAAGATATTCGAACTTGTGGAGATATCTGTACTTAAAAAACTAAATGAATGCATGTTGCAACAGGTGAATGAAATTGGCAAAAAGCAAGAGTATGACTTGATTTTGCAATCTAGCCACGTTGTGTTTTATTCCAGTAAAATCAGAGATATTACAGACCTGGTGGTGGAAAAATTTGACAATACAAAATGCAAAATTGACCTGCAAGATTATTTCAAACAGGCGGAAAAAGACTTATTGGATATGGAAAAAAGGCAGAATGGTAAGTAGTTTATTTTTTAAAAAATCGGTAGATTATATAAGACTGGCGCAGATACCTGAAATAATAGGTTTTTCTTGTAAATTTCCCAGTGAATTTAACGAAAAAGCGATATATGAAGTTTCAAATTTGCAGTCTGGTGGTGCCGGCTGTGTGTCTTTTTTTCAGAACCGAAAATACGCTGCCATGCTTGAAAAAACCGCATGTGAGTTCTGTTTTGTGGCGGAAAATGACTTAAAATACGTTCCAAAAAACACAATCGCCCTGGTATGCGGCGAGCCATACCTCGCCATGGCGAAAATTTCGGCATATTTCTACGAGGCAAGCACCACGCCAAAAATAAGCATCAATTACGGCGATTTTACCAGCAATTCCGGGCGAATATCTAAATCTGCAAAAATAGATAAATCGGCGATAATAGGCGAAAATGCGCAAATTGGCGACGGGGTGGTAATTGAAGCAGGGGTGAAAATTGGAAAAAATGCAATAATTTCCCACAATTCCGTGATTGGCGCAAACTGCAAAATTGGCGATAACTGCACAATATTTGAAAATTGCACAATAAAATACAGCATAATTGGCGATAACTGCACATTTAAAAATGGTGCAAAAATCGGGCAAGATGGCTTTGGGTTTGCACCTGACAAAATTGCCGGATCCTTGTTTAAAATTGTGCAACTGGGAGTTGTAAAAATAGGAAATTCCGTTGAAATTGGGGCGAATTCCTGCGTAGATCGTGGATCTTTAGACGACACCGTAATATCGGACGGGGTGAAAATTGACAATCTTGTGCAAATTGGACACAATGTGAAAATCGGCGCAATGACGGTAATAGCCGGTTGCACGGGAATTGCCGGAAGCGCAAATATCGGCAGCGGGTGCATGATTGGCGGGCAAGTTGGCGTTGTTGGGCACATCACCATCGGTAACGGAGTGAAAATTGCCGCAAGAAGCATGGTTGAATCTTCGATAAAAGATGGGAAAACTATAGCCGGAAGCCCTGCAACAAACATGCAAGAATGGCTGCAATCTGTTGCGGTTATTCGAAAAATTGTAAAAATGCGTCGCAAATTTTTCAAAGATAACTTCCTCACGCCGGAAAGAATACCAAATTAACTTTTGAATTGAAATCACTGAAATATATCAGATCAGGAACGGCGCAATCGCGTACAACAAATTTCTAGAAAATTACACCTCATCATCAATATCGCCATCCTCAATCGCGTCAGTGAAAAGATGTTTCTTCTTAATTCCCTCAATAAACGGAAATAGCGCTTTAGCCCTGGTTGGGTGGCGCAATTTTCGCAATGCTTTTGCTTCAATTTGACGAATTCTCTCGCGCGTTACGCTGAAATCCTTCCCAACTTCCTCAAGAGTTTTATCAAATTGCAGGCTAATTCCAAATCTTTCACGCAACACTCGCTCTTCGCGCGGGGTTAAACTTGCCAAAACTTCGGTGGAAATTTTGTTCAAAATCATAGCCTCGGTTGCGTCCAGCGGAGAAACCGCGTTCAAATCTTGCACTATGTCAATATGGCGAATATCCCCGTCGCCAATTGGGGTATCCAAACTTATAGGGTCGCGGGCGATTCGCATTGCCTTGCGAATTTTGTCAATTGGCATCACCAGCTCCGTTGCAAGCTCTTTTTGAGTTGGTTCGCGCCCCAGTTTTTTAGACATATCGCGAATTGTTTTGTTAAGTTTTCCAATTAATTCCAGCACGTGCACGGGAATTCTAATTGTTCTTGCTTGGTCGGCAATTGCCCTATTTGTTGCCTGTTTTATCCACCAAGTTGCGTAAGTTGAAAATTTATGCCCGCGTTTATAGTCAAATTTATCAACAGCGCGCATCAAGCCGATATTCCCCTCTTGAATTAGGTCAATTAGCGGTATTCCACGATTCGTATATCGCTTAACAATAGACACAACAAGACGCAAATTCGCCTGTATCATCTGGGTTTTGCAAGCTTGGGTCTCTCTTCTGTGCCGCTGCATGCGCACAATATTTTCCTTAAATTTTGCAACTTTTGTGACGATGTTTTTCTTCACCAAAATCTCAATTTCCTTCTTGACTGTTGTTACCTCGTCACCAAATTTCTCAACCAGCATCTGCCAATTTGGCTTTTTTGGAACATTTTCCAGCCAGGCATCGTTAATTTCATTCCCATTGTAATATTTCAAGCAATCAACCCGCGGAATTGCACATTTGTCCGTCAGGGCAAGCAAATTTGCCTCAAGTTTTGATAATTTCACATGCGCTTCCTCGCACTTTTTTACTATAAGATTAATAATATTCTGGTGCAATTTTATCGCCAAAACCTTTTCAAAAAGATTATCGCGCATTTTTTCATATTTTACAGCATCAAAGTCCAATTCATACAACTCGTCCTTCTGCATGCGCAGCATTTTTAAGCATAAATCGGTTATATCATTGAGCATTTCCATAACTTTCGGGCGCAAGGCAACCTCCATTGCAGCAAAAGATACAACATTTTCATCGGTAAATTCGTCCAGTTCATCGTCCAGCTCACCGCTGTCAGAATCACCATATTCTGCAGATTTTGAGCGCAAATACGAAATGCGATTTTGCATTATTTCGCTTGAATTTAGCGGCTGACCCTCTTCATCTTCTACGACATTTTCCCCGTATTCTTCGGAATAAAGCGCGTCAATATCAATAACCTCGCGCATTTGCACTTTGCTGGTATTTAGGTCATCATAAACGCTAATTAGTTCATTCATTCCAATTGCACTATCGCAAATATGAAGCACAATCATCTTGTTTCCATGCTCGATTTTTTTCGCAATTTCAACCTCTTGATCTTTACTTAAAAGCACAGGTGTGCCTATTTGCTTCATGTAAGTTTTCAGGGCGTCTTCAACAACTATAGTTCCGGTTTCTTCCTGCTGTTGTTTTGGAGCTTTTGTTTTTTCAAGATCTTCCACCTCGCCGGTGATGTCAATTCCAGCTTCATTTAACATCGCCATCATGTCGTCATACATATCCGGAGTGGTTTTTCCGGGCATTTCATTGGCAATATCATTGTATGTTACATACCCCAGCTCCCTGCCTTTTTTTAGTAAAGGGCGCAAGTGTTTTGTAAGGGAAATTTTACTTTTAACAGAGCTATTTTCAATATATTTGATAAATTCATCAACATCGCGATGCAAAACATCCTCGCTCACCACCTCGTGTTTTTCCTCTTTTTCGAATGATTTTTGCTCCTGTATTTCAATTGTATTATCTTCCTCAACTACCGATTTTACAGGCTCAAGTTTTACAACTTTTTTAACATTTTCTCTACTTTTCTCATCTTTGTTACCAGATTTAGGCACGGTATTATTTGGCTTTAAAGGCGAATTTGTGCCAGTAATTTTCAGTGAAATCTTACCCAAATTATCCTTCTTGTTTTTTTTTGAATCCCCGATTTTTTTCTTATCAGCCATATTACATTACTTACGACTTAACGCCTGGGTTAGACTATGACTGCCTTTAAATAAAATACAAGCTTTTTCTGCTTCCGGCTTGCAATTAAATTCACGCCAAAAAACATCGTTTTAACGCAAAATATGAAAGGAGAAATTTTAACACTAACAGAAATTAACAAAATTAAGGCTATAGCACTGGAATTGATAGACGAAACCGCAAAATTAACCCAGGAAATCAAAAATTTGGAATCCGCCGAAAAATCTTCTGAAAAAATAGCAACGGCAACCAATATTTTAGACAAACAAATAAGAATTTTGGGGAATTTAAGCAAAATTGAATACAAGCAAGACCCAATAAACCAAGAAGATTCCACAAGTCTTTCGCGTTTGCAAGTTATGGCGCGCACTTTAGCCCTTAGCGGACTGACAATTTTATGCCCGAAAAACCCCACGGAAAACGAATATTTGATCTACAAAACAGTAGAATATATCAACCCAATTGTAAATGGTAGAGCTTACCACATTCCCACGCCAGAGGAGGTTTTTGGCGCAATTTTTGACGAAAATTCTGATGAAAATTCACCCCAAGAAGTGGAAAATTTTGAAATTTTTAGGAAAGAATCCACCACCCGCCAAGAAAAACAGCAAAAATTATGGGAAACTTCAAGCTAGGCAAGGCTTTTTAGATAATCCAGCCCCCGCCAATCACCATAGTTCCATCATACATCACGCATGCCTGACCTTTTGTTATCGCTCTGCCCGGGGTTTTAAGGGAAATTTTGTAAAAATCGCCACTTTTTGTAACAATTGCAGGAATTTCATTTTGCAGCGCCCGAAGCACAACATTGCACTCGAATTCTTGCAAATTTTCATGCGCCTGACTGATAAAATTCACATCTCCAATTGTCAAACTGCTTTCAAAAAGCAAATCTTCCCCGCCAATATACACCAAATTATTAGCAATATCGGTGGAAATTACATACAATGGAACGCCGCTGCCCCCAACGCCAATTCCGCGCCTTTGCCCTCTTGTGTAAAACATTGCCCCGCTGTGTTTTCCAACAATTTTGCCTGTTTCCAAGCGAATTATGTCCCCGGGCTTTTCGAAATTTGGGTCAATTTTTTTCAAAAAACCCACGTGATCCCCGTCCGGAATGAAGCAAATATCCTGGCTTTCGCGCTTTTCACTTATAGAAACCCCAAGATCTCTTGCAAGTTGCCTGGTTTGCGATTTTTCATAGCCCCCAAGCGGGAAAAGTGCCATTTCCAACTGCTGCCTTGTTGTTGCAAAGAGGAAGTAACTTTGATCTTTAGATTTATCAAGCGCCGCGTGCATTTCCACACCATTTTCGCCATCAATTCTGCGCACATAATGCCCTGTTGCCACGTAATCTATACCCAAATCCTTCGCAACCTTAACCATATCGCGAAATTTCACGCTTTGATTGCACCTAACGCACGGAATCGGCGTAATGCCATTTTTGTAACTTTCCACAAAATTATCCACCACATCGCGCTTAAATTCGCTTTCATAATTGATAACATAATGAGAAATTCCAATGTCTGTAGAGACTTTTTTGGCATCATAAGTGTCTTTTGACCCGCAACAAGCCTTGCTTTTTCCCACAACCTCTTCCTGTTTGTAAAGCTGTAAAGTTACCCCAACCACATTATAGCCATCTTTTTTTAAAATTGCCGCAACGGTAGAGCTATCCACCCCGCCGGACATCCCAACTAATACGCTTTTTTTGCTTTTATCTATTATCATATAAGGTTATTTCTGCGAAAACTAAAACTGTCGTCATTTGATATTATTATATGGTCATATACCACGCCGTCCACCGCGCGCAGCAAATCTGCCAATTCCGTTGTTATTTCTATGTCTTCTTTTGAAGGGTAAACCACGCCAGATGGGTGATTATGCGCCAAAACCACATATTTCGCCCCAATATTTGTGAATTTTTTGATGATATTCCTGAAATTTACATTTATTTTATCAACAAATCCAGATTCAATGCACTGCTCGGCAACAATTCTATGCCCAATATCAAGGTAGAAAATATAGAACTTTTCCTCGGAAATTCCTGCAATTTGCAGCTTTAAATGGGTTGTGAAATCTGCCCAAGATTTTAGCAAAGATTGATTTTTAAAGGCGAAATTCAGGCTGTCATCACGGAATTTCTTCAGCACCACCAGGGCATTTAAAATCTCCCTGGAAACCCCATATTCAGATAAATAATGCTCGTCCGCCAGCAAAAGGCTGCTTGAATTCTGCAATTTTTGCGATAAATTATTCAATTCCTCTAGGTTTATTTTTGGATTTATTGCCATGATAAAACGGAATAAAACATCTTGCATTTGATAATTTTCCGGGGTAATTATGTTAAGTTTTGCGCTGTCGTCAGATGCGTTTTCAACCTGCACGCTAAAAGAATTGTTATTGGTAAAATTGTGCATTTTCCCCGATTCATCCTCAAGATTTCCCGCGTTTAACCCCAGAACGTTAAATCTTTTCATACCGCTATATTGCAAAAAAATTACAAGATTCTATATAGGAAAATGAGGTTTTAATCAAAAGTCAATAAAAAAAATATTGCATATTATATAAGTCGGGGTATGTTGGTGTATAAAAATGTAAGTTTTGTAAGTTAGTTTTATGCACTTGGAGATACACGCAGATCACGCAATTAAGGTAAAAGATACATTCAGAGATTATGCACTATCTATAATAGAGTCTTTAGCTGAAACCTATCTTACCCACATTGCAATGGACGAAATTTCAGCGAATATTGAGTTAAATGAAGGGAAAAACTCACATTCATGCAAGGTTACAATTCACGGTGGACACCACACAATTTTTAGATCCGACGCAACGGAAACGGGAAATATTTCCGAGGTATTTGAACTTGCAATCACAAAATTGAAGAATAACCTTAGAAAACACAAGAATAAATTTGACAAATACCACAAAAATCAATCAAAAGATTCCAAGCACAACATAACCAAACACATAGCTAGTTACGCAAAATTTTCTGACGAAGAACCCGATATTAGCTCTGTGATTTCAAGCCAAGAGCAAAGATTGGAAATTCTAAATTCCATCGAGGCTGTTATGCGAATTGACCTTGAAAATATCAACGGTTTAGCATATATAGACGCTGAAACTGGGCATATGTCATTTGTTTACAAAAGGGTTGACGGGAATCTATCCTTTATAGATACTGGTAAAAAATTATAGTTTTTTGTTATATTTGTGGTTAATAGTTTATTAAATCTTAGAAATAAGCGCCGTAAAAATGGCATGTTTTTATCAATAGAGTTAATTACGGTTATAATAATTGTAGTGGTGATTATAGCATCTACCGCTTCTGCTACAAAATATATGTATGAAACATACCGCCAAAAGATAATGCTAAAGGAAATTATGGGCTATCAAGAGGCATTTAAAAAATTCTATACCACATATGGCTACGAAGCTGGGCTAATTAAAAGCACTCAAATGAGCGGAGAATTAAACTCGCCCAACTTAGCATCCGTAGGAATAACCAATGGGCTTGAATCATTTCGCGAACTTGCTCTGGCAGGGTTAATTTCAAGCGACAAAGTTAATCTAAAAGTATTATTTAACGCAACAACATCAAGCGCGACCCCCAGTGCAAGCGGACTAACAATATATGGAAATTTTTCTAGCGCCACCGATAAAGCATATAGCTACCTTGATCAGGTTGTGGGGAATATCCTTCCCCGAGCTTCATGGAATTACAATGTTCACTTTAATGCAACGGTAGATTCAATACACTACAAAACCTTTACGACAGTAGAAAGTGGTGATAAAACACTTTTTAGAATTGGGCGTGACATACTTGGTGGAAGTTTAAACCGCGTGATGTCATTGTCAAACGAGTATTCCTACAATGGACTTACCTCAAACTCTTCAACAAGTCCATATTTGTTTAGCTTGGGTTATGGCGCTAATACCAACTGGAAGTGTTACGATCTCGCAAATTGCACTACAACGCTTACTGCTACCACAGGAACGGTTTTTACTCCACGCATTGCAGCAATGTCATCAATTGATGCATATAAACTTGACTTAAAGGCTGACGATGGGCACCCTGGAACTGGATGGATAATGGCTGAAAATGTAATGCCTTATACCAGCGCAGATAGGGTTAAGGGGTTAGGTTGCCATACAGCTCCATTGAACTACACAAGTGGAACTGATGGATGGATTAGAATAGCTGAAGGTGGTTTAGATACAGCCGCAAACACACTTACCGCTTCAACATTTCAAAGTGTTGCATACAATAACAGCTCATCATTCACACCATACAATGGATGTGTGATGTTCTTTAATATTTCCGTTGAAAATACCTAATTAATTCACCGGGTTTGCCCGTGAAAAATTAACTTTCTGTTCTTGGTGAATGCTAATAATTGAATTTCCTATATAACTTCTGTTTCTGAAATATCTTCTATAGCCTTGCCTATATTTTCAAGATTTTCACGAGTAAAACTGGAAACAAACAAGCATTTTTTGCCCTTGAATTGCAACTTTATCGCCTTCATTAATTCAAAAATCCCCGATTCCACAGCATCAATTTTACTGAAAACTAAAATCTCCTTCTTTTTTGCAAGCAGTGGGTTATACATTTTTAGTTCATTACGAATAATGCTATAATCCCGCTTTAAATCTGCAGAATTAATATCAATTAAATGGATAATTGCACGGCAACGCTCAACATGGCGCAAAAATTTATGCCCAAGCCCGACATTTTGATGGGCATTTTCAATTAAACCCGGAATATCCGCAACAATATACTGTTTATAATTCACCTCCAACATCCCTAAAACCGGATTAATTGTTGTAAAAGGATAGTCTCCAACTGCAGATTTCGTATTTGTAATAGAGTTAATCAAGGTTGATTTCCCGGCGTTGGGAAGTCCAATAATTCCAACATCGCAAAGCAATTTCAGGCGAAAAATAAATTTTCCTATTTGCCCTTTGGTGCCTGGGGTTGTTTGACGCGGTGCGCGATTTACCGAAGTTTTAAATGAGGCATTTCCCCTGCCCCCACGCCCGCCTTCAACCAATATAAATCTCTCGCCAGGATTGCAAATATCACATAAAAGTATGTCGCTGTCATAGTCAATTATTTGCGTTCCAAGCGGCACAATAAGCTCAACATCGTTACCACTTTCACCGGTTCTAAGGCGCCCGCTACCAGACCCTCCCGAGTCTGCAGCAAATCTTCTTTGGTGCTTAAATTTACTTAAAGTTGTAAAGCTGGGGGATGCAATAACCACAATATTCCCTCCATTTCCGCCATTTCCGCCGTCTGGCCCGCCTTCAGGAACGAACTTTTCTCTACGAAAACTACTAGACCCATTTCCCCCATTTCCCGCAACTGCGTGTATTACTACTTCATCTACAAACATTTTTTTGACTTTAAAACACCCTTATTTTTAGCAACATTTTATAATATTCAAGCTTAATATTCATTCAAAATCATCGAAAAAATACAGCCATTTGTTTTATCATTTTTATACACAATTGAAGCCTGGTAAACACCAACAGTTGGCGTGCCAGATCCCGTATTGCAACGTAAATTTGCGTCATTTAGCCCAAGCACAAAACCATCCAGGGGTTCTCCATCATCAATTTTTACATCAATTTCCTGCATATTTACAGCCCTTACCGCGCCAATATAACCCCTGCCATTAGTGGTATTTTGCACAGAATACCCCGCCAATTCAAGCAATATTTTATATCTTGAGCCAAAACCTCCGCCTGAAATTTCCACGGGAATTTCGCTTCCAAGCCTATAGCCGCCGTCCAGAATAACGCGTGACTTTGGAAGATTAACACCAGGAATTGAGCTATAAGCAAAGGTAAAATTCCCTGTAATTATAGCAGCTTTTGCCATGTGATGCCATGCAAATAATGACTCGTGACTGCTATTTACAACATCGTAAAACCCATTTCCATTTCCAGATCTACTCGCACCCATTGCCGCCCCTGCATTTTCAAAATCTCCCGGAAGTGCTTTATATATTTCATAAAATTTAGCAACATTTCTGCGAAGTGCTGTAATTTCGTAAATTAAAGACTGATTCTTTCCAGATTCCAAAAACTGCGCTGCAAAAACAGTCATTGAAGCCAAAACTCCTACAATAATTAACACAATCGCCATTTCCGCAAGCATGAATCCCGATTTTACTCTTTTTACTTTCATTTTATTCTTTATATATTACAATGAACCACCCTGTTATATTAAAGATGAAAATAATAATCAACACCGGAATTGCCTTTTTTTGTTTATTTATTACATCATGCGGGCGATACGAGAAAAGATTGTATGAAAAACCGCGAGAATCCTACACGCCGGAACAACTAAAAGGTAAACCCAAGTTGCGCGAAGATGTCAATAAGCAGTTTGACGTGGATGCCTAGACTAGCGCCCTATTGATACATATTTTTCGTTAAAAATGCACACTAAATCCTTACCAAGGCGCAGGGTGTATTGATACTCCGTGCTGTCCACCACCACGTAGCTATCTGCAATTTTATAGTGCAATAATTCCTCAATTCCCAGCTCATTTACGGCATAAATCATAGGAATTTTTTCATTGTGATTTGCAAAAAGAAAGTAAGTCTTGACCCCGTCATCAAACACTTTTGTTGGGCGAATGTCCTTGCTAACTCCGGCGAATGAATAGTTAAAATTAGCGCCACCGCTTTCCACGGGGTCACGCTGCCCGTTTGGAAGCTTCAACTCCCCGGTTAAAGTTCCGCGTTTTTTACTAAGCATTGGCGCGTCAACAACCTGGTCAGGATAGAAAAAATTCACCCTATAAGCAAAGTCATCATCTGACTCGTCATCGTTAAAAGTTGACGAAATCTCGAAGTAATACACGCGATTTTTCGTTGTTTCCATTATCATATTCGTCTGTAAACCGGGGTCAAGCGGTTTGATAAACAAAGATGTTCCAACCAGCTTCACAGACCAGCCTCTTGCGTCACCAAATGACTGCAAAATTGGCGTTTCGTCCTGGGGAAAAACGATATGAGATTGATAGCCAACTTTAAATTTTAAGCGAAAAACTTCGTTTGGACTGTAAACCAAAGTTCTCATTCGATTATCGATTGCAATAGGCGAGCTTGCGTCTGCCGCGCGTGCAAAATCGCAAAAAACTACTATAAATACTAATGTAACAAATACCACACGAACCACTTGACTTTTAAAAAAAATCTTATTTTCTAAGCCTAGTTTAGTAGAATGTATGCAAAAGTTATTTTCAATATATATTTTTATTTTCTTGATAGCTTCGTGCGCGAAATCAAGCAAATACCCAGGCTGGTACTTGATTCCGCCTGAAAATACAGCTCAAAAATTATATGGAGTTGGTGAAGGTTTTGAACCGGATGAAGCAAAAAATGCAGCTTTAAGTGACGCGAACGGGCGCTTGAAAACTGTAATTTCATCAAAATTTGAATCAGATTACAGCGCAGATTCCAGCGGCACAAGCCAGTCAATTTCCCAAAAAATATCCTCACAAATAGGCAAGCTTGCATTCAATAATTACAACGTTGTGCGCTCGGAAAACATAGGAAATTCCGTTATAACAATGATTGAAATTGACGTGGTAAAACTTGTAAATGAATATATAGAAGATATAAAACAGGCGCGAATTCAGATGCAAAATTTGGCAAATTCCCCCGGTGGAATAATGAAAAAATTCAATAATCTCAACAAGGCTGTGGAAATTGGCACGAATACAGAGGCGAAAATCAGAATTATCAAAACAATTGATGCAAATTTTGACGGCGGGGCGGACATTTTATATATTAACACGATTTACAAGGCATTTTCAGAAATAACCGCGCGAATTCGTATATCAGTTGCAGCACAAGATCAGGAAATTAGTTCAATTATCAACTACGGGTTGAATAAATTGAACATCGGAGTGGAAAATTCATCCGCAGGGTCGCCGGTTGTGATTAAAATCGCCGAAAAATGGGTAGAAAATGCAGTAATGGGTTCAAATATGGCAAAACTTACCCTAAATATCTCGGTAATTGACTCAGACGGCACAACAATTGGCACAAGTATTGCCGATTCCACGGGCTCATCGGTCACAAATCAAGAAATGGCAAGGCGCGCAGCAATTGGAAATATGAAAAAATCTATCGACCAAAAAGGGGTTTTAAGTTTTTTAGGTGTAAAATTATAAAATGTACAATCAGGATTTCGGAAATTCTACAGATTTAATAGATATTTCGGCAATTTCCGGCGTGGAATTTGACATTAAATATGCAAGTGAAGACAATTTTCTGGGCAGAAAAATCTACAGCAAACCCTACACCCTGTTACATAAAGATGCAGCAAAAAGGCTGGAAAATGCAGCAATTTACGCGCGAAACAGCGGATATTTGTTGAAAATCTTTGACGCATTCAGGCCGCACGAAGCACAAGTTGCAATGTGGAATTTTTTACCAGATGACAACTACATCAGCAACCCAAACAGTGGCCCATGTTCGCATTGCAGGGGCGTTGCGCTAGACATAACTCTAGTAAACATCGGGGAAAAGCGCGAATTAGACATGGGAACGCCATTCGACACTTTTTCGGAAAAATCTCACCATGACTATCACAATTTATCTCAAAAACAGCGGGGAAACCGAATTATTCTGGCGGGAATTATGTCAATTTCCGGCTTTCAATCAATTCGCACGGAATGGTGGCACTACCAACTTGCAAACCTCAATAACTACCCAAAATATCGTGAATTTTAGCGGAAAATTTCGCAAAAAAACTATTGCTTTTTAAGAATTATAAATCAATATTTACTCGGCGTAAGATATAATTATGCAATTAATTCTGGGGTCTTCCTCAATTTCCAGGCGGGAAATGCTGCAACGTTTAACTGATATAACCCCGGTTATAATGCACCCGGACATAGACGAAATGGCTATAAAATTTGAAAAACCCAGGGTTTATGCAGCAAGAATTGCCGGTGAAAAACTTGCAAGAATTGCGGAAAAAGTTGAAAATATGCCCGAATTTGCTGAAAAAAATGCTGTAATAATCTGCGCAGATACCGTGTGTTCGCGCGGAAGTTTTATTCTTCCCAAGGCGGAAAACAGCGAAGACGTGCAAAAGTGTATGAAGATGCTTTCGGGCAGAAATCACGATGTTTTTACGGCAATTTCGGCAAAAAATTTAAAAACCGGGCAAACTTGCCATAAAATCTCGCACACGAAAGTGAAATTCAAGCATTTATCGCAAAAAGACATAGAAGATATGGTGAAATCCGGCTCGGGAATTGGCAAAGCAGGCGGCTACACAATCAACGGTTTTGCGGAAAGTTTTATAATACAAATCAACGGTTCTTACTCGGGAATTGTGGGTTTTCCCCTATATGAAGTGCGAAATATCTTGGTAAGTTTTGGAATTTTATGAGCGTTTTGCTGTCAAATGATGAAAAATTAGCCCATTCCAATTGGTTTTACGCCCTTAGAATGCGAATTATTCAAAGTATAGAAAAAATTGAAGCAGATTATCATGATTTATATGAAAAACACCAGCAAAATAGCCACTTTACTATCACAAAATGGAACAGAGATGGTGGCGGAGGCGGGGAAATGGGCGTAATTCGCGGAAATGTTTTTGAAAAAATGGGCGTAAATGTATCAAGCGTGTGGGGTGAATTGTCGCCTGATTTTTCAAAACAACTACCGGGCACTGAAAATTCCAGGCATTTTTGGGCAAGCGGATTGTCTCTTGTGGCGCATCCAAGAAGCCCTTTTGTGCCGCCAATTCACATGAATGTTCGGTGTATTTCCACGGGAAATGCTGCCTGGGTGGCGGGCGGAATAGACCTCAATCCAATTCTTCCCGGCGCGGCTGAAACTGCTGAATTTCATGGGAAATTACGGGTAATGTGCAACAAACACAACCCAGATTATTACGAAAAATTTGCCAAATGGTGTGATGAATATTTCTGGCTTCCGCACAGGAAAGAGCATCGCGGTGTGGGCGGGGTATTTTTTGATTATCTGGCGATGGAAAACCTAGATTTTGTAAGGGAAATTGGTGACAATTTCATTCCAATTTATGACGAAATAGTGCGCAAAAAAGTTGAGAAAACCTGGTCAGAATCGGATAAAAAACACCAGCTTTTTCGCCGTGGAAGGTATGCAGAATTTAATTTGCTATACGACAGGGGTATTAAATTTGGGCTTATGACGAATGGAAATGCAGATTCAATGATGATGTCTCTTCCGCCACTGGTTTCTTGGGAATAATGCTAAAATTTCGAATAATTTCACAATATATAGCGCGCATATATCTGCAAAATTTCCTTGTAATGCTTGGGATTTTTATTTTTCTATTTACCACAATTGACGTTTTTAGCAGTGGAAAGTCGGTGAGTTTTCTTGATATAGGGCTGGCTTTTTTGCACGGAATTATTCAGCTGGATGGAATTTTCCCGTTTATTTTCCTATTTTCAACCATTATAACTCTTGTGAAATTCAAGCAAACATCGCAGGATATTGCGCTTATTTCCCTAGATAATTCGCCCGGCAGTATTTTGAATAAAATTGCCGGAATTAGCATTGGATTGTATATATTTTATTGCCTTTTTTTGCATACAATTGCCTTTTATACGGCAAAAAATCTTGAAGGAAAGCGCAATAATCACCTACATTGCCTGGGCGAAGTTGGGTCAAAAACAGGGCAGAAAAACACCATTATTTTGAACAAAATTCAGTATAATATATGCAAAGACAGCCCAGTTATAAATGACGTGGAAGTTCGTCTGGATGGTAAAAATCGCGATATGCAGGTCACTTTTCTGGTAAATAATGTATATCAAACGCACAATATTGCTAGTAATTCACTGGAAAAATCAAGTAAACAACCAAGGGGGTTGGCGGAAATCAAGGAAATTGACAGAATAGAGAGGCATAAGGCGGATATTTCCAAGAATAATGCCCCGCTTTACTACGTTATTTCCTCAATTATCAAGGACAATATAGGCATATTGCACAGCTCTGATTTCATCGAAACCTTGCTGCAAAAAGTTAAAAATGCCATGCTAATATACGTGTATATTTATTTGTGCTATTTTGTGTTAATTTCCCATAAAAGATCATTCACCACCACGAAAAGAATTGTAAATACGCTAATTTTCGCCCTGATTTACTACATAATTTCATATTTAATAGCGGAAAAGGTGAAGTTCGCAGACAGTATAATTTTGCAAATTTTAGGCTTTGTTGGTATGCATGGTTTTCTGATTGTAATTCTTAAGCATATTCAGCATAAATGCTTTCTAACAATGGCTGAATGCACGGCGGAAATAAAGGAAATTGTGTATTTTTTAAAAAAATACTTGCATTTTATTAAGAAATATAACAAGTAGAATTTTGTGTATGTATGGATATATGAATACCGTGAATGTAAAAATAAATGGCGTTGAATATGAAGTTCCATCGGGAATTACCGCGCTTCGTGCTTGTGAAGACTATGCAAATTTGCAAATTCCAAGATTTTGCTATCACGAGAAACTGAAAATAGCAGGAAATTGCCGAATGTGCTTGGTGGAAATTAAACCCGGCCCCCCAAAACCTGCCGCATCTTGCGCAATGCCGGTTGCAAACGGAATGGAAATTTTTACAGAGTCAGAAATGGTAAAAAAAGCCAGGGAAGGGGTGACGGAATTGCTTTTGATAAACCACCCGCTAGACTGCCCAATTTGCGACCAAGCCGGCGAATGTGACTTGCAAGATCAAGCCTATATTTACGGGAAAGATCACGGAAATTTCAATGAATTCAAGCGCGCCGTGGAAGATAAATACATGGGGCCGCTTATAAAAACAAAGATGAATCGCTGTATTCACTGTACAAGATGCGTTCGATTTATTGAAGATGTGGCGGGATTTGCGGAAATTGGCGCGGTAAATCGCGGGGAAAACATGGAAATTACAACGCTAAATAACGCTATTTCTTCAGAATTATCTGGGAATATTATAGATTTATGCCCCGTTGGTGCGCTGATTTCAAAGCCCTACACCGGAAAAGCAAGATCCTGGGAGCTAAAAAAGACCGAAAGTATCGATGTTTTTGATGGAATTGGGTCGAATATTCGCATAGATTCGCGCAGTAATGAAATTTTGCGTGTTTTACCAAGAAATAACGAGGAAATTAACGAGGAATGGATCTCTGATAAAACGCGTTTTGCCATTGATGGATTGGTAAATCAACGCATAGATTCGGCGTATATTATGAAAAATCGCACCCTCACCCCGGTGAAACTTGAAATTGCGATGGAAAAAGTTGCAAATATACTGAAAAACTCTAGCAATATCGGGGTTATTAGCGATAAAATGACGGATTTGGAAACTGCTTTTGCGGCGAAAATTTTATGCGAAAAAGTTGGCGGGGCAAAAATTTCGTGCAGCGAAACAGACCTAAATATAGACAGCTCCTGCCGCGGAAATTACCGATTTAACAGCGGAATTAGCGGAATTGACCAGGCAGATTTCATATTAATTATCGGGGCGAATGTGGCAAAAGATTCGCCAATTATCAACGCAAGAATTAGAAAAAATGCGAAGAAAAATATTCCAATTTACGTCCTGGATAAACCAAGCGATTTCAAATACAATGTTAACTTTTTACCCAATAATACTGATGTTTTATGGGATATTTTCGAAAATAAAGCGGAAATTTCCAAGCAGCTTCAGGCGGCAAAAAATCCTATGATGATAGTTGGTGAAGACGCAATTTCAGGCGAAAATGGGCTGAATTTACATAAATTGACGATTGAAATAGCAAATAAATGTGGATTTGTGACGAAAGACTGGAACGGGTACTGCATTTTGCATAAAAACGCAGCAACGGTGGGCAATTTGGACATAAAATTGCACAATTCGCGCACCAGTGAAATTTTACTTCAAGCGGAAAACGGCACGCTAGAAACGCTTCTTTTGATTGGTAATTGTGAAGTGGATTTCGCGAAAATTTCCAGTAAATGCAAGGTTATTCATATATGTTCCCACGGAAATTCGGCAATTTCAAACGCAAGCGTGGTCATACCCGCACTAACTTACGTTGAAAAAAATGCAATTTATCTAAACACGGAAGGAAGGGCACAGGCAACTTTAAAAGCCGTGGAAATTATCAGCCCGGAATTCGACGAATGTGCCACAATTTGCGGGATTATTTCCTGCATTGACAAGAAATTTGCAATAAAATCTCGCGCGGAAATACTGGGGGAAATTCAGAAAACCCACCCGGAAATTCCTGCAAATTTTAACAAAATAACCCCGGAAATTCCAAGTTTTCAAGGGGAAATTCAGAAAACTTACCATGAAATTGAGTCAAAAGACTATAACTTTTATATGACAGACAGAATTTCAAAAAACTCAATAAACATGGCAAATTGCGTGCGTGAAATATTATTTAATAACGAAAATGACGATAAAAAATAACTGGAAATTAGAAGAAATTTTAGAGCTTTACAGCAAGCCATTTAACGACTTAATATTTGAAAGTCACAGTGTTCATAGGGCAAATTTTGACCCAAATGCCGTGCAAATATCCACCTTGTTGTCTATTAAAACTGGTGGGTGCTCGGAAAATTGTAAATATTGCTCACAATCTGCGCACTATACAACAAATGTCAAAAAAGAACCTGTGATGGATAGGGCTGAAATCATATCTCATGCGCAATCTGCAAAAAACGCTGGTGCAAGCAGATTTTGCATGGGCGCTGCATGGCGAAATTTACACGACCGTGACATAGAAAACATCTGCAAAATCATTGAAGATGTAAAGAAATTGGGCCTTGAAACCTGCATGACTCTTGGCATGATAACTGACGTGCAAGCAAAAAAAATGAAAGATGCCGGTCTTGATTTTTATAACCACAATATTGACACATCGGAAGAATATTATGAAAATATCATCACCACCAGAACATATCAAGACAGATTGAAAACGATAGAAAATGTCAGAAACTCTGGCATAAGTGTTTGCTGCGGTGGAATTGTTGGCATGGGCGAATCTCAAGAAGATAGGGCAAAAATGCTAATAACATTGGCGAATTTTGAAAAACACCCGGAATCCGTTCCGATAAATATGCTAACTAAAATTGAAGGTACGCCAATGGAATCAGTTGAAGATTTAGATGGTTTTGAGTTTATTCGTACCATAGCAATCGCCAGAATTATGATGCCAAAATCATATGTTAGGCTTTCCGCTGGGCGAAATAAAATGAATGAACAAATGCAATCTTTGTGTTTTTTTGCGGGGGCGAATTCAATATTTTTTGGGGAAAAATTGCTAACCACGGAAAACCCTGAAATGATGGCCGATCTTGACCTAATTAAAAAACTTGGAATTAGAGCCGTATGAGTTGGAAAAGCGAATTAAACCCCAAAATGCTATGGAAAACGCTTGGAATGGCGCTGCTTTTTGCCACAATTTTCCGCTCATTTTTCTTCCAGCCATTTGTGATTCCATCAGAATCAATGCTGCCAACTTTGATTGTGGGAGACAGAATTTTGGTGCAGAAATTTTCATACGGATATAGCAAATATTCATTTCCGCTGAATATGATACCATTTTCGGGAAAGATTTTGCAATTTCACCAGCCAAAACACGGGGACGTGGTTGTGTTTAAAATGCCGGAAAAAGGCAATGAATACTTCATAAAACGCGTAATTGGCGTGCCAGGGGATGTAATTTCCATAAAAAATGGCGTGGTTTCTGTAAACAACAGGGCAAATTCCCTGGAATACGTTCGAACGGACGAAATGCCAATCGGCGCCGAAAGGGTTATAGACTCGCACATGTACCAAGAAAAAAACCAGGAAGGAAAAGCCTATTATATCTACAGATTTTCCAGAAATGGCGCGGGTTTTGATGATAATTTAGCCCCAGTAAAAGTTCCCGCGGGTCATTATTTTATGATGGGAGACAATCGAAATAACTCTCAAGACAGCCGATACGCAGATATGGGCTTCGTCAGCGGCGATAAAATTGTTGGAAATGCAAGGATAATATGGCTTTCCAGCCCGGGAAATCTTTATGAATTTTGGAAATGGGGGCAGTTGGACTTTTCGCGAATTGCCACGCGACTGGATAAATAGGATCATAAAACCGGCACAGGCAGGGCAGAATTGATAATTGGTTTAAACTGCGGAGCGATTTTCTCACTCCAAACATCGGAAAGAACATCAGATATTTGGGTGATGGAATTAGAATTTTTTCCAGCCAAAATCTGAAATAACCTAGCATTTGCAAGTAAAAAATACCCAGCATAAGAGCCATATTCTGCGTTATCGGCTTGAAAATAGAAATGCTTATCATTCTTGTGATACATCGAACCAATTTTCTGCATTGAATATTCCAGCATTTGAACCAGATAGGCATCGCGACTTAATGCCGTCTGAAATTTCATTCCTGTTAAAACAAGGTTGTAACTTTCGCAAGATAAATACACGGCTATATTGTAGCCGGCGGCGTTGGTGAAGCCCGTTTTGTGTGACTTGATACACTTATAATTTTTTGCAACCGGGTTGCGTGGGGTGTATAACTTTCCATTAAAAAAGATGCCATTTGAGTTAAAAATTCCCATATATCCGGGGTATTCCCTGTTAATTGCAAGCAGCAAAAGCGCAATATCCTGGGCGGTGGAATATTGATTTTCGCTGTGCAACCCTGTTGGATTTGCAAAATTCGTGTTATACAACTTTAGGCTTACAGCTTTCGCGTTCATTTTTGCCACAAAATTCTCAAGTTCCGGCTCAATATATTCGGAAATAGCGTACGCGGCATCATTTGCAGAAAGTATACTGGAAAGCAATAATGCGTATTTTAGGGAAATTTCCGAACCTTCAGGCAGTTTTGCGGAAATATTTGGTTGATTCGCGGCTTTTTTTGAGATTTTTAGGCGATCATACAACCCCACCGCCCCGGAATCTAGCGCGTCTATCGCCAAATAACCCGTCATTATTTTCGTAGTGGATGCGGGGTAAATTTTCGCAAGCTCGTCCTTTGCCAAAATGGTTTCATTGTTAGTGATATCGTATGAAAAAACCGAATAACACAAGGCTTTTCCGTTGTAAAATGTGAACACTAGTAGGATAAGTAACCGAATCAACATATTGCTATTTTTTTGGTATTTTTTTGATATTTTTCTTGACAATTTTGGTATTTTGCTTCACAACTTTCTTGAATCTATCGGAAATTTGGTCATCTTTTTTATACATTACACTCTTGGTTTTATATTCAAACGGATTGTGCGATTTTTTCACAATCATGCGAATTGGCACCCCAAAAATACCGAATTTATCGCGAATTTCATTTTCCAAAAGGTGCTGATATTCCGTGGAAATTCCCTCTAAAATATTGGTAAAAACACATAAAGTCATAGGGCGTGTGTTCACCTGCGTTACAAACTTTACCTTGACATCATGCCCCTTGTGTTTTGGGGGCTTGTAAACATCGGCGATTTCTCGTATAAAAGCATTTAATTTTGCGGTGTTAATTCTTTTTGACCAGATTTCATGCAGTAAAATGCACTCATCCAAAATATCATGTAGATTTTCGTCATTTTGCGCGGAAATTGTAAAAAATGGCACACCTTTTATCCTTGGAAACGCGGTATTTATAAATTCATCAAGCTGATCCAGCATTTTTTTCCTGTCTTTTTCCTGAACTAGGTCCCATTTATTCACAACAATTGCCACAGCCCTGCCCTCTTCTATTGTAAATTTTGCAATGGAAAAATCTTGCGACTCAAAGCCCCTTTGCGCATCAATGCACAAAATAACAGTTGTTGCAAATTTAATTGAGTAAAATGCACTTTGCACGGAAAGTGACTCAATTTTGTCGTCAATATTCAGTCTTTTTCGAATTCCCGCCGTGTCAACCATGTCAATTGTGCAGTCTTTGTAGGCAATTTCCTTGTGTATTGCGTCGCGTGTGGTGCCGGCAAGCGGGCTTACAATTGCGCGATATTCCCCTAAAATCTTGTTAAACATGGTAGATTTCCCAGAATTTGGGCGCCCAACTATAGCAATGGATAATTTTTTCAGTTTATCTTGATAAACTTTAGATTCCTCGTCCAAAAGCTGCGCATCATCCAGATTAATTCCGTAAGAATCATAGTATAATTCCTTGATTTTATAGGCTAATTCCACAAAACCCTGCTTGTGCTCTGCCGACATAAATACAATATTTTTGAAGCCCAGGCTGTAAATTTCGTTCATTTTATCTGAAGTTGGGGGGTTTTCACATTTATTACACACCAATATCACAGGTTTATTGAATTTTCGCAGGTTTTCCGCAAAGGCAAAATCAAGATAATTCAAGCCCTCACGCCCGTCAATCATGAAGAAAATTATGTCCGAATCCTGCATTGCATACGTTGATTGCCTTATCATATCAAGAGATATTTCATCGTATTTTGTGTTATCAAAACCCGCTGTATCGGAAATTTTCAGCTTTAATTTATATAATTCACAAGAGGCATCAATTATATCCCGCGTTATTCCGGGAATGTCATATACTATCGAGGAATTTTTACGCGCAAGCTTGTTAAAAAGCGTTGATTTTCCAACGTTTGGCCTGCCTGTTATTGATATTTTTATATACATTTGCGCGCATTTTTATAGTATTTTTACCATATAAGTTTTATTTGCAATTAAATTTTTATATTATATGCAATATTTATATATGTGCACTTATTATGACAAATCGCAAAAAATATTTTCATATGTTCTTACTTGGATTTTCCAGTATAATCGCCTCTGCGCCGATATACATTTTCGTTGTAATGTTTGGCATTTTTACCATATTGTATATGAGAATTTCCCACGCGCACGACTGGAAATTTGCCTTCAAAAAAGGGCTTGCATTCGGCTTTGGGTACTACCTTGCAAACACTTACTGGATAGCACTTTCCCTGTTTGAAGACATGAGATTTATCGTGCTTTTACCGCTTGCCCTCACCATTATTCCGCTTTATTTTGCATCTTTTTTGGCAGCCTGCATGGCACTTCACCGCTTTTTGTATAGCAAAATTCACAATCACGTGCTGCAAATTGCAACTTTTGCCCTGCTGTGGATTTTACACGAAAAACTGCGCGCACACTTGATTTTTCCATTTCCTTGGTGGCCAATTGGCATGACACTTAGCGATATAGACGCCTGGGTGCAACCGCTTGGCATAATTAGCATATATTTCTTCGGATTTTTCGTGGTTTTGCTTTATTTATTACCGGTTTTTGTAATGCAAAAAATACAAACTTGGCAGAGGTTTTGCGCAATTTTTTTCATCCTGGCGATACACGGAATTTTCATTACATATGGATATTTACAGCTAAATCGTGGGGAAATAACCAAATTGCCCTTCAATATTTCCATGGTGCAGACAAATTTAACCCAGTTTGAAAAATGGAAAGACGCGCGCGCCGGCATGGAAAAGCACTATAATTTCACCAATTTAGCGCTAAAAAGCAACACAAACAACAAGCCAAATTTGGTAATTTGGGCGGAAACTTCCGTGCCATATTTCATAGATAAATCTTCCGTAAAAGCCCATATTTCTTCGGCAAATTCAAGCATGGAAGAGTTTTTATCCAGCGACGCAATCTACAATTCCGACGAATATTTTGCACTAATTTCAAGCTTACTTGGAGAGGGCGATAAAGTTATATTTGGAGCAGTTGGCGTTGACGGGGAAGATCACACAAATTCGGCATTTTTACTGGAAAAAACCCAGATTTCCCAGAGGTACAACAAGATAAATTTAGTGCCATTTGGCGAATATGTTCCATTATTGCCAATAAAAATTGGATTTTTACCGGGATTCTCACCAGGAAAAGAGCGTCAAATCTGGGAAATAGCCGGCATGCGGGTAATTCCACTAATATGCTATGAAGTTTTATTTGACAAAAACCTGAAAAAACTTCACCCGAATTTGATAGTAAATATCAGTAATGACGGGTGGTTTGGCAATAGCATCGGCCCGCACCAGCACCTGGCTCATGCGAAAATTTCAGCAATTCGCAATGGCGTGCCGCTAATTCGCGTTGCAAATACTGGAATCAGTGCAATTTTCGATAAGCGCGGGCGAATTTTGCAAAAAATTGACAGAAAAGTTGAAGGTTTTAGAAATTATTAACCAGGCTGGTGGTAAGAATTTTCAAAACCTCTTGCAAGCTCTTCTTGTGAATATAGCTTTTTTATTCCCAATACTCATATAATTCTTAACGCGCAAAGGGGGTAAGAACTACTTAATTATTAGCTTAAAGAATCGCTTTTTTCCTATTGCAAGCTTGTATTCACCCGGAATTACAGCATAATTCTCTGCAATTGCAAGGTTATTTAGCTTCACACCACCGGCACGAATTGTTTTTTTCCCCTCACCCTTGGAAGGAAATAACCCCAAATTAAAGAGAATTTCGGCAATTTCCGCCCCATTTTGCAAATTATACTCCAAAACATCGGTTGCAATGCCAGATTCAAATTCCAAAATCGCCCTTTCCTCCGCCTGTTTTGCTGCATTTTCCCCGTGGCATATTTGCGTAACCTCAAAAGCCAAACGCTTTTTCTGCGCATTTATATCAAGCTGCAATACCTCATCAAGGCTTGAAATTTCAGTGAAAATTGTGAAAAAATTCGCAACATCGCCATCAGGAACATTGCGGAAATATTGATAATAGTCGTACGCGGGCATTTTTTCTTCATTGAGCCACACGGCGCCGCCCTCACTTTTACCCATTTTTTTACCATCACTTCGCGTCACCAGGTTCATTGTCATTCCAAAAATATCGCCTTTTTGCTGGGATTTTTTGTTAATTAAGTCAATTCCATTGACAATATTTCCCCATTGCTCGGAACCGCCAATTTGCATACAGCACCCGTAATTTTCGCGCAAATAATAGAAATCATACGCCTGCAAAAGCATGTAATTAAATTCCAAAAAGCTCAAATGAGACTGACGATCTAGGCGAATTTTCACCGATTCCATAGTCAACATTTTATTGACGCTAAAGTGCGAGCCAACATCGCGCAGAAAATCAATATAGCCCATCACGCCTATCCATTCGTCATTATCAAGAAAGATAACGTTTGAGTCCAGATTGATAAATTTGGCAACCGATTTCATAATTCCTGCCTTATTTTCCTGAATTTGCTCTGGATTTTGCATTTTTCTGCTCTCATCTTTACCGGATGGGTCGCCAATTTTAGTAGTTGCCCCGCCGAAAAGTACGATAATTTTATGCCCGTGTTTGTGGAAAATTTTCAAGGTATTAAGTGGCACAAGATGCCCAACGTGCAGGCTATCTGCCGTCAAATCAAACCCGGCATAAACACAAATTTTCTCGCCCAGCGCCAATTTTTCATCAAGTTTTTCAAGATTTATAACATCTTTCACAAGATTTTTAGCATAAAGCTCATTTAGCAACTGCGATTTTATTTTCAACAAACCCATATATAAATAATACTACTTTTTTCTACGACTTCTAAACCTTTGCGCGCCATTTTCAATATTTTTTTGCTCCGCCCTGGCAATTGCAATGGAATTTTCGGGAACATCTTTGGAAATAACGCTTCCCGCCGCGGTTATTACATTATTTTTCACCTCAATTGGAGCTATAAAACAAGTGTTTGACCCAACAAAAACCCCTGCGCCTATTGTGGTTTTGTGCTTTTCGAAGCCGTCATAATTACAAGTTATTGTTCCTGCGCCTATGTTCGTATTTTCGCCAACGCTGGCATCGCCAATGTATGATAAATGCCCTATTTTCACGCCAGATTCCAAGTTTGACGCCTTAATTTCCACGAAATTTCCTATATGCACAGAGTTTTCAAGCCTGGAATTCGGGCGAATTCGCGCGAATGGCCCCACAACGCAATCTGCACCCACTTCACACCTTTCCAAATGCGAAAAAGCCTTGATAATACTGCCATTTTTCACAAAAACCCCCGTGCCGAAATGAATATTTCCCTCTAGAGTAATGTCATTTTCCAAAATTGTGTCCCAGGAAAAATAAACAGTCTTGGGATTCAGCATTGTAACCCCGTTTTCCATGTGTTTTTTGCGCAAAATTTTCTGGTAATATTTCTCCGCTGCTGCTAGGTCAATTCGCGAATTTACGCCCATAACCTCCCCTTCTTCGCACACACTGCAAGTGGCTTTTTTGCCCATATTTACTGCAATTTTTACAATATCAGTGAGGTAATATTCCTTTGAAACATTTTTTGGAACAACCCTTTCCAGCGCGGAAATTAACACATCACTTTTCGCAACAATCATGCCGGAATTACAAAAAGCTGAAGCCCTGGTTTTCTCGTCTGCGTCTTTATATTCAATGATTTCAAGCAAATTTTCACCGTTCATAACAAGCCTTCCGTATTTTTGAGAAACATCGCTAACGGTGCTGCCAAGAACCACAATATCCCAGCCATTACGGGCTTTTTCCACCATATTTTCAATAGTTTCCGGGCGCACAAACGGAGTATCGCCGTAGCTAATTACAACAATTGAATCGCTTAAAATCTCTGATAAACACTGCATAACTGCGTGCCCGGTGCCCAATTTTTCCTGCTGAATTACCACCGTAAAATTGTCCAGAATATCACCCGAATTTTCAACCAAATCTTCCGATGCCACGATAATTTTTTTTGCAATGCTCAAGCTGGAAACACAGTTAAAAGAGTGCTCAAGCATTGTCTTTCCTGCAATTTTATGCAATGGTTTCGGGGTTTTTGACTTCATTCTTGTTCCATTTCCTGCCGCCAATGTGACTAAAGTAATTTTCTGCATATTTCAATCTTTTTGCTCTAATAATTCCAAATAATATTGTTTATTGTCAAGGTTAATTTTCAAGCCCAGATTTTCCAGTTTTTTGATGATATTTTTCACCTCCACCCCCCTCCCAAGAAGCACAATTGCCGTATCTTTTGACATACCCACGATACTATACAAAACCCCTGATGCAATAAGCCTTTTTTCAACTTCCATCCAGTATTTTTTACTGGATATATTCACCTTCACGGGAACATTTTCCATGGGTTTTCCATGCTCATTCAAGCCTTGTAAAAATAGCTGATATTTCTTCATTTCGGTGATTTTTTCAAGAGAATTTATGTTAAAATACAGCACAAAAGACCCCAAATATTCATTCTCATGAAACGCCTGACTGCCAACATTAATCTGCGCCAAACAAGACATCGCGTCAAACATTGTAAAATTTAGGTGGTCTAGGTGATTATCAAGAATTATCTGGGAAAATGCCATATCCACCGCTTTTCTATACGCAATATCCATAGATTCCCCAACGTTTTCGCCTGAATTTGCAAAAACCCACACGTCATCAACAATGTAAGAATTGCCGTCAAAATCTGCATAAACATTTGGTCTGTGAGTCATAATATCCGTTGGCTCTTCCACAAAAATATCCACATCCGGCGGGGGAATATGCATGTTTATTATGATATCTTTTTTCTCATCATCACCGCCAAATCCGGGAATAAATTTTGCAATTGTTTTGCTTTTTTTCCGAATAAAATCAATGGCATCGTGCACTTTATCGCCAAGTTTGTGAATTGCCTGCTTCAGTTTTTCAGTTATATTTGTGCCGCTTTGCTCCTTTTTTGGCGCAGATTTCACCTCTGAAATAGCAATATCCCCCCGGAAGAATAGATTGAAAAATAGGAATATTCCTAGTAATACCGGTGCTTTTTTCAAGATTTTCTCAAAACAACTGCTATACAGAATAGTATATTTTTTTATTTTGTAGAAAAATCTTGCTTTTTTGAAAAAAAATTTACTATTATAGGGTAATATATTATTTTACACGAAAAATGCGTAATTATTTACTGTTTTTAGCACTGATTTTTGCACCATTTAACTGCCTTGCAAAAACGCAAAATCTGCAAGATTTTGGGCTTGCAATAAGCGAAAAAACCCCCGCTTTTGCTATGCTTATTGTGCAAAATGGCAAAACACTTGTGAAAAATACCGACGGATGCGCAAGGCTTGACGGCAAGGCAAAAAAATGCACTCTAAAGGCAAATAACGACACAGCTTTTGCAATTGCGTCAGTTACAAAACACTTTACGGCAGCGGGAATTTTAATGCTTGAAGAGGATGGAAAATTGTCAATTGAGGACGAAATTTCGAAATATCTTGGGCTTCCCGCGCAGTTTCAGGGGGTGAAAATTAAGCATTTAATATTTCACACTTCTGGCATTCCAAATTACTCCTGGGGCGACGATGGAGATGAAGAAATTTTCTTAAAAAATGGCAAGAAAATCACCGCAGATGAGGCAATTTTGAAGATTTTTCAACGGGAATTTAAGCCGCGGGACGTAGAATTTGCCTATTCAAATTCAGGCTATACCTTACTTGGTAAAATTATTGAAAAAGTTTCGGGGAAAAGCTATGAAAGTTTCATGAAAGAGAGAATTTTTAACCCGCTGGGCATGAAAAATACCTTCGTTACAACTTCGATTGAGGCTCAAAAAAATTACACTTTTCAGTATAGCGCCTGGCCAATTTTGCAAGAGCAAATCTGGCAAAAAGTTGACGAACTTACCTCGGAAGGCGGCATTTGGACTTCAATTAACGATTATGAAAAATGGCTTCGCGCCTTTGATAATAACAAAATTTTTCAAAAAAAGACAACGATGGAAAAGTTTTTATCCCACGGAAAACATGATAGCGGAAAAAACGTAATTCCGGACGGGGAAGTGGAGATGAATTACGGCTTTGGCATAGGTCACAAAAATGCAGAAAAATTCAAGGGAAAGGCGTATAAAATCATCACCCATAATGGCGGAATGCCCGGAACTGCTGCACTTTTCGGGAAAATTTTGGATAAAAATATTTGGCTTGTATATTTTAATAATAATGGCGCATATCCGCAGGCTTTTGAGTTATTGGAAGCTACCGGGGTGAATTTTGACAGTTAATGTATGTATAAAATGAAGTTTTTTGCAGTGATATTAGTGGTTTTTTTGTGTTCGTGCTCGGGTTCGAAAGTGGAATATTTGCCATATGATAAAACGCGTGTGGAGGGCGAATATTACCAGGCAATGCGGTTTTTTGACGAAAGAAATTACCAAACTGCCTTGAAAGGATTTGAAACAATTGCGTCAAAATATTCGATGTACGGTGTGGCGAAAAACGCAATGCAGATGGAGATTTTCCTGAATTTTTTACTTGAAAAATACGAAATGGCAATTGCAACGGCGGAGATGTATATACAATATTACCCGCTGGATCGCGACGGTATGGAATATGCGCGATATATCACGATATTATCGAATTTAAAACTAGTTCCGGACATAAATGTAACATCGGTCTACCCCGGAAAAAGCCTTGATTTAATAAGGGAATTTGCCGCAAAACACCCCGGCTCAAAATACACCGAATCCGTAATGCAAAAATATCAAAAATTAAGCGAATACATTGCGGTGAATAAGGTTATAATTGCAGACAGATATCTCAAAACAAACAATTATATTGTGGCACTTATTGAATATCAAAATGCAATGCAATACGCAAAAAATGCTGAAAACTCTGAACTTTTAAAAGACTTGGATCATAGAATTAACATCACAAAAAATAAGATAATCACCGGAAAATTTCACGAATCGCGCACGCAAAAAGCCCAGTAATTACTCCGCAAACCTCTCTCGATATTTCATCACAACCTCGTGCATTTGTGTGAAAAACTCCCAACTTGCAGGGTTGGTGAATAATGAAATATTTGAGTCGTACGTAATCCAAATTTTCTCAACATCAAACACTCTTATCAGGGTTTTTATGTTATTTTGCATATCATTTTGCGTTGGCGTGTGCAAAGACATGGGGTCGTAAATTCCAATACCTATATCACCTTGATATTTATGCCCAACAAAGTACTTAATATTATCAAAATTTGCACGGCACGCAGACACCAAAAGCACGTCCGCATCCAGCGAATCCAAGTCATCAACATAGGAAGAAACATCGGAATTTCCTACGTTTAAATGCACCTGAAGCTCATCAGAAATATTGCAATATGCCGCCTTCACAATTGAGGTAAGTCCTGATAAATTCGGGGAAAAATCGCTAATTCTAATAGGCATTTGTTCGCGTATGCTATGCTCTTCAATTTGCACAATTTTCACACCACATTTTTGCGCTTCAAGTATAATATCGCTCGCAAATTTTGCCAATTTTAACATAGCTTTTTGCTTACTAATTCCCTCAAAAACAAAAGATCTATGAAACGCTGTAACAGGTCCAAAAAGCCTATATTTTACTGGGTTTTTCGCATTTTTAATCATCAATTTCGTCAGATCGAATAACTTTTCAATTTTGCTATACTTAAAATCTCCCAGCATTATCGGGGGTTTTTCAATAATAAACCCGTTGGTTTGAATATGATTATAGTCTGCGGTAATGTAAAAATCGTCCGCCAATTCAGCAAAATAATCCAAATCCAATGAATGTCTGTCCACCTCACCGGTAGAAAATACGTCAAAAATTGGCTGTTGTTTTTTTATCAAGCCAAGCATAAATTCTTCAGGATTTTTCGCATTTTTCTTCTGATCAATGTTGCAAGGTATATTTCCCAAGGCAGTAACCGGGAAAAAGCCTATATTTATTGCAGATTTCTGCTTTTTCACCCTGGCATATCGATTTTTCCTTGCATAAGCGGGGGGTTGCTGCTCTGGAAGCTGTGAATACTTCGTTAATTCCTTGTATTTATTGGCTATTATGTCAACTTCCTTGCGGTCCACCTTTCCATTTAAATAATTTGTAATCAAGGCAACTTCCTGCAATTTTTGCTTACTATATGCTAGAAATTGCTTATTTTGTGGGGAAATTTTCTTTTCCAAAGCCAAGTCCACCGGGCAGTGCAACAAGGAGCAATTCGTGCCAATTTGAATATTGCTAACCCCATGCTCCATGGCAAATTCGGCGATTTTAATGGATTTTTCAATGTCGTTTATAAATACATTTTGACCATCCACCAGGCCCAAAGATAACTCTTTTTTATGTCCACTTTTCACAAAACCTTCAATCTGCTTCGGCGCGGAATGCAGGTCCAAATGTACGCAATTTACGGGTAAAGAGTTCACCAAATCAGTATTATTTCCAACATCCCCAAAGCCGGTTGTTAGTGTAATATGAATTCCATCAGAGATTTTTCTTATAAAATTATATGATTTTTCGTAGAGTTTTTGGTGAATTTTTGACAAATCGGTAGACAGGTGCGGCTCGTCAATTTGGACAGATTTAACACCAATTCGCTTCAAATTGGCAAAAATACTTTTGTAAACAGTTAGAATTTCATCCAGAATATCAAATTTTTCGAACTCTTCGTCAAATTCTTCGTCATCCACAACTTTACCAAGCAAAATATAGCTCATTGGCCCTAACAAAACCGGGCGCGTCACGTGCCCAAATTGCTTTGCCTCAATATAATGCTGGATAATTTTGTTGTCAGACTGAATAAAATCAGTCATATTTTGAAATTCCGGAACGGTATAAAAATATTTCGTATTAAACCAAGGCAACTGCTCCATTGCAGGAACTTCAAATTTATCTTTTCTGTGCCCAATCATTGATGCGAAATATATATCCGTTGGCACTATTCCACCTTCCCAGTAGTATCGCCTGGGAATATTTCCAAGCAAAACGCTGGTATCCCACACGTGGTCCAGCCAGGAAAAATCATTTGAAGGAATGATGTCAATTCCAGCAGATGCGTGTATATCTATGTTGTATTTTCTAATATAATGACCTGTTTTAAACAAGTCTTGCTCTTGTATATCCCCTTTTAAAAAGGACTTTATGGCAGTAATGTATTCCAAATTTTGCCCAAGCCTTGAAAAACCCAAACTTGCAGATTGTATCATATAGCAAAAAAATATTTCTCTTGAGTTCATAAGCAAAAAAAATAACTGTCAAGTTTTTTAACAACCAATAATTGAAAAACCCAGGAAATATGGGATAAAACGCAAGTATGAAAATCAATTAATAATTTATTAGTTGATTTTTGTATTATACACCATACCTGCTAAACATGAATACTTATTTTGTGAACAAAATGCGCGGAAAAAAAGCTTTTTCACTACTGGAACTTGCAATAGTTATAGCAATAAGCAGTATATTAATGGTTGGTTTGATTGATTTTTTAAATTCAATGAGCTCAATAACTAAAGAAAAAGCTAATAAATCCAGGGTTGAAAACCTGAAAAATGCAATAAACGATTTTTTTGCGGTAAATAATCGCCTACCCTGCCCTGCAAATCCAACACTTGCCACAACCGATGCAAATTATGGCGTGGAATCTTTAAATACAGATGGAATTTGTGACTACAACTTAACTTATAATGGCACACAATCCAGCGCGGGGTTTAGAAATCATAGGTTAACATATAGAACTGGAACTTCATCTTTTTTAGCATCCATTTACCATAGAATTATCTTTGGCGCAATTCCCTATAAAACTCTAGGACTATCTGAGTCTACGATGTATGATGAATATAGCAATAAAATAACCTATATTACAGGTGCGGGTTATGCTACAAAAAGATCTTCCGCGCCAAGCACAAGTATTTACAGCAGAATAAACGGCTGGGCAAGAGTTGCTATACCAGCAAGGTTTTACGCGGTTAATGATACTTTTGCAAATACATACCCCTGCTCAACGAGTATGTTTCGAGATGATTTGTCAGCGTCAGTAAAAAATGCATACAATATGAAATTATGCCTAGAGTTAAATGCACCCGTAACTTGTTATGGCAATGATTCTAACCCTGTAATATTTAATACATTAATAGCTCATGGCTGGCTACCTATAACCAGCGGGACATCTAGTGGCATGATGTACGCAGGAGATGCTATAGTAAATAATTGTGGGCTTAATATTAGCGACTACAACTATAATCTTATCGCAAGTGATAATGTGGCGTATGCGTTAATTAGTCACGGCAGAAATGGCTTTGGAGCCTGGAATAAATCTGGAACTTTAAACTCTCAACCTACGTCATTTAGAGAGCAAAAAAACACCTTTGGGTATTATAAAACAAAATATGATAACAGCGAGACGGTGAATCCAGTCTACGATGTTATTGGCTCACAACCTGCAGACTCAACAAAATATTTAGCCTGGATAACCGGTGCATATGAGCGTAAATTTTATGGACTAGACTTAACGGTTCAGGATAATGCATATAAGGATTTTGATGATGATGTATTATTTCAAACAACAAGTGATATCTTGGGTTCGCGCAAAAACAGCGTATATTGCCACCAATCAACACTAAGATTTGATGTTCCACCGGGCTCATCACCTGGCGGAAATGCCGAAGTTCAATGCCACCTATGGCAGCCCACCCCACCTTCTACAACGGCGATTGAAACATGGGAGTTTATAGACTCAGGGAACTCAGTGAATCCTAAACTACCTCTATCACCAAGCTGTAACACCTCTAACGATACCCCAATGCGCATAGACTGCACAGCCGGGGGAATTTGGGCAAATCCGCAGTAAAATAAAAAAAATAAAAAACTCTTGATTATTAAATTTCTTACCCTGGTTTATAATTACACCTATTTGTAGCTAACTATGTTTGGTTTTAAAAAAAATACAACAAGTCAAAACGATGATATACTTAATAGTATAAAGGAGAAGATTAAAAATCAATCAGGCAATAAACCGGCGCCAAAGCAAGAGGTTCAATACGACGATGAAGATGATGATGAAATCGTTACCCAAAATGCGCAGCCGCAGCCGCAGCCGAATATACAGAAATCTGCTTATAATTTCGCTGAAATAGACGAAGATGATGACGATTTTGATGAAGATGACTTAACGGAAGATGAAGATGACGAGGAGGAAATGGAATTAAGCCCGGAGGAGCTTGCGGAATTGGAAGCTTTAGATGATGACGAGGATGAGGTTTTAGAGCAAACCCAATCCAATGAAGAGGATGAGGATGACGAGGAGTATGATCTTGATGATGAAGATGATGAGGAGGATGATGAGGATGAGGTTTTAGAGCAAACCCAATCCAATGAAGATGATGAGGATGACGAGGATGACGAGGATGAGGATGACGAGGAGTATGATCTTGACGATGCAGACGAAGATGAAGATGACGAGGATGAGGTTTTAGAGCAAACCCAGTCCAATGATGATGAAGATGATGAAGAGGAAATGGAATTAAGCCCGGAGGAGCTTGCGGAATTGGAAGCTTTAGATGATGACGAGGACTATGAGATTGACGAGGTGCTTGAAGTGCCTGCAAATATCAAGACCGTGCCAACCCCGGCGAGCAATTTTAATACCACTCAAGAAAACAGACCTCAAGCACGCGCGCAACATGAGGCACCTACAAATGCAACTTTAAATATCGCAGACAGCGTGGTGAATTCTGTGCAAAATTCAATACAAAAAGCCCTGAATGCCAAACAGGTTGTGGCAAACCAAATTGAAGAAAACTTAATGTCCGTTAGCATGTACGATGTTGTGACTTCTATACTAAAACCACACCTTCAATCTTGGATAAACCAAAATCTTCCTGACGTGGTAAATCGCATAGTTGAGAAGGAAATTCGTCGCTTAATGGATAAGGAGTAGCGCTCTAGAGATTTTGCAAATATGAATATATATGCCTCTTTGATTCTTCCACCTTTGGTTGATTGTAGGGGTTTGTGTTTAAATAATGACAAGAAAGTACAGTTTCCAACATATAAAATGCCATCATTTCGCTTAAGAATTCTACGTTAATTTTGCTGGCGATAAAGTTTCTCACTGGTATATTATTTTCCTTAAAAGATGCAGTCAAGCCGTTATAAAATGCGCAAATAATTTCCGAAATTCCCGCACCATTTAAGTTTGATAGCCCACAATCTGCAAATAAACCCCAATTTACACTTGAAGAATTATAGCAATCTTCGGCGATTATTGTAAATATTTTATCTTTTTTCCCATCAAGGAAAAGTTGTAACTTACTATGCTGATCCAACGGCCCAATTGCTTTACAGGGGTTAGTTCCAAGCCCATTTTTCCCCACGCTTTCAGCCCAAATTTGCACATACCAATCAATAAAATGCGACAACTTATCTGAATATCCAAACACAACAGTGGACGATATATTTTGCTGCAAAGATGCAATTGTAAAGTTCAAATGCCTAATAAATTCATCACTTTCTATCAACATTTCGCACGATTCTACGAATGTACTGCAACTTTTTTTAATATCCACGCCAATTATTGCATTTACCAGATTGATATTATTCGAAAATGCCGAGAATCTTCCGGAGATATCGCCGCTCCATTCAAGGGTTGGAATGGCGTATTTATTGCAAATTTTGCGCATCGCACTATCCCCTGCGCCAGTAACTGCCAGGCAACTTTGAGAAATTCCCGCGGCCATTCCGGCGCTTACAAGCGTGTCAATTATCGCACACATTTGCACAATAGTTTCAATAGTTCCACCAGATTTACTGATAAAAACAAAGAAAGTATCGCGCAGTTTTACAATCTCCAGCATTTTTTCAAGTGAGCTAACGTCTAAATTATCCAAGAAATATACATTATTACGCACAGATTTAGCCCCAATAATGTCATAATACGCCCGCGCGGCAAGGGTTGACCCGCCAATTCCAACCACAACAATATTGCTGTATTTCGCGCAAATTGCAATAGAAAGATCAAGTATTTCCTTGATTTTATTGGTATTTTTTGCAACGTTTAGAATTTCTTGAAACTTAACATCATTGCCAATTGCCTCTCGAATCCAAGATTTATCAACCAATGGTTTAATTTCTAAAAACCCACCACCAATCGAACTACTTTTCATAATATCCATTTTTCTTCAAAAAAATCAACAATTTATCCTTATATTTTTTTGATTCAAGCGCCTCACGAGTTATATTAACTCCGTTTTTATAAAATGCAATAAAATCAATTTCCTCTGCAGAAATCGCAAGATTATAGGTATATTTTCCGGAATTTGCCTGCATTAAGCACATTGAATTATTACTTGTAATTACCGCGTGATTTGCAAAATTTTGCGCCATAAAAACCCCGGAAATATTGCATAAATCTTGTAGATTTGAGGCTTTATTTACAGCAGCGCCATCGCCATCTTTCGAAGATTTTTCCAAAATAAAATCCTTCTGAATTGTGCCGTATTTTCCTTGATTTTCCACGATTTCACGCTGCTTTTCCCTTGGGTAGTCATGGGAAATTTCCCCCGTGCACCCAACCAATAAAATTACCAAAATCAACCCTCTGTAAGACATTTTACAATATAATTTACAAACGAAATTCCCTGTGAACTTGGGGCAATTCTGCCATTTTCCACAATTAACATACCCTGGCTGATGAAATTTTCCAGCTTTTTTTCTGAAATCTCCAAAAAAATATCAACTCCAAGGCGATTTTTAACCTCCTGCACATCTATACCCTCAAATATTCTAAGCCCCATAAGCAATATTTCATAAACCTGATTTTGCCTTTCAATTTGACGAAAAGTTTGCAGAGCGTTGCCGTTTTTTGCCATATTTTCTGCCCATTTCGCAGGCAAATGATGATTCATAGTCTCAAAACGGGTGCCGTCAATCACAATTCGCCCATGCGCGCCGGCACCAATTCCAACATAGTCGCGAATTTGCCAATACCCCATATTATGCTGGGATTTCATGCCATTTTTCGCGTAATTTGATACCTCGTACCGCTGAAAATTGTAATTTTCCAGCACCTCCCCCGTTATTTGATACATTTTTTCAATTTCCTCTGATTTTGGCAATTCCAACAGCCCTTTTTGCCGCATTGAAAAAAATTCCGTGCCCTTTTCAATGGTCAAATTATACGCTGAAATATGCGAAATTTCAAATGTTTTTGCGGCAAAATCAAGCTCCCGCGCCCAGTCTTCCACTGTTTGATTTGTAACCCCGTACATCAGGTCAAAAGAGGTATTTTTGCAGAATTTTTGCGCAGTTTCTATCGCTGAAATTGCCTCATTTTTGGAATGTTTGCGACCCAATATTCGCAAATTAGCCTCGTCAAAAGACTGCACGCCGATTGAAATTCTGTTCACCCCAGCCGCAATATAGCCCTCAAATTTTTGCGCCTCACTAGAAGTTGGATTTGCCTCCAGAGTTATTTCCAAATTTTCCCGGCACCGGAATTTCGCGTAAATTCGCTCCAAAATCACCGAAACTTCAGCAGGAAACATCAAAGATGGCGTCCCCCCGCCAAAAAAAATCGTGCTAACCAAGTGCGAATGTGCAATTTTTTCAGCATAAAAGTCAATTTCCGCCAGATACCCCTGCAAAAACGCTTTTCTATCAAAATCATCCGCCACAAAACTATTAAAATCGCAATACGGACATAGAGATTTGCAAAATGGCCAATGAACGTAAAACTTCAAATCCATCTGCTAAAATAACGGAACTTCGTCGCTGTTTTCCACCTTAATTTGCTCTGCTTTTTCCGATTTTTTCACCTTTTTTTCCTTTAAATCTTTAGATTTTTTGGAATCTGAATCGGCATTTTGCTCGCTTTTTTCCAGGGCAATTTCCAACACTTGAAACAAATTCTCACACGGGTGAATTCTTAATTTATCCTTCACATCTTGCGGAATATCTTCCAAATCTTTGATATTTTGATGAGGAATTACCACGTCTTTAATGCCGGATCGCACAGCGGAAACCAACTTTTCCCGCAGCCCGCCAATCGCCAAAACCCGCCCGCGCAGAGTAATTTCCCCAGTCATTGCAACATCTTTTCGAACTTTTGTATTCGTTAAAAGCGAAACAATAGCGGTTGAAATTGTAATTCCGGCAGATGGTCCATCTTTTGGAGTTGCGCCCTCGGGTGCGTGAATATGTATGTCAAATTTACTGGATTCTTTGCGATCAATGCCGAATTTCTCAACATTTGCCTGAATGTAGCTGTATGCCGCCTGCATAGATTCCTTCATCACGTCGCCAAGCCTTCCTGTGAATTTTAGCACGCCTTTTCCGGGAATTTTCACGCCTTCAATCAGCAAAACATCGCCGCCGGCTTCGGTATAAGCCAACCCATTCACCACCCCAACAAGATTTTCCTCTTCCACCTCGGAATGGCTGAATTTTTCTATTCCAAGATACTCACGAATGTCATTTTTGTCAATTGTTATGGTAAAATCGTCTTGTTTTTTCTTAGATTTTTTACCTGTTTCATCGGGGGTTAGAACTAAATCTTGCGAAATTTTAGGATTATTTTGATCTTCCATGTACTCCATTTTTTTCACAACAACCTTGCGTGCAATTTTCGCAACACACCTTTCAAGCTCGCGAACGCCAGCCTCACGGGTATATTTTTGAATAGCATAGCTAATTGCATCATCGGAAATTTGCAGGTTTTTTTCAGATAAATTGCAAAAGCTCATCTGCTTTGGAAGTATGTATTTCTTCGCGATTTCACGCTTTTCTTGCTCTAAATAACTAGGAACGTGCATTAATTCCATTCTGTCGCGAAGTGGCGGGGAAAAATTCAAACTATTCGCAGTTGCAATGAACACAACATTTGAAAGATCATAGCCAATTTCCATGTAATGGTCATAAAATGCGGCATTTTGTTCCGGATCCAAAATTTCCAACATGGCAGCGGCGGGGTCACCTCTGTAGTCAGAAGACATTTTGTCAATTTCATCAAGCAGAATAAGCGGATCGGAAACTTTAGCCTTTTTCATTCCCTTGATAATTCTTCCCGGAAGCGCACCGATATATGTGCGAATATGCCCGAATAATTCTGAAGAATCGTGAAGTCCGCCAAGGGAAATTTTCACATATTCCCTGCCCATTGCCGCCGCAATTGTGCGAACCAGAGTAGTTTTTCCAACGCCTGGGGGTCCGTACAGACAAATCACAGTTCCGCCGGCTTTATTTGAGCTTTTTTGCACCGCGATATATTCCAAAACGCGCTCTTTAATTTTGTTCATTCCATAGTGTGAACCGCTTAAAATTTCTTTGGCATTATGCACGGAAACATCTTTTTTACCGAACTCTTTCCAGGGTAAATTCAAAATCCAATCAAGGTATGACTTGGAAATTCCCGCTTCAGAAGACATAGTTGGCGTGTGGCGCAATTTCTTGAACTCATCTTCAATTTTAGTGATTGCCTCTTTAGTAAGCCCGGGTTTTTGCTTCATAAGCGCGCGATATTTATCAATTAAAACCTCAACATCATCGTGTTCGCCCAGCTCTTTTTTTATCACCTTCATCTGCTCATTTAGGTAATATTCTTTCTGATTTTTATCCATGTGAGACCGCACCATATCGTGCAATTCTTTTTCAGCTTTCAGAATGTTCATTTCAAAATTTAGCGTATGCAAAACTTTTTTCACCCTTTCTTCCAGGTTAATTGTGGTTGAAATATCAAGCTTTTTCTCGTCTTTTATTGTTAAATATGATGCAACAATGTCGCAAGATGTGGATAAATCTACCGCAGCATTCACATTTTTGGTTGAGTCCATTGGAACTTTCTTGTTTAAAGCTGCATATTTTTCATAATCTTCAACCAAAGAACGAGAGTAGACCTCCGCACGGCTTATATCAAGTATAACATCTTTTACAACCTGCCCATCACAGGTAATTGGGTCTGCAAAATAATATCTGTCCACAAGCACTCTATGTGTGCAATCTACAAGCAATTTCACGGTTTCATCGGGCAAAACAATGCATTGCAAAATTACGCCAAGCGTGCCGATATTTGGTATATCTTCAGCATTTACCTCGTCTTTATTTGAATCTTTTTGCGTTACAAGCACGATGTTTCGTGAGCCGGCAAGGGCAATATTTGTAGCATTTATCGACCTTTTTCTGCCAATAAATAATGAGATTATCAACCCGGGAAACATAACTATATCGCGCACGGGAACCACCGGCATACCCTTTATATCTTGTATTTTTTCAAGCCTGGACAGGCTATTTTCCACCGCAACACCCTCGCCGCCTGTGGTTTTTTTAGCCCTAGGCTTTCTTGGCTTTTTGATTTCATCTGTCATTTTTCAGTCACAAATAATTGTAGAAACCAAATATTGCATATAAAAAAGTAAAAAGCAATAAAATTTCGTTGACTTTTATTTATATATGGTAATCTAAACTTATGTGTGAATATTTTTGACATGAAAAAAACGAATTCAAAAGAAAAAGCAGGTATGGTGCAAGATTTGAGTGAAAATCTTCCAGGTTATCACAAAATAACCATAATTGACACCGCGGGAAATAAAATTGAAACCTATTCAACCTACGGAAAAGACGGCGAAACAATCAAACTTGACTCGTGCCCATTGTCTCACCCGGCTTGGAACCCAAGTGCGAATGCAATCAACACAAAAGTTGACCAGGTTGTTAAATTTGCAAGCAAGCACGCAGGATTTTCTGAAAAACTTAGCGAAATGTTCAACAAATAAGAGTAATCTTATCGAATGGCAATTCCAACTTGGTACAATTTTTTGCCTTTAATTCTTGCGCAAATGCAAGATGGCAAAGGTTATCGTAGAAATAGTGATGAGCTTCGCGAACCGATTAGAAAAAATGCCAAATTGCGCTTCAAATTAACCGAAGAAGATATGAATGAAAAGCTGAAAACCGGCGGAAATAGGCTTGAAGATCGCGTGGGTTGGGCTTTTACTTTTTTAATCAAGGCGGAATATATCGAAAAAAGTGACGCAAAATTTCACTATCAAATTACAGATTTGGGGCGAAAAGCGCTGGAGGATGTTCAAAAAAACGGCGCGAAATTAGATGATAAATATCTTAAAGAAAATTCGCCCAACTACCTAAAAAATTGGAATGTAAACAAGGCAAATCCCGCGTCAACATTGGAAAATTCCGAGGAAGATGGTGAAGAAGAGTTTGACCTGGAAGGCGCAATTGATGCAATAAAACAAGAAACCGAAGCGCAATTTATCCAAAAATTACGCCAAATGGACTGGGAATATTTTGAAGATTTTTGCGCGAAATTAGTAGAAAAAATGGGCTATGGCGTTGCCAGCAAAAGAGAAATTCGCGTGCGCGATGGCGGAATTGACGGAGTAATTTACACGGACGAGCTGGGAATTCGCGATAAAATTTACATACAAGCCAAGCGATATTCCGAAGGAAACCCCGTAACTTCCAAGGATTTACAGGCTTTTTTGCATATTTTATCCAAGCAAAAGGCCAAGGGAATTTTCATTACAACATCAAAATTTTCAAGCGATGCAACGGAAGTCGCGCGCGATGACGAAAAATCAGGCAACATCGCACTGCTGGACTACAAAAAACTAATTCGCCTGTGTTCAAAATACAAATGCGGGTTCAAGGTGCGCGCAACGGTTGAAATTCTGGAGGTTGATTTATAAAATTACCAGTAAATACAGGGTAAATTTAGACTACATTCCGCAAAAAACTGCAAGGCGATACACCAAAAATGCAGCAATCCAGGCAATAATTGTTGTGGTTGCAATCAGGTATATCGTTGCATTTTTGTATTCTGCCTCTTTTGCGAAAGTTGTTGCCGCGGAAATGCAGGGAATATAATACATAAAAAACGTAATAAAACTAAGGCACGCGGGCATTGAAGCGTATTTTCGAATGTTAAAATCTGACTTTTTCCAGGAACTTTCGTCCTCAACATCTAGGTTCGAATTATACAAAACACCCAGTGAAACCACGGCAATTTCCTTCCCAATCAGCCCTGAAATCACAGAAATATTCATGCGCCAATCAAACCCAAGCGGGGCGAAAATTGGGGAAATAACCTCGCCAATTCTGCCAATAATACTGTTTTCAAGCCGCTCTTTTTTTAGCTCTTGCATTAAATGCGAATTTTGCGCGCTTTCTGCCAGCGAATATTTCTCATAATAGCTATTTTTCACCGGGTAATTCGACAAAAACCACAGCGCAGAAGAGAAAATAATGATGAAAGTTCCCGCCTTTTTCACAAACATCACAACCTCGTGCTGAACGGCATAAAACACCTGCTTTAAATTCGGAAAACGATACTTCGGCATCTCCATTAAGTAAGGAATATGCTTGATTTTATTGGGCTTTCCCCCAGCAACCACGTTAATTAACAGCGAAATTAGCAGCCCGGTTACCGCGCTAATTATATATATTCCAAGCAACACATAAGGCGCAACTTTTGCCGAAAAAAGACTGCCAACAAGCAGCATAAAGAATGTAAATTTCGCGCTACAAGTCATAAAACCTATAGCAAACATAGCGGAAATTCGCTGAATTTTACTTGGCAAAATTCTAACCGAAAGATAAGCGGGAATAGAACACCCAAACCCCGTAACCAATGGAATAACCGCCTTTCCGCTTAAGCGAAAAACGCGCATAAAACTGTCCATTAAAAACGAAACGCGCGCCATATATCCGCTTTTTTCCAGCAAATTTATGCAAAAAAACAGGATCATAATACTTGGCAAAAATTGTAGTAAACTAAACACGCCCTGGAAAATTCCATTGTTGATAATATTCGATATTTCCTGGTGTTTTACCACAATTTCCACGGCGTTAAATAGGCATCCAGCAACCACGCCCATCCAGTCTTTTATGACATCGCTCAAGGAAAAAGCAGCCTTAAACATTCCCAACATAATGAAAATAAAGCAGGGAAGCCCCAAAATTTTGTGCAAGAAAATATAGTCCAGTACCCTTGTGCCATTGAAAAATTTGCCTGATTTTATTGGCGATTTTGTCTTTTTTGTGATATTTACAAGCAGGTTGGGAAAGGTTTTTGTATTATCCGCCGGGTTCAAGTCCGCCAGCATGTCCAGCAACCCGTCATCGCAATGTTTTAGCAAATTGCACGATGAAATTTTCACAGCAGGAATGCGGGATTTACTGGAAATTTCGTCCAAATCAATCTCAATTCCCGAATTTTGCGCAGCCTCTACGGAATTAAAGCATAAAACAAGCTTTTTTCCAGGAATTGCCTGTAAAATCTCGCGGGTTAGCAGCAGGTCAATCTCCGGCTTTGTGCCATCAATTACATTCAAAATAATATCATACGAACCTACATTTTTTATAGCATTTACAGTGGTTTTTTCATCCCTGCTCATCGCATTATTTAACGAATATATGCCCGGAGTGTCAATAAAACTAAAAATTACACTCTTATATTTCAGCATAACTTCGGCTAAATCCGTTGTAACTCCAGCGAAATTTCCAACTTTTAAATTACAACCTGCCAGGCAATTTATTATAGAAGTTTTGCCAACATTTGGTCTTCCAACCACAAGAATTCGCTTGTAACTACTAACATTATTCATATTTTTGTACTAAAATATTTTTCGCATCTTTTTTGTGAATCATAAAGGAAATATAGTCCACTTCAGAACTCACCGAAGCCTTCAGCAAAAGCCCAAAAAGACTTTTATTTTCCAGTGTTATAATGGAATTTTTCTTGATATTGAACGAGAAAAAAATTTCCAACCCCCGTGGGTCAAAATTTACAATTTCCATCACAATATATTTTACGCCAATCGCGCATTTATCCAGCGTAATCATAGGAAAAATAATTTTTCAACAAAAACTTGCAATATATTTTTTAGTAATCAAGCATTTAATGTAAAATATCAAAAATATGCAAATTATCAACCAGGCGGATCAGGTTATAAACTACGAAAAAGCCCTGAAAAATATGAATAATATTGTAAATTGCATCAAAAATCGCAGTCAAAGCGACACAATTTGGCTTTTACAGCACGAAAACGTATATACCATCGGGGGTTTGGGCAATATTTCCGATGTTTTAGAGCCCTCAATTCCGGTTGTTCACACAAATCGCGGCGGAAAAGTTACTTACCACGGCCCCGGGCAATTAATTGCCTATTTTATGCTGGATATTCGCAAAAATTTCCAAGGAGACGTGCATAAATTCGTGCATTTTTTAGAGGAAATGGCGATTGCAGCGCTGGATTTTTATAAAATAAAAGGCGAAAGAATAGAAAAAATGACGGGAATTTGGGTGAATAATGCCGGAAAATACGAGAAAATCGCCGCAATTGGCGTGCGAATTTCTGGCGGAATATCATACCATGGAATTTCAATCAACATTTCGCCGGATTTATCAAAATTTTCCGGAATAGTTCCCTGCGGCATAAAAGATTTTGGAATTTGCTCACTGGAATCCCTTAAAATATCAACAGATATAAGGGAATTTGCGGGGGTTTTTCTGGAAAATATCTCAAACTACGAAATATCCAAAGCAGTTGCAGGTCAGGCGCAATGAAGTGAATAATACCAAGGAAAAAACGGCATATTGTGGGCGATTTTTCCAAGCAACACCGGCAAAAAACGCAAAAACAGATGTAAACATTGTAATCACGCAGCAAAGCGTGAAAATCGGCACACAGGGAAAATTAATATATTTTCCGGGCTTAAGATTTTTGTCAAAAATAATCCATTTTGAAGCAAAAAATCCCGTTAAACTCAAGCAGGAAATAGCGCAAAACTCTGAAATAATCAGCAAACATTTTACATGAGAGGTAAAATATTCCGGGTAAAGCCTAAAAAAATCATAGTAATAATTCGCGGTCATGGACACCGAAAAATAGTGCCAAAAATTCAACCAGCATAAGTCAATATAGTCCATCATTAGTATCTATAAACAATTCTTCCATTATTCAAATCATACAAGGAAAATTCAACCCTTACCTTGTCTCCTTGGGTGATTTTAATTTTATTATTCTTTAATTTACCGCTAAGATGAGCAATTATAACCCTATCTCCCTCCAAATTTACCTGGAATTTTAGATGTCCCAACTCTTTCAAAATCACGCCATTAAAGTCTAAAATGTCATCTTTTTTTGTTTTTTTATTCATGAATACTTAACATTTAGCATCAGTGTATAGTAAAAATTTTTATTGTAAATTAATAATTTCATTTTTTAATATTTTTATATTTTATTAGCAAAATGCTCGATATATCAAAAATATGTAAAAACCCTGATTATTACAGGGAAATAATGCAAAAAAGAGGGGTAAATGTGGACATAAATTTTATAGTCTCGCTGGACGAAAAAAGGCGCGAAGTGATGACAAATACTCAAAATTTACAAGCAAAACAGAACGAATTAGCCGGAAAAATAGGTAAAATTAAAGGCGGAAAAGAAGCAGGAAATGTAGAAGATTTACTGGTAGAATCGGAGCAAAATAAGGCTAAATTAACAGCTCTCCAGGCGCAAGATTCAGCGCTTCAAGAGGAAATGCGCGAAATTTTGTCAACAATTCCCAATATTTTGCAAGATTGCGTGCCTGAAGGCGGCGAAGAAGACAGCCTGGAAATCAAGAAACACGGGGCAAAACGCGAATTTTCCTTCACCCCGCTGGAACATTATATTATAGGCGAAAAATCCGGGCAAATGAATTTTGAAGAGGCGGTGCGAATTTCCGGCAGCCGTTTTGTGATTTTAAAATCGCAGCTTGCAAGGCTTGAGCGCGCGCTAAAAAATTTCATGCTAGACACGCACGCAAAAGAATTTGGCTATATTGAACACTATGTTCCGCATCTTGTAAATGAAAATGCGCTTTATGGCACGGGGCAATTGCCGAAATTTGACAACGGATATCAAACAACTGACGGGTTTTATCTTATTCCAACGGCGGAAGTTCCACTTACCAATTTGGTGAATGGTCAAATTATTAGCAGTGAAAAATTACCAATGAGATTTTGCGCATATTCACAATGTTTTCGCAGCGAAGCAGGGTCTTCAGGCAAAGACACAGCAGGAATGTTACGCCAGCATCAGTTTTCAAAAGTTGAGCTTGTTTCCATCACAATGCCTGAAGAATCTAACAAGGAACACGACAGAATGCTTGCAGCGGCGGAGAATATTTTGCAAAAATTGGGCTTGCATTACAGAGTTTGCATTTTAGCCGGGCAGGATACTGGGTTTTCCGCAAGCAAAACTTACGACATAGAAGTTTGGCTTCCCGGGCAAGGGAAATATCGTGAAATTTCCAGCTGTTCCAACACTTTAGACTTTCAAGCGCGGCGAATGATGGCAAGATTTAAGTCAGAATCGGGGCAAAAAGGCTATGTTCACACGCTAAATGGCTCCGGGCTTGCAATTGGGCGAACCATCATTGCAATTATGGAAAATTTTCAAACGGCAGAGGGTAAGTTCGAAATTCCTGAAGTTTTACGGGGTTATATGGCGTAATTGCTTAACCCCAAATGCGTTGCCAGAGTGACAGTTGACTTCTCTGCTTTTTTAAAAGACTTTCAAAACTATCTGGCGTTCCATCAGATTTAGGTAAAGATTTAAACTTTGCAAAGCAACGCAGCATTGGGTGTGGAGTACAATTGCTTATGTAGGTATTAGATAGCTCTAAAGCGCTAGTGCAGATGAGTGCTTTTTCAGCATTTGGCGTGTTGCTTGGAGCTTCATCGCTCTCACAAATACAATTGCATCTCGATTGTGGTGCCTCTGGTGCTTTTTCTTTAGGTTTGCATGCATAAGGATCGGTATCGAAAAACTCTCTGGGTTTATAATTCGCAGATACAGTGATTTTCATGTTTTTATTGAAGATTATGCTATTCTTATTATTTATCCAAGCACCCGTTCCTTTTTGCGTCAATTCGTCAGAAGTTGGATTGGGTTGCCTTTGGCTAAGTGTGAAGGGTATTTTTTCAAATTTACACCATGCATGCAAGCTTTTTGTTGCTGCATTCATTGTATTTTCGAGTGTATCTTCTATAGCATATACACATGGATTGTTAATTTTAGGAGCTTCCTTAAGTGATTCCCATTTTACCTTCGTGTCATTAGTTGTAGGGATTTTTTGATAATAGATTCCTTGCTCGTGTTTGTATTTACTCCGTGTATCTTCACATTGAAAGTAAATAACGCGCGCTTCCCTACGTTTTTTAGATTCTTCCAAACTTTGACCCTCCCCCACTCTAAAACCTTTTTCAAGATCATCCGCACCCTTTTCTATGACGGAGCGCAGTTCAACTTCACGTTCGTTGGCAAAAATAGGTATTTTGGCGGCAAAAATAGGTATTTTATTTACAATACACTCGTCACCCACATCCTCTGACTCGCTTAAGTCTATAGATATTTTTTTCTGTTTGCCTTGGTTGTAATTCATTGAAATAGCCACACCAGGCATGCCTTTACCTGGTTTGATCACACCAAGCTGAGCACAATAACTATTTGAATCAGGTATTTCTGGTATAAATGAATCTACGTGTGAAGCGTTATCCGCCATGATAACAGTGGAGGGTGTATCAGAAGATATTCTACCCCAAATAAGCTTAGCAAGATTAATAGCTATTATTGACAATGTTGACATTATTTATTCTATTGAAAACTATAAGAACTATAAGATTATAGCATATTTTTCATACAATGTCAAGTGAATTAGTAATTTTATCTATTATTCCTTAATTTATCGCGATTTTCAAATGCAATTTGGCGAGATTTTACAATATGTTCTTCAAATTTTGCTTCATTCCAGATTTCAAATGTGTGACCTTTTCCAATAAATACAGCAGTTTCCTCAATTTGCAAATCGCAGACAAGATCCTGCGGTAAAAGCACCCTGCCCTCCGGATCAAATTGCAACTGATAACTTCCACCAAGCACAGAAGTTGCAAATGCATCTTTTTCGCTGGAAAATGGATCTAAATTATCAATTAAAGCGGTTAAATTTTCAAGCCTTTCAAGGCTGCACCCTTCGATGCAATCGTTAATTATTGAGCGATAGGCGATAATTCCCTGAAATGCGCTGTCGGAAATTGCCGACCGAAATTGCGCTGGCACGGAAACCCTTAGCTTTTTATCTACTTTATTTTTATATGTTGAAATGAAAAGAGACATATAAAACAATAGACAAAAAGCCAAGAACCACCTCCTTTAAAACTACCGGCCGAAGCCGCACCTCCTTTAAACGTTACCACAAACACCAAAATAAGTAGTAGACCCGCTGCAATAGCAAGATTCTCTCTTCTACCTTGCAAACGCAACTTCGCTACAGATGGTAACATATGGTATGTTGTGGTATAAAATGGAAAAGTCAAGCTTTTTTTTGCAAAAAAGTATATTTTTTATAAAAAAAGTGAAAATATTTGTAATGCACAAGATATTTTAATGGTATTATATGGTAAGAAATTAGCAGAAAAGCCTTATGATACTTGAATTTTTGTAAAATATGTCATAAATTGCAGATCTTTCCCATTTTACCCCATGGAAAAGATCTTTTTGCAAAATATTACGCTTCACTCTTGCTTGAATTGGCTGTATTTTTAGATTTAACCTGCGCTTGGGAAGATTGTTTTTGTTTTTCCTCCGGTTTTTTTGCAACCTCTGGCTTGGTAAACACCATTTTTGGCTCCGCCAAACCCAGCACAGCATTTTTGTCTATCACAATTTCCACAATATCTTTCCTGCTTGGGGAATAATACATAGTGTTATTAAGGGTATTTTCCAAAATTGCACGCAAACCCCGCGCCCCAGTCTTGCGTTTTTTTGCAAGTTTTGCAATTTCAATTAGCGATTCATGGGTGAAAGTAAGTTCAATATTGTCAATGGCGAAAAGCTTTCTATATTGCTTAATAAGCGCATTTTTCGGCTCATTTAGTACCCTTACCATTTCCTCTTCGGTTAAATCTGTTAGCGCAACCAAGATCTGAAAACGCCCAATAAATTCAGGAATTAAGCCATATTTCATCACGTCTTCAACCTCAATTCCGCGCATAATGCTGCTTATGTCAATTTCATCTTTATTGATTACCGTTGCACCAAAACCTATGGAAGTTTTACCTGCCATTCTTGTGGTTACAATTTTTTCAATTCCAGCAAACGCACCGCCAACGATAAATAGAATATTTTCAGTGTTTACTTGGATAAATTCTTGATTTGGATGCTTCCTTCCCCCTTGAGGCGGAACGGAAACCACAGTTCCCTCAACAATTTTCAACAAAGCCTGCTGCACCCCCTCACCGGAAACGTCCCTGGTAACTGAAGGCCCATCACTTTTCTTGGAAATTTTGTCAATTTCGTCAATGTATATAATACCATTTTGAGCTTTTTCCACGTCATAATCGGCATTTTGCAGCAATTTTACCACAACATTTTCCACGTCTTCGCCAACATAACCCGCCTCTGTAAGAGTTGTTGCGTCAGATATTGCGAATGGAACATTGATAATTTTTGCCACGGTTTGGGCAATTAAAGTCTTCCCGGTTCCAGTTGGACCCACAACAATAACGTTTGATTTGCTAACTTTTACGTCTTTTAAGTCCGGTTTCATTTCGTAATCTTTGATATGAATGCGCTTATAATGATTGTAAACTGCAACAGATATTGCTTTTTTTGCACTTTCCTGCCCGATTATATATTCATCAAGCATTGATTTCATTTGCTCTGGCGTTGGAATTTCAGCTTTACTCTTTTTCCCACCAACTTGCTCTATTTCCTCCTTCACTATATCATGACACAGATCAATGCACTCGTTACAAATAAAAACATTTGGCCCGGCAATCAGTTTTTTTACATCTTTCTGGCTTTTACCGCAAAATGAGCAATAAAGAACAGCATTATTTTGTTTTTTTATATCAATAGCCATACATTTCTAAAACTATTCCTCAATAACCACCTTACTTCGATTTTCAATAATATGATCCACTATTCCAAATTTTAGTGCATCTTCGGCGCTCATAAAATTATCCCTTTCCATGCTAGATTCAACAACGGAAAGTTTTTGCTTGGTGTGTTTCACGAAAATATTGTTCAGGGTTTTCTTCACATTTGCCATTTCTCGTGCATGAATTTCAATATCCGTTGCCTGACCCGAAAAACCGCCACTTGGCTGGTGAATCATCACGCGCGCGTGGGGTAAAATATATCGTTTTCCCGCCGTTCCCGCTGCTAAAATAACAGAACCTGCGGAACAAGCTTGCCCTATGCAAACCGTGCAAATATTTGGACGAATAAACTGCATTGTGTCGTAAATTGCAAGGCAGGAAGTTACAACGCCACCCGGAGAATTAATGTACATCCAGATATCTTTGTCAGGATTTTCAGATTCCAAAAACAACAATTGGGCAACTATTAGGGTAGACATATCGTCATTAAACCCCCCGGAAAGAAAGATAACACGCTCTTTGAGCAACCTGGAATATATATCAAAAGACCTCTCGCCCCTGCCAGTTTGTTCAATAACCATTGGAACCAAATAGTTTACCAAATCACTAGTATGTTTTGGGAAATTCATATTGTTTAACATACGCCAATAAAGCAAAATACACTATTGAATACAATTATATAACTAATAATCAAGAAAAAAATATTTTTTATTTTTAATAAAAAAAATAGCAAATTTGTAATGGTATATTTTCAAATCTTGTTGCATAAAGTAAAAAGGTGACTCTTGCGAGCCACCCTTGGTAATAAAATATATATTTTATTATTCAATAATTTCAGCGACTTGACCAGCGCCAACAGTTCTACCACCTTCACGAATAGCAAATCTTAGACCAATGTCCATAGCAATTGGAGTAATTAATTCAACCAAAACTTGAACATTATCCCCAGGCATTACCATTTCCGCAGAACCTTCCAAGGTAACTTCACCAGTTACATCAGTTGTTCTAAAGTAAAACTGTGGTCTATATTTATTAAAGAAAGGAGTATGCCTTCCGCCCTCTTCCTTCGATAAAATATACACAGTTGCTTTGAACTTTTTATGCGGAGTTATACTACCAGGTTTAGCCAAAACTTGACCCCTTTCAATAGCCTCCCTGTCGATACCACGTAAAAGCAGCCCAACATTATCACCAGCTTGACCTTGATCAAGTAATTTTCTAAACATTTCAACACCGGTAACAATACTTTTTTGAGTATCACGAATACCAATAATTTCAATTTCCTCTCCAACCTTAACAATACCAGTTTCAATACGGCCAGTTGCAACAGTTCCGCGACCAGGAATAGAAAAAACATCTTCCACTGACATCAGGAAAGGTTTATCGGTATCACGAGTAGGTGTTGGAATGTGAGAATCCACAGCTTCCATTAATTTTTGAATTTGCTCAACCCATTGAGCTTCACCGTTTAGACCGCCAAGGGCAGAACCGCGAACAATAGGAGTATTCATAAAACCCTGTGCTTCAAGCAACTCACTCACCTCCATTTCAACCAATTCCAACATATCAGCATCAGCTATGTCGCATTTATTTAAAAATACAACCATACTAGGTACGCCAACTTGACGAGCAAGTAAGATATGCTCTCTTGTTTGAGGCATCGGACCATCGGTTGCAGAAACCACCAATATAGCACCATCCATTTGCGCTGCACCAGTAATCATATTCTTAATATAGTCGGCGTGTCCAGGACAATCCACGTGTGCATAGTGACGATTTAGAGTTTCATATTCAACGTGAGCAGTTGCAATAGTAATACCGCGAGCTTTTTCTTCAGGAGCCTTATCAATTTGATCATAAGCCACCACTTTAGCACCACCTTGTTTTGATAAAACGCTAGTAATAGCAGCAGTAAGAGTAGTTTTACCATGATCTACGTGACCAATAGTCCCAACGTTTACGTGGGGCTTTGTTCGTTCAAATTTTTCTTTCATATTAAATTACAAAAAATGTTAATTTCACTATTGACTAAACCACACAATTTAATTTGCAAGTATTTTTTAAAAAATTTTCAATTATTTTTCCTATTAGTATTTTGCATCGCTGCCCAGATATTCCGAAACCTTAATTACGGCCTGATTTTTCCTTACCGCCGTGTTTATAACTAAAATTACAGCACAAACAGCAGCTATTATAAATATAATGCGCATCGAAATAGTGTCTTTTTTTTCTTTTCCCTGATAGCGAAGTGACATAATTCTGCGTTCATTATCCCTTCCAAAAAGCTTAATATCTGTAGATATATATGATAATATTTTGTCAGATTTCAACCCCACAAGCCCGGCATATTTTGTAACCACGCCCTCGTAGTATATTTTATCCAAAATATTTTGCACGTCGCCAGACTCAATTTTCATCAGTATTTCCTGGCTAATTTTAAGGTTTTCAGCAATAGTTTCAATATCCATGCCGAGTTCAATTCGCCGTTTCTCGAATATTAACCCAACGTCTATAAATTTAGAATAATCACGCGTTGTCTGCACTTTTTAAACCCAAAAGCAAGTAACAATCGCTGTAAAAAAATAATAATCAAGTAAATTATGCTATTTATTTTTTGGAGATTTTAAATAAGAAATGCAGGCATCAATGCCATTTTTTGACATATATTCAGTAAATTGGGCATTATAGGTTCGCGCCATGCTTATACCCTCTGCAGAAATATCCAAAACCTTATATCCTTCGGGCTTTTTTCTCACTCGAAGCTCTATATTTATATTAGTACCATCCTTGAGTTTTACAACAATTGGAACTAGTGCATCAGGGTCTTCGGGGTACTCCCCGGCAGGAATTTTATAGCTTTCTCCGCGATATCCTTGAAATTTAGGAATCCAGGTGCGAATTAGAAAATCGCGATAATTTTGTGTAAAATCCTTGCGCTGCGGATCATTCATTTCGCGCCAAAAAATCCCAGCTGCCGCCCTTGCGTTCCAATCAAAGTCAATTTCCCCAGAAAATCTTTCAATTAGCATTGTTTTTTGCTTGGCAAGCGGTATATTTTTGTCTGTTATAGTTTTAAAAATTCCGTCAGCAACGCCAACGATATAATCACGCGCACCACCTGTTTCCGCCCTGGAATTGCTCGCAAAAAGCACAAAAATTAAGGTAAACAGCGCTATTTTCATGATATTTTTATCACACAAATAAAACCCTGAAAGAAAAAATTCTAATGTCAAGAAAAAAAACTTGCATATTACATCTTTAGCTATTATATATAGGTGTAATTTTTTATTTCCAATGGAGGATATTTATAGCAATAAAGCACTTTTAATTTTAGTTGGGTTGGTTTTCTTTACAATTTTTCACCTTGTTGCATTTTTCTCATTTAGAGAGCGAATGTATTCCACAAATAAGTCAATTTTTACGCTAAAAAGTCAAATTGCAGCGCAGGAACGCAACATCGAATCACTTGAAGTGGAGATCTTAAAAAATCAATCCCGTAGCAACCTGCAAAGATTTATCAAACAAGACAGATTTGTAAAAGTAAGCCCAAAAGACATTGTGCTTTACCATAGATCTGATTTTCAAAATACACAGGAACAAAAGGTGTTTTCTTAAGTTTAATTTATGTCTCAAGACGCAGGTCAAAGTTTATTTGCTCAAGGTTTAACCGGTGGCGGTGGAGGTTCCTTGGGCGGTGGAGGCGCACCCCCTAGTGGAGGTGGTGGGCTTGGAGAAAGCCTTGTTCAACATGGAAGTTTTGGACAGGAATCACTGCCAAAAACCCCGCTTGGAGAGAGTTTGCAAAGCCCCTTGGGTAAGTCGGTTATAGAGGGGGTGCTGGATGCAAAAATTGAGAGCACGGTAGACAATGCAAGCGGTGCATTTGGTGGTTTAAAAAGATCAAATTTAGGCGATACAATTAAATGTAATACGCCAATGACTCAAGCGCTTGAAGCGCAAAATGTAGGTATGGCAACGGGGAATGAGATGAGCACGCAATTCAATGTATTACCCGCTACTGCAAAAGGTGCGAGCAATGGAATGGGTATGTAAAATAGTTGAAATTACCTCTTCAAACTTACCACTTTCCACCTTCATTGTTAGCATATTATACAAATCCCAGTCGTTTAGCTCCAGCATTTCTGTGAATGGGCATGTAAAATAGTCGCCATTAATGCTTCAAATTTACCACTTTCCGCCTTCATTGTTAGCATATTATACAAATCCCAGTCGTTTAGCTCCAGCATTTCTGTGTATAAAATCAGCATTTCCAATTCCATTTGGGCAAAATTTTCCAGCGTAGCAAAACGCCCCAAAACATAATCCAATTCCTTACAACCCCTGTGATTGCTTTGGTATATCAACTTTTTAGTCAGGGAATCTCTATCCATAAAAGCATTTTCCAATGAATATTTGCAAGGCAATTAGCCCGCCAATCAGCGAATTTCTATTAAAGCAATAGGAAATTGAGCGGGTTTCGCGTTTAAAATGTAGCGTTATTTTCGCGAATTCTAGAAAAATTATCGGGGTGAATATGTAATATTGCCAGGGCATATTTGCCAAAATTCCCGAAGTTACCAACAACCCAACCGTCATAATCGCGCATTTAAAAACAAAATTTGGAATATCGTCCACATATCTGGTGGCTGTGGAATTAATTCCAAGGCGCAAATCGTCTTCCAAATCTGCTGTTGCGTAAATTGTATCGTAGAATAAAGTCCAGTAAATTCCCGCCAAATAAAGCGCCACACAACTATTTGAAATTGTTTTGTAAATTGCAGAATAGCCAACAAATATTCCAATATTAAACGCGGCTCCGAGAATTATCTGGGGGCTTTTTAAAAATCGCTTTGTAAATGGGTAAATAATTGCAAGGCACACGCCGGCTATAACAAATAAATATGCCATTGAATTCAGAAATGAAAGGCAAAATAGCCCAATCAACAACCAAAATATAGCTACAATCACTGCATATTTCACCGAAACCCTGCCCGATGCAATCGCGCGATTTTTCGTTCTTTCAACGCCGATATCTATGTCTTTATCTATAATATCGTTCACAATGCACCCGAAAGAGCGCCCCGCCACTGCGCCAATGAAAAAAATGACAACAGCCTTCAGCATGGCTATTTTTGAGATATATTCGTTATACCCCAGGCACAACCCCCAAACGCATGGCCAAAATAGCAAAAATACCGGTAAAATATTGTAAAATCTGCTAATTTCAGCAGCTTTTTTACAGTGTTCAGCGGCAATTTTTATATATTTATTATCACCAATTGTATATAATAATTCTATCATATTATGTCAATAAATCTTCTAATTTTTTACACAATTCCTTCACATCACCCTTCTTGCTTTCCCTATTCTCCTCAATGTAATTCCTAGTTTTTTCAATATCTATAAGGGTTTTTAGCACCTCAATATCCGGGAATGAAAGCGCCATGGAATTTAACCTATAATCCACAAAAGCCTGATAAGTAACCGGTACCCAAAGCTTTAAAATTTCCAGTATTTTCAGGGCATAAACACGAATTTCATACTGCGCGTGGGAATCTGCACGCAACCTGCAAAAGTGCAATAAATTATGCAAATCAATTTTCCAAAAAAATTCAGTATAGGTTGATTGTGGCAAAATTGTTCGCGAAAGTTCGCGCGCCAAACTTTCACTATCCAGCAATTGCGCGTAATTTTCAAAAGCACCGGCGCACTGATTTTCCATAATATCTTGGCATTTTTCCGCAGAATTAATGGGTAAAACCTCCCCGCTTCCCTGGTTATTAATTTTAGACTGCTGCGCCATTCTTTCCAATTCCGGAACGTAATATTCGTCTTTAATAATTGAATATCTGGCGGAAATTTCGTTAATATTTGCCATTCTGTGCCTCATCCACTGGCGCGCAACGAAAATTGGCATCTTCAAGTGAAGCTTTATTTCACACATTTCAAAAGGTGTTGTGTGATGGTGACGCATCAAATATCGAATCAAACCCTCGTCCTGATTGACCGTTTTTGTGCCCTTTCCATAGGAAACGCGCGCGGCATTTGCAATGTCAAAATCACACCCCATGTAATCAACAATGCAAATAAAACCCTCGTTCAATATAGGAAATTTTGCGCCAAGCACGGCATCCAAATCTGCCACGGTATTTCTATTTGTATTCATGTACTTTTCACAAATCAATACAACAAACTACAACTTTTTTTAACTTCAAGTTTTTTTCTACAAAATAAAGTGAATATCAATATTGTGCCGTGTTTATTGGGTAATTGTGAAATTTTCGGAAGCTGCAAAAATCTCACGCATCAGCTTATTATTCATTTCATGCCCGGAATTTTTACCCGTAAAATGCCCGGCAATGTAATAATCGCAAAGGGCAAAATCGCCTATTAGATCTAGAATTTTATGCCGAACAAACTCATTATTATAGTGCAAACCCCCGCTATTTAGCACAGTTTCGCCGTCAACAACAATCGCATTGTGAAGCCCGCCTCCGCCGGCAAGCCCCGCGGCTTTTAGCTTTTCCACATCGGACATTTTGCAATAAGTTCTGGCAAGCGAAATATCGTTAATAAAACTTTGCTTGGCATCGTTAAAGGTATAGCCAGACCCGCTTGCAATAATTTTTGCCAAGTCATTTAGATGAAAAGTTGCAATAAAATTATCCGCGGGCTCTACGGAAATCTCCCGCCCATCATCATAATTTACGCATATTTTCCTGTTAATTTTCGCAATTGCACGCACCGCACCTTGTTTCAAAACGCCTGCAGCTTCAAGCAAAAATACAAATTCCTGCGCGGAACCGTTCATAATCGGCATTTCCTCTGCATCAATTTCAATTGTTAAATTGGATATTTTCATAGCCCAAATTGCCGCCATCAAATGCTCCACAGTGTTCACACAAGCCCCGAATTCATTGGAAATTTTCGTGCTATACGTTGCAATACTTACATTTGTATAATCCAGTTTGATTTCATTATTTCTATCCAAAATATCAGTTCGAATAGCGCGAATTCCCGTGCCAATATCGCTTGGAACCAGCCTTACATTTGCAATTTTCCCTGAATGCAAGCCTATTCCTGAAAATTTTATAACCCTTGCAAGCGTGCGATGTTCAAACATATTTCCTTAAAAAAATTGCAATTTCCAGATCGTAAAGTTCATGTGAATATCTAGTTCCTGTAGGGGTTTTTGCATTAAATTCAAGATCCGCAGCAAGGCATTGGGCAAGAATATAGTCCCTGTAACTTTCGAGTATTGACTGCACTTTTGCATCAGAAATCTCACAAGAAATATGAATTTTATCCAGAATTTCAAAATTTGCAAACTTTCTATCCTGCTGTACCAGGCGCACAAAATCCCGCATAATTCCTTCATTTTTCAAGTCTTCGGTTACATTTATATCAAGATCTATGGCACAACCGGCCTCATGGCAAAACCTCACCTCCGTGCCCTCTTTTGCCTTAAACGCAATGGAAAAATCGCATTTTTCAATCACAAAACCGGCAATCAAAATGGCTCCATCGGCATTTTTTGAAAACTCCCCGGCCTTATGCGCCTGCAGAACCTGCTGCACACCCTTCCCTATTTTCGGCCCCAAATTCTTGAAATTTATTTGCAAAACCTCCGAGCCAACTTTGGAAATATCACCGTCAAATAGCAAATTTTTAATATTTGTTTCGCTTAGTATAATATCGCGATATTTCCCTAAAAAATCTAGCTTTTCCCCATGTAAAACAACGCTTGCCAGTGGAATTCTAACCTTAATATTGTGGTCTTTTCGCATTGAAAGAATTGTGCTGCAAATAGCTCGAACTTTTGACATTTCTTCCACCAATTTGCCGTCCGAAGTGAGGCTAAAATTCCTTGGAAATTCCTGTAAATGCACTGAAATCATTGGTTAAAAGAATTAAATTTGTTTAAAATTTCCGCGCCCGCATATACAAAACCGCTTGCGCTGTCTTCAATGCGAATTAATTCGTTATATTTTGCTGTTCTGTCGCTTCTGCAAAGCGAGCCTGTTTTAATTTGCCCGGCGTTCAAACCAACCGCAATATGCGAGATTATATTATCTTCAGTTTCCCCGGATCTATGGGATATTATCGTTTGATATCCGGCATTTTTTGCAATTTTTACCGCCTCTAAAGTTTCACTCAATGTGCCAATTTGATTGAGTTTTACAAGCAAGGCATTCGCCATTTTTTCCGCTATTCCACGGGTTAAAATCTTTGGATTTGTAACAAAAAGATCATCCCCCACAATCTGCACTTTTTTGCCCAACTTTTCGGTCATTTTAATAAATCCTGCGTGGTCATCTTCTGTCAAGGGGTCTTCAATTGAAAAAATGGGATATTTCGCAGTCAATTCGCTGTATTTCTCAATAAGTTCAAGGCTTTCCAGCTCACAACTATCACCTTTTAGATGATATTTATTGGTTTTTGAGTCAAAAAATTCGCTTGCGGCACAGTCCAGAGCCAAAACAAAATCAACTCCAGGTTTAAATCCGGAACGCTCAATTGCCGTCAATAAAAGCTCAATTGCTTCATTCGTGCTGCCAATTTGCGGCGCAAAACCGCCCTCATCCCCAACATTTGTATTCAAACCCTTGTCATGCAAAATTCCCTTTAAAGTGCGAAAAACCGCCACCCCCTTCATCAAAGCATCCTTAAAAGTCTCTGCTTTTACGGGCATTATCATGAATTCCTGAATATCCAACTTGTTGTCCGCGTGCTTCCCCCCGTTAATTATATTCATCATAGGGCACGGTAGCAAATTCGCATTAATACCGCCTAAATATCTATAAAGTGGCATGCCATACGCCTCACTTGCCGCCCTTGCGCACGCTAAAGATACCGCCAAAATTGCATTTGCCCCAAGCTTTGATTTATTTTCAGTGCCATCAAGGTGAATTAAAATTTCGTCAATTTCCGCCTGATTATCACACTCTTCCCCCACTAAACTCTCCATAATTACGCCGTTTATATTCTCAACAGCGCCCAAAACGCCCATTCCATGGCAATAATTTGCATCGTGATCGCGCAGTTCAACTGCTTCTTTTGAACCGGTTGAAGCTCCAGATGGGCTTGATGCAACGCCCACAAAACCCGAATCCGTTTCCACCACCGCTTCCACGGTGGGATTTCCCCTAGAATCTAATATTTCCCTTGCAAATATTGAAGATATTATCATATTTATTCATTTAATACCCCATTCTATTAATCCAGTAAAAATGAAAAGCAAGAAAAAAATAATACTAGCAAAAAAAAACCAATCATACTCGCGGAAAATGAATTTAATTATATAAAGCAAGTATTAGGATTGATTTAATTTTTTTAAATAAATTTTACTTGACAATTAATTCACCCTTGTGCGTATTGCTTTTAAGATTGGGGTTTGTAGCTCAGGTGGTTAGAGCGCATGTCTGATAAACATGAGGTCGGTGGTTCAACTCCACCCAGACCCACCATTCTTTCGCTGTATACAGCGTTTTTCACTTTTTTTTGGATTTTTTAACTTGTATTATCTTTGAAAGTGCTTTTCTAGCTAGCTTTATTGCACAATCTTTGATACATTCCACATTCCGCTTTACAGGTAACCATAACGTTGAATTTATCGCGGAAATAAGCAGATGTGTGTGCCTTATATTCAGCGTCTTTATGCCTTTCAGACTGCATAATTTCCAATATTTTTGTAGACATTGCCATGGCATTTTTCGGTGGCACCAAAAACCCGTTCACCCCTTCGAAAATATTATCTTTTGGCGTGCCTATATTAGTTGATAAAATCACACAACCCATAGCCCCGGCTTCTATAATAACTTTGCCGAAAGATTCAGGTTTAATGGATGGCAAAATAACCAAATCGCTAAGCAAATACAGGGCAGACATGTCCTTTACTCCACCGGTAAATCTAACATTTGCCTCAAGGTTTAGGGTTTTAATTTTTGCCTCAAGCTTGGTTTTATATTTCAATTTTCCATGCCAATCCCCAACAAATAAGCACATATAATTCTTGGATTTTATCATAGCAACTGCCTCAAGCAGATATTCATGACCCTTAATTTCCGTAATTCTTGCAGGCACGGTTATAATATATTTATCATACATAATTTGCAAGTCATTCGCCATTTTTGCAACCCTTTCATTGGAAACTTTCCCGGGGCAAAATAAATTAAGATCCACACCCCTTGGCACAACATGTACATTTTGCATATTACAATTATATTCCTGGGCTATATAATTTTTTATAAAATCTGAAACGGCAATAACGCAATCCGATCTCAACATGACCGAGTTATACCATTTTTTAAATATTCCTTTGGTGGAATAAGCCCCGTGAACTGTTGTTACGAGCTTAAAATTTGATCTTTTCCAGGCAAGATAGCAAGCCCATGCCGGCGCGCGCGAATGAACGTGCACAAGGTCAATTTTGTTATCTTCACAAAATTTCTTTATAAATCTGGCATTTTTAATAATTTTAAAGATATTCTTGCTGCCAATTTTACAATCTATATGTGCGCATTTTTTATTCAACAACATCTTCATCCAACCACCTTTTGACATCACAAAAACATCGTGCCCCTCGGATATAAGATAATCAGAAATTTCCAACACACATCTTTCAACCCCACCGGATTCCAAAGCAGGTATTACTTGCAAAATTCTCATGAAACATATATACGTTAATATATTATATATTCCACAGGTTTTTAAAAAACAATACTTTTATTTTATGAAAAAATGTTACTAAAAATAACCCATTTTACAAAGGAATTTGTATAAAAATAGAATTTCGCTTGCAAATTAATATTCGTGTGATTATTTTGGTTTAGCGTTGATTAGTAATCTATGGCAAAAAAAAGTTTAGAGTTATCAAGTGTGCTCACAAAAGATAAAGCCCTTGAGGCTTATTATCAAATGAACAGAATTAGGAAGTTTGAAGAAAAATGCGGGCAAATATACGGCATGGGGCAAATAGCCGGATTTTGCCATTTATGCATAGGGCAAGAGGCAATTCCAGTCGGAATTTCGCAAATTTTACACAAGGGAGACTCAATAATAACAGGCTATCGCGACCACGGGCATAATATAATTGTTGGCACGAATCCTAAATATATTTTAGCCGAATTAATGGGGAAAAGTACAGGAATTTCCAAGGGAAAAGGTGGCTCAATGCACTTATTTGACACAGAAAAAGGGTTTTTCGGCGGGCATGGCATAGTTGGCGCGCAGGTTTCGCTGGGTACAGGCATAGCTTTTGCTAATAAATACAAGGGAAATCAGAATGTTTGTATGACATTTTTTGGTGACGGCGCCGCAAATCAGGGTCAGGTTTACGAATCTTTTAATATGGCAAAAATTTGGAATTTACCCGTATTATATGTAATAGAAAATAACCGATACGCAATGGGAACTTCGGTGGAAAGACACTCTGCAAGTGCAGATTTTCACACGCGCGGGCTGGGTTACAACATTCCAGGGCATGTTGTTGACGCAATGGATGTGCTTGAGGTAATTCAGGTTGCCTCCAAGGTGGTTTCAGAAATTCGCGAGGGCTCCGGGCCTCAATTAATTGAGATGCAAACTTATAGATATAGAGGGCATTCTATGTCTGATCCTGGGAAATATCGCACAAAAGAAGAGGTTGAGGAGTATCGAAATCAACACGATCCAATCGGCATGTTTGAGGCTAAATTAAAAGATAAAAAATGGCTCACAGATGAGAAAATTGAAGAATTTAATGCAAAAATCAAAGAGGAAATCAACCAAATGTATGATTTTTGTCTAAATTCCCCGGAGCCAGATGAGGCGGAATTATATACCGAAGTTTATTCAGATTAACCATGTCCATTTTATCCGACATTGAAATAATTGAAAGGGCAAAAAAAGGTATGATAGACAACTTTATTGCGCAAAATGTGCGATTCAAAGAAGATAAATCGCGCGTTATTTCATATGGAGTTTCATCTTACGGTTATGACGCAAGAGTTGGTAGGGATTTTAAAGTTTTTACCAATATTAACAATACAATTATCGACCCAAAAAACTTTTCAGATGACAGTTTTGTTAATAAAACCGGCGATTTTTGTATTATTCCGCCGAACAGTTTTGCGCTTGCATCTACGGTTGAATATTTTCGCATTCCACGCGATATTTTGGTAATTTGCCTTGGAAAATCAACATATGCGCGGTGTGGAATTATAGTAAACGTAACCCCGCTTGAACCGGAATTTGAAGGGCATGTGACATTAGAGTTTTCAAATACCACGAATTTACCTGTGAAAATTTATTCCCAGGAAGGGGTTTGCCAATTTTTATTTTTAAAATCCAGTGTAATTTGCAAAGAATCTTATAAGGATAAAGGTGGAAAATACCAAGGCCAGACTGGAATAACCCTGCCAAAAATATAGGATAAAATTTGGCAAATAAATTATTACGATTTTATTTGCTTTTTATTTATTGCACTTTATATGTCTTGAAACAATCGTTTTTTGCCGAATTGACTAAGGTTATAATTTTTCAAGAAATGTTTGATAGTTTCTTGTATTACATTATATGATAATAAGTTTTGATAGTTTTGATCTGCCAGTTTCACTTAAAAACAGGCTAAAGGAAATTGGTTATGACAAACCAACAGAGATTCAAGCTCTTACAATTCCTTTAATTTTAGACAAAAAAGACGTCCTAGCTTCCTCTAAAACAGGTAGTGGGAAAACAGGTGCCTTTGCCATTCCGATGATTGCAAGAATAGTTCGTGACGATATCTGCGTGCTAATTTTAGCCCCAACAAGAGAGCTTGCGGTTCAAATTAAAGACGCAATTCACAATTTACGCGGCGCGGAAAGGGTAAATACCGCATTAATTTTGGGCGGCTCTGACATGAGTAGGCAAATTGACGGCTTGAAGAAAAATCCAAATGTTGTTATTGCAACTCCAGGCAGACTTGCAGACCACATCAAGCGCAGAACGATCAATCTAAGTAAGTTTAGCATGTTGATTTTGGATGAATTTGACAGAATGCTAGACATAGGTTTCAAAGAGGAAATCTCGATGATTATTTCAAAATTACCCGAAGAAAAACAAACTATAATGTTTTCAGCAACAACCAGGCAAAGCGTGAAAAACCTAGCAAAAGAATACATGGTTGACCACTCAGAAGTAATTTTAGAAAGCGCAAAAGACGATCATAAAAATATTCAGCAGGAATTCTTGCAAATTGGGCATAGTTTAAAGCATAAAACCTTACTTGAATCAATTGAAAAACATGCAGGAAGTGTTATTGTATTCGTTGCAACCAAGAGGATGGCAGATGAACTTGCAGGAAGGCTGGAGGAAGATGGGCATATGGCAATTGCAATTCACGGAGACCTTAGACAAAGGGAAAGAGAGCGTGTTATCAAGGATTTTAGAGCAGAAAAATATCGTATATTAGTGGCAACGGACGTTGCGGCGCGCGGACTTGACGTTCCGCACGTGAAGGTAATTATCAACTATGATATGCCAAAAAGCCTTGAAGATTATACGCATAGAATAGGTAGAACTGGTCGCGCCGATGCACTAGGGGTGTCAATATCTTTTGTAACTCCAATCGATAGAAAAATTTATCATGCAATCACAATGAAGCATGATTCAGACAAATTCGAATCGGAGCCACATAGATCACGCTCGCCAAATCGCGGAAGTGGAGACAGAGGTAGGTCTTTTGGAAGGAGTGATAGCGGAGAAGGAGGTGATAGATACCCAAGAGGCGAAAGAAGAAATTACACTGGAGAAGGTGGGGGTGAAAGAAGAAATTACAGAGGTGACAGCGGCGGAGAAGGAGGTGGAGATAGAGGTGGCTACAAGGGGCACAGAGGTGGCGGTAACGGCGAAAAAAGATTCGACGGCGGAGCACGCAGACCAAGAAAAAGCTTCTAATTCGCAGTAAGGAATTTTGCAATAGGCTGACGGGAATTATTATAAATTTTCGTCAGCAATTCCAATTATTAGCCAAAAAAATAGCATATGTTTTTAACCAAAATATTGCTATATAAACTATATAGCTTCAACGCTTTTTACTTCTGGAATATAGTGTTTGAGTAGATTTTCCACCCCGCCTTTTAAGGTTGCACTGGAACTACTACATCCCGAGCACGCACCAAGCATTTCAACGTAAACCACGCCATCTATAAGATTTACAAAATTTATATCACCCCCGTCCATTGCAACTGCTGGGCGAATTCTTTCGTCAATTAATGCGATAATTTCCTTAATAATCGGGCTTTCCAGGTCTGGTTTATTTTCCATTATTTCCTTTAATTTCGGGTCAATTTCACCATTCATTACAGGCGCATTTCTGGCATGTGCAATTTTACTATCTTCATCTGTAAAAATTGGCCATCCATTCGTCATATATTCAACAATTGTTGCAAAAATATGCGGCTTGATAACAATCCAATCTAGCTCTTCTTTTTTAGTAATTGTGATGAAATTATTGCCGTAAAATACGCGCATTACACCATCAATTTGGAATAATTTTACCGCCAGGTCAGACACCCCTTGCGCGGCTTCAACATTTGCAAAATCATGCGGTTTTTCCTTTGAAATTGGTATGTTTCCAGGGACAAATTTTAACGCATTTTGATTTGGAGTTTCCTCTGTTTGAACGAACATTTGCATATTAATATCTCAAACAAAGCGTATTTCAACCGCAATTAAAATCAAGTGAAAAATATTGAAATTTAACTTGCTTTTTAATTTATATATGTAAGTGTATAGCAAGCTTTATTGGGTAATTATCACAAATATGAAAAATTTAGCAAACCTCAAGAAAAAAATTATTTTTACGCTATTTATAATAATAGTTTATCGAATTGGTTCGCACATTCCGCTTCCAACCGTGGATGTTACAAAATTGAACGAAATGGCAAAAATTGCAAAAAGTGGCGTATTTAGTATGTTTAATGCGTTTTCCGGCGGGGCAGTTTCGCGGGCTTCGATATTCGTTTTGGGAATTATGCCCTACATAACTTCTTCAATAATTATGCAGCTTTTGGTTGCATCTTATCCATCTTTAAAGCGAATTAAAAAAGAAGGTGGCGAACGCGGAACGCAAAAAATTAGCCAGTATACCAAATATTTAACCGTATTTATTGCATTTTTTCAAGGATACTCCCTGGTTACCGGTTTGGTGTCTATGGACATCATTTCTTCAAGTGGAAATATCATGGATGCCAAGCTTTTATCGGCATTTATTATAACAGTCAGCACTTTGGTTATTATGTGGCTTGGCGACCAAATTACCGCGCATGGAATAGGAAATGGCTCTTCAATTATCATATTTTCGGGTATAGTCGCCGAGGCTCCAAAAGACCTTTCCGGGGTATTTACCTCAATTAAAACGGGCTCTTTGACCTCTCTTGATGCCCTTAGTTTGTTCATAATTTTCGGGTTAACCTGCCTGCTTGTAACTCTTTGCGAGCGCACTTTTAGAATGATATATATACAGTATCCGCGTCAAAATTATGACCAATTTGTAAACAGGAAAGCTGGACAAGTTAATAATCAGTTTATACCACTAAAAATCAATACGGCTGGGGTAATTCCGCCAATTTTTGCCAGTGCAATTCTGCTACTTCCAACCACAATTATTTCATTTTTTGCTGATTCAGCCAATCAAAATGCACAGTGGATTGTTGCAAATTTTGCACACGGAAAGCCTCTATTTATTATATGTGACATCGTGCTAATAATATGTTTTAGCTATTTTTATAACAGCGTGTTATTCGAAGTAGACGACCTATCAAACGGATTGCGCAAAAATGGGGCATTTATACCCGGCGTTCGTCCAGGCGACCAAACCTCTGCATATATTCGCAAAACCCTTGCAAACCTTAGTATTATCGGCGGATTTTACCTGTGCATCGTGTGCGCAATTCCTGAATTATTAAGTGGAAAATATGGCTATTCATTCCTTCTTGGCGGAACGGGGCTTTTGATAGTTTTCAGCGTTGTAAATGACATAATCACCCAGGTTCAAACCCATATGATGTCTGGGAAATACGAAAAAGCAATGAAAAAATACCACCAAAAGCGATAGTTTGTAATTTTTATGAAAAGAAACGTTATTCTAATAGGCGCCCCGGGTTCCGGAAAAGGTACGCAGTGTGATTTACTTAAAACCTCGCTGAATATGCTAAAAGTTGCGCCTGGTGATATCTTGCGCGAATATCGAAAAGACTCAAGTAAGCCATTCTATGTCGAAATTAATACTTTTTTAGACTCCGGTCGCTTACTACCAGATGATATTATCAACAATATTACCGAAGATTTTATCAAGAAGTCTTTTGCAAATTTCCATGGACTTTTGATAGATGGCTACCCAAGAAGCGTTGCCCAGGCAAGTCACCTGGAGAAAATATTGCTCGAGCTAAATACAGAGTTAAATCATATCATACTACTGGAAATAAAATTGGAAGACTTAATAGAGCGCTTGCAAAACCGATATATGTGCGCAAAATGTGGGGCAATATACAATCACCACACTAAAAAAACCAAGGTTGACGGTGAATGCGATGAATGCGGAAGTGTGGATTTCATAACCCGATCCGATGATGGTGAAGAGGCGGTAATTCGCACTAGATTTGCTGAATTTATGTCCAAAACTGCGCCAGTTATTGAGCATTATCAAAGCCAGGGCAGGCTTAAAATTGTCAATGCCAAGGCCGATATTTCCATTGTGCATAAAGATGTTTTGCAAATTTTGAAAAATGAATCGTGTTAGCGTAGTATGCAAATATATATTACTGTATGCATTGCACATGCTGTTGTTATTCGTGCTATATAGCATAAAATTGACATTGCGAAGGCGGTGCTTGAGATTTAAAACCATCCCCGCCCAAGACGATGCAGGTGTAAAATTTGTATTTCTATGGCACAGAAGTTTGGTTCCCTGCGTCATGGAGCATCTTCCGTATTATCTAAAATCCTCCCCGGTGTACACTATGCTTTCGCCAAATAAAAGCACAATCATTGCGCGTATGGTATTAAAAACTATAGGCTCCCGCGTGATTTTAGGCTCTAAATATCAAGATAGCACAAAATCGATAAAAGGCATTTTATCTGCAATATCAAAGCATAAAAGTAAAGTTGTAATCACCACGGGAATTGATGGTCCGCGTGGCCCGGAGCTACAAATTTCAGATGCAACATTGTTTAAAATTATAAAAAAAGCCAATGCAGGGGTCTATTTTGTCAGTGTAATTTCCAAAAATTTCTGGCAATTTCCAACCTGGGATTCAATGTATATTCCCAAGCCATTTTCACCAGTAATACTGGTTAATGAAGTTATATTATCGCGCGATGAAATTCAAAATCTTCAACCAGAGGAATTAAGAAAAATTAGCGAGGCTAGAATGAATGAAATTTTCAACAAAGCTAGAGCGGTTTATAATCTTCCCCCGGCAATACCTGGGGCGGTAAAAAAGAAAAGATACGAATAAAAATTACTTCTTTTCCAGTAAAGTTGCAGGCTTCGCATCCCACACCTCTTTATCTAAAGTTTTGTCCATTCTGTCAATAATCACAGCAGAAAGCACGTCGCCGGTGATATTTCCAAACGTTCGCATCATGTCTAAAATTCTATCCACAGCCAGGATAATTCCAATGGCTTCAATTGGCAAATGTAACACCCCAAGTATTCCGGAAAGCAAAAATATCGAAGCCCCTGGAACGGGAGCAGTTCCAACTGCTCCAAGTGTGCAGAGTATTAATATATAAAACATCTGGGATAAATCCAGCGGTATTGGACTAAATAATTGGGAAATAAATATCACACTCACGCCTAAATTCAATGCGGTTCCGTTCATATTAACCGTTGCGCCAAGAGGAATTACAAACATCGCTTTTTCCTTTGAAACTCCAAGCTTTTCCTGTGCAGCTTTCAAACTTAAAGGTAAAACCGCGGAACTGCTTGCAAGTAAAAATCCCGTGAACTGTATAGGTGCCATTTTTTTGTAAAATTGCAAAGGATTTAATTTTAGCACAAATCTTATAAAAAGCGCATAAAGTACGTACACAACAAACAGCGTTCCAGTGTAAACTATCATAACTATAACCCCAAGGGACTTAATTAAGGCTATATCCTGCCCGCCAACAAGCCAGGTTACGAAGCCAAATATACCAAAAGGTGCAATTTGCATAACCAAATCCGTGATTTTAAACATTATGTCATTTAGCGCTAAAATTCCTTTGGTTACAACATTTTTATCATTACCGGACATTCGAATTGCAGTTCCAAAAATCACAGCAAAGAAGATAACTTGCAGGAAGTTGCTATTGTAAAAAGATTTAAAAATGTTATCTGGAATAATATCAAGTATAAAATCGCCCAGCGTTGCCATTTTTGTTCCGGCGCCTGCAATTTTTGCAGTATCACCTTGATTTGATTCAATAATTGCGCTAGGATTTGCAATCATTTTCCCAGGTTTTATAATATGCGTTGAAAGCATTCCTATCGAAACTGAAATAAAGGTCATGATAATGAATACAGCCACGGATTTTGCAGCAATTGAGCCGGTTTTTTTACCATCCGACACCCCGATAATAGAGCAAGTGATTGAGGTAAAAATAAGCGGAGTGATGATCATTTTAATCAAATCTACGAAAATTTTTCCAAGAATTTTAAAACTTTGCGCGTGAAGCCCAATAGCTGCAAACCAATCAGGATTAAAGCGCAGCATCAACCCCACAACAATTCCCATAAAAAATCCTATAACAATTCTATATGTCAATCTTAGGGATAAAAATTTCCTAAAAATTGCCGATCTATATTGCAATAACAGCAAAACTCCGGTTGTCAAGGTTAAAGCCTCAAGGCTTAAACAAGCCTTGCAAACAGAGAAAAATTTCTGCTCATTTATGCCAAAAAATGCCACTATACTATCCCATTTTAAAATAGATATCACAACAATATTAAGGCAGGTTAGCACCGCACCAATACCGAACATTAGATTTTTTTTAGTTTGTTTTTTCAATTTCATGTTATAACAACAAGCTGAAAGTAGTTAAATCTATATTTTTTATTGTCAAGTATTTACTTTTTGCCTAGTGATTACTGAATATTTCAGCAAGAACATGCGTCGTTACATTGGTTTTTTTACTTAAATATGCATCAATATTTTCCAAATATTGGTCGTAATTTTGCAAAATTTCCCTCGTAATATTAACAATATCTGTACTATTATTCAATATTTGCAAGCATTTTGCGCCAGATAAATTCGTTACAGATTCTGCGCAGTTTGTGAAATATTTCCCCATAATTACTGGCTTTTTATGAAAAATTGGCTCAAGGGGATTGTGCCCACCGATTTTATCAACCAAACTGCCCCCGATAAATACAATTTTTGCAGCATCATAGCACATTGCAAGCTCTCCCATTTCATCAATAATCAAAATCTGGTTTTCGCCTAATTTACAAGGGTTTTTTGCAAAATTTGTTAGTAAAATAGGCTCTAAATTATGTGATTTTACAAGCTTTAAAACCGCACCAATGCGCTGCTTGTGCCGTGGCGCAATTATTATGCGATAATTTACAAAATCATCAGCACCTACAAGGCTTTTTAGCAATAACTCCTCCTCATTTTCATGGGTACTTGCAAGCAATATTGTTTGAAAATCTTGATATAAATCTGAAAAATCAGCATTGTTATTGAAGAATTTTGACTGAAGAAAAATGTAATCTTGCTTGGTACTTCCCAGATATCGTATATTACGATTATACTTGTATATATTGGATAAAATCTCTTTTTCGGCAACAAATATTCCCCGAAAATAACATAGTAAATTCAGGTCAATTTTAGAGGCAAAATTCCATATTTTCAAACTCTTTTTTGACATCATTGCATTCACAAGATAGACGTTATTTTTCGTGAATTTCTTCGATAAAACCAACAATTGCGGCCAAATTTCCGACTGAACGAAAATCACTTTACACGGCTTGACTCTTCGCAGAAAAAACCATATTACAACTGAAATATCAAATGGAACAAAAGACGCGCTAAATCCGTCTCGTTTTCGAAAATTATCATGCACAATTTTATATCCGGTTTTCGTCATAATTGTAATGTGCACAGCAAAATTATCCAATAAAAGCCTGTCAATCATGCAAAAAACACTTCTAACCTCTCCGACACTTGCCATATGTATATATACCATTTTTTTACCGGAATTTTTAACATTTACAAACCCAAATCTGTGATATAATTTGTAAAAATCTTCCTTGTTTTTAAACACTCTTACCAGTAAATATATGGGTAAAAATGGCAATGCGCACAGCCAAAAAATGTCACTTAAAATTAAAGCTATCGCAATCATGCCGCGTAAATATCTATATAAAACCTATAAAAACACTATAAAATAAAATACAATAAAAAAAAGTTCTTGATTAATAAAAATTATAGTGAACTCTGCTCTGAAGATGGGTTATATAAAATATATGAATATACACGAGCATCAAGCAAAAGAATTGCTAAAAAAATATGGAATTCCGGTACCAAACGGTTATGTTGCTTTTTCTGTTGATGAAGCGGTTACGGGTGCTGAAAAATTGCAATCAGAAGGGTCGGACGTTTTTGTTGTAAAAGCGCAAATTCACGCTGGTGGCAGGGGTAAAGCTGGTGGAGTGAAAGTTGTAAAAACCATTCAAGATGTTCGCGAAAGCGCTAGTAAAATGCTGGGAATGACACTAATTACCAAGCAAACCGGGGCAAGCGGAAGACTTGTTCAAAGATTATATGTAGAATCAGGTTCAAAAATTGAAAAAGAATACTATTTATCGGCAATTTTAGATAGAGCTTCAACTTCTATTACATTTATTGCTTCAAGCGAAGGTGGTATGGATATTGAAGAAGTTGCAGAGCACACACCAGAAAAAATCACAACTGTAAAAGTTGATATCAATTCAGGATTGCAACCTATGCACGTGCGTAAAATACTATATGGAGTTGGACTTCCTAGTGAAAAAACAAAAGCGCTTTCCGTGATAATTGATGGAATTTACAAAGCATTGCTTGCAAAAGACGCGGTGCAGATTGAAATAAATCCGCTGATCGTAAATTCAAACGGCGACCTGATTTGTCTTGATGCCAAATGCTCTTTTGACGGAAATGCTCTATTTAGACACCCCGATATTGCAGCATTAAAAGACCCAAATGAGGAAGATGTACTGGAAACTGAAGCTGGAAAATATGGCTTAAGTTACGTGAAAATGGACGGAAATATTGGTTGCATGGTAAATGGCGCCGGGCTTGCTATGGCAACTATGGACATAATCAAACTTCACGGCGCTGAACCTGCAAATTTTCTTGATGTTGGCGGCGGGGCTAATCGCGAAAAAGTTACAGCTGCATTTAAGATTATTCTATCTGATCCAAGCGTAAAAGGTATATTGGTTAATATTTTTGGTGGAATAATGCGTTGCGATATTATCGCCGATGGAATAATCGCTGCCGTAAAAGATGTTGGAATGTCAATCCCGCTGGTTGTAAGGCTTGAGGGAACGAATGTGGAACTTGGGCGTAAAATCATCGATGAATCCGGGCTAAATGTTATCTCCGCAACTGACCTGGATGATGCCGCGCAGAAGATTGTCAGTGTAATAAAAAATTAGTTTTTGCTTTTAATATGGCTGTTTTAGTAGATAAAAATACAAAGGTTATTTGTCAAGGTTTTACCGGGCAACAAGGTACATTTCATAGCGAACAGGCGATTGCATATGGCACTCAAATGGTTGGAGGTGTTACCCCTGGAAAAGGTGGTTCGCGTCATTTAGATCTACCGGTTTTTAATACAGTATTGGACGCAAAACAAGCAACAGGCTGCAATGCCAGTGTTATATATGTTCCACCGCCATTCGCCGCGGACGCAATTTTTGAAGCAATTGATGCCGAAATTGCTTTAATTGTATGTATCACGGAAGGCATACCGGTTCACGACATGTTGAAAGTTAAAAACGCTTTAAAAAATTCAAAATCACGACTAATAGGTCCAAATTGCCCTGGAGTAATAACGCCCGGACAATGCAAAATTGGTATTATGCCTGGACATATTCACAGACCTGGAAAAGTTGGAATAGTTTCGCGCTCCGGAACCCTTACCTATGAAGCTGTATTTCAAACTACAAATATCGGACTTGGGCAGTCAACTTGTATCGGAATTGGTGGCGACCCTCTAAATGGAACAAATTTTATCGATTGTTTGGACATGTTTCTTGGCGATCCTGAAACCGAAGCAATTATTATGATCGGTGAAATTGGCGGATCTGCTGAAGAAGAGGCTTGCGAATTCTTAAAAAAATCAAAGATTAAAAAACCTACAGCTGGCTTTATTGCCGGGAAAACTGCACCTGAAGGACGAACCATGGGTCACGCTGGCGCTATAGTTTCTGGTGGAAAGGGCGATGCAGGTTCTAAGATTGAGGCAATGAAATCTGCAGGTATATTTGTATCAGACTCTCCGGCTCAAATTGGCTCCACCCTTTTGACCGCTATTAATAAATAGCATGAGCGTTGCAATTGTCCTTTTTTCGGATGATTTTCGCCTCGTAGATAACCCGGCACTTGCATTGGCTGCAAAAAAATACGATAATATTATTCCGCTTTATATATATAATAAAAATTATTTAGGAAGGGAACTTGGTTCGGCTTCGAAGGTGTTTTTGCATAAGATTTTGGAAAGTTTTAGCAAGCTATTGCGCGAAAAATACAATGCAGAGTTGATAATAAAATCGGGCGAATATCCAGAAGTTATAACGGAAATATGCAAGCAAATGCGAATTGATGCAATCTATTTTAACCACTCACACACCCTGGCACAAATTCAAAATGAGGAGACAATTAGGCACAATTTTACACATCTAGATGTTCAATCTTTTAAGGCAAAATTGCTATTTGATCCATGGGAAATTAAGCCTGGATCCGGCAGTGATTTTTATAAAGTTTTTACCCCATTTTCCAAGGAATGCCTGAAAAACACAGATAAAATTCAACCATCTCACCCTGCCCCAAAAAGCATAAAATCTCTGCATAATATTCAAGGAATTCCGCTTGAAAACTTGCAATTAATACCAAAAAATCAGGGTAAGTGGTGCGAAAATTTGCTAAATCACTGGAAATTCTCCTATGATGAAATCACGCAAGACTTTTTAAATTTCGTCGATCTTTCCCTTGAAAAATATAGCATAATGCGAAATATCCCCGCGTCCAATGGAAATTCTGGCATTTCCCCCTATTTAAGATTTGGAATTATAAGTCCGAAAATGTGCTTTAACGCAGTTGCAAGCGCCGTGCCTAATATCAACCACCAGTTTATATTGGAGCTTTTATGGCGGGAATTTGCATATCACGTGATGTTTTTTAATCAGGACATTGCAACGAAGGAGCTCAAACCGCAATACGCGAATTTTACATGGAATAGCGATGAAAATTTGCTTGAAAAATGGCAAAAAGGCAATACCGGCTTTGATATTGTTGACAGCGGAATGCTTGAATTATGGCGCACCGGGGTGATGCATGGCAGAATTCGCATGGTGGTTGCATCATTTTTGATTAAAGATTTGCTGCTAGATTGGCGGCTTGGCGAACAATGGTTTTGGGAAACTTTGGTTGACGCAGACCCGGCGATAAACCCGTTTTCCTGGCAGTGGGTTTTTGGCAGCGGATTTGATGCCGCCCCGTATTTTAGAATTTTCAACCCCGATTCGCAAAAGGAAAAATTTGACCCGAATGGTACGTATTGCAAAAAATGGCTGCCACAAAACTGGCAACCGCAGAGAGTTGTAAGCCATGATATTCAGCGGAAAATTACACTTGAAAGGTATAAAGATGTGAATAAGTTGCAAGCTAAAAACCCGTAATTTTCAATCATTGGAAAAAATTGAAATTTAACTTGAATATTATAATATTTACCCCTATGAAAGCTTGTTGGGCAGATGGCTGAGCGGTTGAAAGCGCGTTCCTGCTAAGAATGTATACGGACCAAAATCTGTATCGAGGGTTCGAATCCCTCTCTGCCCGCCATGATGGATGACTATCTAAATTTACTACTAAATCAAACGGTTTTCGTAAAGCGTATAATGTAGTTTTTCGCCATTTAATTTGAGGTTAAAAAATACAAAATTGATAAGACGACGTTTTTGATCGTTTTTAGAACCCTCAAATAATTCATACCCCCTTGAGATTAATCTAAATGCAGTAATAGCCGTATCTTTAAAGACTTTGTCCGCCTGCTGGTATTTTTCTCTGTCAAGTTTAGCTTTTATTCTTCTTTGCTCCAATTCCTTGGTGTATAAATCAAACTTGTCATCTGTAATTTTGCCCTTCATTCTCATCTTGATAAGTTCATTTTCTTCAGCATCGATTTCAGATTCCATGGAATTTATTTTCTCCATCTCTATTTTATGGATTTCTTTTTCAATTTCATTTGATTTATCTAGGTGGCTTGTTATTTCATTAAGGAGTTTGTCAGGCATATGCATTGATTTAAAAACTTCTCTGATCTGTTCTAAAATAAAAGACTCTGGAACTGATATTTTTTTCTTTTGTTCCGAGTCTTTAGGATCCCATGTTGCAAGATAGGTATAAGGCTGACCATGTCTGTTTATTGTAGTATACGGCGAAACTCTTCTTCCAGTTGTGGCACATGTTATTAAACTTCTGAAGATGAATTCTTTTTTACTTGTCTGAACCAGTTGCTTTTTACCTTTTTGATTTCTTCCGTTTGTTACTTTTTGGCATTCTTCAAACAAATGTCTTGATATGATTGGTTCATAAATATGCTTGTAATATTTGTTGTATTTTCTGATGTACATTTCGCCGTAGTAGAATGGTTCTTTTAGTATGTCATCTATAACATTCTTGGAGATTGGATTTCCTTTGACACTTTTATTACTTGTCAAATTCCACTCCTGACATTGTTTTACAAGATCAACAAGCGAATAAATTCCTTCCGAATAAAGCTCAAAAATCTTTTTTATGAGATACGCTCTTGTTTTGTCTAAAATAAAGGTTGGCTTTCCGTTTTCTAAAAGAACCTTTTGATAACCGATTGGAGGTTTACCGGGATATTCTCCGCTTTCAAGTGCATATCTATTTCCCCTTTTAACATTGTCTGAAATTGCAGCAACATACATTTTTGCTCCTAAAATCCCGAAATCCCATCGCAAAATATCCGTACTTGAGGAATTTTTATTTAACACAAAACCCTCTTTGTAAAAGTGAATTTCAATGATTTTGTCTTTTCTGGGTTCGTCAATTAAGGCACTTTCCTTGAAACTTCTTTGTAATCTGTCAATTGAATCAACAACCAAAGATACAGGTGCTTTTGCTTTCAGATTTAATAAAACTAATCATTTCGTGAAACTTTTTTCTGTCTCCAATTGTTGAAGATTCCGACACTTCAAATTCCTCAATAATATCAAGATTGAATTTTTTACAGTATTCCTGAAGCCTTTTAAGCTGTGCGTTTAATGAATGTCCGTCCTCTTGTTTTTCTGA
>CAMDIK010000002.1 GCA_945898725.1 Rickettsia typhi
AATTAGTTCACAAAAATGAAAAAATCAACCCAACCAAGCATACAATTCATTCAATAGATAAGCTATTGGGTGGAAAGTTGTTGGAATTTAAAAGAATTGTAGGCGATATTGACTATCAAATGACAAGTATTCGCAATGCTAATGAGTAATTTTACAGAAAAATAAAAAAAATCTCTTGCAAGTAAAGTTTTCAGGCTTATCAACTGGTAATATTTGTTTGATAAAATGTTCTACGTTTTATGTTTAATACCTTTTTCGTTAATAGGTGCAGCGATATATGAAATAAAAGTTAGAAAAAAGTTTGCCGGGAGATAATTTTCCAATTATTTAATTGATTATTATTTATTAACTCAACAACTATAATCTAATATAGACCTATTTGCGTCCAGCGATGCGCCATTTTATTCAACATTTGCAACATAAAATAGTAAGCATATTCAATGTGAATTCATTACTTCAAACCGCAAAGCGCATAGTAAAAAAACTGATAAGATATTGCTTCCTACTCTTCCTTTTAATAACAATATTAATATCCTCTCAAAATCAAGCAAAGGCCGTGGCTGGGGGGGTAATTTTTATTTTAACAGCTGTCAACCAAATGCTAAGGGAAAATGATGAATATGCAAAGCACTGTAATTTAGACATGGGGTGTTTGTTGAAAAAAGTTGTAGGCCCTGCGGGTCCCCAAGAAGAGGCTGATGCGTGTTTTGCAAATATGGTAACCCTTGGAACTACTTCATTTGCAATCTATTTTATTGCATACGAAGTTACATACAATGTCTGCGAAACCATGGCAAAAAGCACAAAGGGTTATACCACATTTGGAGAAAAGCTATTGTGCCAAGCTGCTGCCAGTGGGAGCGCTATGGCTTATTCAATGGCAAGCGCACTGGCAACAATTGGAATATGGTACGGAGTTTCGGCAGAAGCGGCAAAAGCTCTAAAGGTTTGCAAAGATGACGAATATCACCCTCTTGCATACACAAATGAAACAATTGGAGATATTATAGACAGCAACTCTCAAGATAAAATAGAGAAATATTACGACAAAATATGCATACAAGACACCAGAGACGATAAACGTTACTGGCTTAAAAGAAATCAGTGTACTGTAATACTTGGTGTGACGGTTTGCGCTCATAGGCCGCAAGGCTATGATGGAATTTTGTGCGTCAGAACATCTTCCACTATGCCATGTAGTCATGAAATCAACAATGGAAACATGAACGTTCCCACTATTCAAACAAGCGGGGATAAAATATTATATGACAATGACGGCAACGTCAAAATTAATGGTGGAGATGATAATTTTATGAAGCATTGCAGATTTGTAACGCAAAAAAATGATCTATTTACCAAGGAATCATCGGGTTTGTATGCACTTGTAGATGAAGCCTGTAGGGGGAATGGAAGTTCAAAATACGGTGCAAGATTTTTAGATCTTACTCTGGTTGTTGAGTGCACTATTGGCACATTTCGTAATATGCTTGAAAAATCCGTCTCCACTTTTAGCACAACAATAGCCCTATCGGATGAAGATGCTGAATTTATTAATAAACTACAACATGATAAAGCAATTATATCAGGACTTGCCGGGCTGGTAAGGCCATACGCTTACAAGTTTACCGTGGAAGAGGTTAACCAAACGCTGGCAGATCCAAATTTTACTTACAATTCACAAGTTATCAATAATCTTAGACTTGGAAAGGTGCAAAATTTAATCACAGATGCAAGTGGCGTAAGTCAATCTTTGCTTGTATACGACAAGTATAGAGATAAATTGGCAGAAATTCCAGAATTTCCATTTGACGGAACTACGCAACAGGTGACAGATCTAAAGCAAGTTGAAACATTTTCTGCAAACATTCTAAATGCACTGGGCATCATAGAATCAACAGACATGGACATAGCAAACCTAATCGTCAAAACTTCATCAGGTAATGTTACAGCTCTAAAGGATACATTGCTTGGCAGGTTACAGGGGGTTGTGAAAGCTACAACAATTATGTGCGTTGTGTTATATTTTGCCATAATTGGGCTAAAACTGCTATTAGGAGATATGGAGCTTAACCAAAAAGAGCTTCTAACTTCATTTATTAACATTGGCGTTGTTGTATATTTTGCAATAGGGGATGGCTGGAAAGATATTGGTGTTAATGTGATAATGCGGGCATCTGCAGGTGTGGCTGAAATAGTAAGTGATGCCATAAGGGTAGATCTTCGAGACGGCTGCATGTCTCAAACAAAAACGTTTATAGTCAAACCAAGCGATGTAAAAGAAAAGGCAGATGTAGATATAGATACCACGTCCGCAATAAGGTATATAGAAAATGCCACAGATATACCATCGGATCTGGGAGCTGTTAATAGAGATAAAATCGACAAAATATGCACAGATACCTACTCTGGGTCGGGTAGAATTATGACAGTAAAATATAATATCGTAGTCGGAGAGCAAATCACAGAAGTAAGAGAGTACCAATGTAGACGAGGGGAGTATGTGCCAAAATATAACTATAAATTTCCATTCATGCCAGTTGGAATGCCATCTATATTGCAATTAAAGATGAGGGCGTTTAACTACACAGGAGGTTATTTACCGCTAAGGTGCACAGATGTAAAAGGAGATTTGCTATATTTCAAAGACTCAAGCAAAACCAGCGTTAGCACAAATCCAACAAACTACATATATTATGCAGAACCTTCAACCTGGGGGGTTAATGAATACTTAACATGCAAATACAAACCTGCAGATGGCATGGCATATACCGCACAAGGTCCGCACAAGGACGATTTAGTGTTAATGGGTTATACTCCAATTGATGTTGCTGATAATCTAAACTTCACCGCATCTTTAATACTTCCAACCGCTATTTATGTTGTAAATTCATACGGCGTACTATCCTTTCCACCTTATCTTGGGGGTGAAAAATTTAATAATCTTCTAACGCGATATAGTACAGCAAGAGTTGTCGATAAAAATAGAAAGGCAATCAACAAAGATTATAAAAATTATCCAATCGTAAAGACAGATTCAGGTTCTATACGAGACTGGGGATTTTTATCAATCTTTGACGGTCTAAGCTGCGTGATTGACAAAACGGTTATGGCAAATAATGAGGGATTTCCACAGATTATAACATTTATGCTACAATCTTTGTTCTCCGGATTGGTAGGTGTAATGCTATTTACCACCCTTGCAGCATTTACTGTCATAGTATTTGTAGTTTGCCTGAAAGTAACGCAAAATTTTATTGTGGGAATGGTTTGCCTTTGTTTTTATATATACCTCGCCCCGGTTGTTATTCCAACAATGCTATTTAACTCAACGAAGAAGATTTTTGAAAGCTGGAAGGAGTCTTTAATTTCGTATATTATTTATCCACCTTCAACATTCTTGGTGATTAGCGTTGTGATTAAAGTGGTAAATATAGTAATGTATGGAACGGAGGGTGACTATAATCAAGAAAAATTATTTAACGCAGATGGCAGCGTTAGTAAAAACTGCGTAGATGGCAAACCAAAAGATGCAGACACAATGAGCAGTATTCCGTACCTTTGCCTTATTCAATACACGGCAGATAAATTTTCATGGGGACCTGCATTTATGATAACATTGATATTGTTACCAGTTACCCCTTGGATTGGAATTGCAGCCGGTGTTCTTGCGGCTGGTGCGTCCACCGGGGCTGAAAAAGAGCTTGAAGTTCTACTCTTTAAAAAAAGCCTTTACGCCTTAATCGCTGTATACCTTTTAGCAGAAATATCTGACAAAATAATGAAAATATTGCAAGAAATGTTTGGTGGTAAAGATTTATCTATCAAGGGCGGGGTTGGAAGTATATCTCAAGCTGCAAACCCTTCCACCGTTGCAGCTTCGGGGCTTAAAGCAGCATCCACAACTGCATCTATTGGCAGAAATGTATCTTCAGGGTCAATGTACAGAATGCGCGCTGCTAAAAAGAACTCTGAGTCCTATGACTAATTAATAAATTTTACTTGCATTTTAAAACCCTTGCAGAATATGCCTAGTACGTTTATAGTGTATTAATATGAAAATACAATTAATATGGCAGGCACCGACAAAAATAATGGGGAAATTTTTCCAAATGGGAATAGGTAAGCAGGTGGTCATTGGTGTAATTTTTGGCGCATTTATAGGGGTTTTGACAAGATTTGTCAATATCGGCATCAAGCCTGATCAATTTAAAGTACTTGGGGATGTATTTCTGGATTTAGTAAAAATGACAGTAGTTCCCTTGATATTTTCATCAATAAGTTCGGCAATTTTGTCTATGGACGACATGAAAAAATGTGGCAAAGTAGCACTTCAAGGTATGAAATTATTTATTTTTACCACGGCAATTGCGGTTATAATCGGCATTACATCTGCGCATTTTATCAAACCAGGTTTTGGAACGAATATTGATACAAAAAGTTTATCCACCAGCGCCAGCGTTGAAAAAATTCTCAATAGCACACAAGCAAAATCTTCCATTGGAGATAAAATGCTAAATATAATTCCGGATAATATATTCCAAGCAATGTACAATGCAAATCTTATGCAGGTGATATTTTTTGCGGTAATATTTTCAGTATCAATAGGAATGTTAGAGGGTAAAATACACAAGGGAATTGTATTATTTATTCACGATTTAGCGAAAATAATGTATTCAATGGTGAAAATTGTGATGCGTTTTGCGCCATTTGGTATATTTGGACTTGCCGTGTGGATAGCGGGAACGCAAAATGCAACAGTTCTTTTGGCATTGTTAAAACTAGTGCTGACCGAGTTATTTGGCATATCAATACTGGTATTTGTATTTTATCCGCTATTTTTAATTCTAAGATTTAGAATCAACCCACTGCCTTTTATAAAAAAAATGATCCCGGTGCAAATGTTCGCACTGGCATCTTGCAGCAGCGCGGCTACCTTGCCTATGAATGTTAAAAATGCCCAGGAAAACATTGGAATATCGCACAAATCTTCCAACCTTTTAATGCCAATTGGCACGGGAATAAACATGAACGGAAATGGTTGCGGGTTGCCGATATACGTTATATTTATTGCGCAATTATTTGGCATTCCCCTAGGAATTTCAGACTATTTTTCAATTGGCGTGCTATGTTTAATCAGCGCAATGGGCTCTCCGCCTGTGCCTGGTGGTGGGGTGATAATTTTAGCAGGAATTTTAACCGCTTTGGGCTATCCTTTGGAAATATTATCATTAATTTTGGGCGTGGACAAAATGATTTCCCCACTTAGAACGCTTGGAAATGTAACCGGAGATACTTTTGCGCCGCTTTATGTTGACCTTGCAAATGGAACTTTAGACAAGGACATTTATTTAAAAAAAATTAATACTTGATTAATAAATTTTCTGGGTTGTAGATATATTTGATTTTGACTTTTTTGGCATAATATGATTATAAATCCAAAGGGAACAGCTTCTTGGCTTGTTGACAATACATCGCTTACTTTTGAACAAATTGCAGGCTTTTGCGAGCTACATGTGATGGAAGTTTATGCAATTGCAAATGGTGAAATTACTGTTGCCAGCACAAATCCCATAGAAAATCTTCAATTAACACAGGGGGAAATTACACGCTGCGAAGGCGATGAAAATTTAATCTTAAAACATGCTAATGCACTGGAAAACCCTGCAAATACCAAAACTAAAAAGGTGAAAAAATATAAATTTATGTACCAAAGACACTTACTGCCTTGTGCTGTAAGATTTTTGGTGGAAAAATATCCAAGTATTCCAGATCCTGAAGTTGCAAAACTTGTTGGTGCAACAAAGGAAAATGTTGCAAAAATTAGATCAGGCACTCACAAGGGAATAGCGGGGATTGTTCCAAAAGACCCTGTGCTTTCAGGCTTATGCACCAGAAAAGAGCTGGATGTAATACTTTCCAATCATGGAATATTAGAAAGTTAATACTATAAATAAAATATGGGAAGATATATGTGCAAAAATACCTTATTGCGTTTAATAATTTGCGTAGCATTTACTGCATGTTCAAATAATTCAATATCAAAATACGTGTCAGATTACGCACTTGACAGCTGTCCAACCAATCTAGATGACGCAATATTTGACACTCAAGTTGCGGATTCTTACAGCTTGCCAATCATACAAAGTGCAATGGAATATGAAAAAACACAAAACGATAAAATTCGCCGCAATATTCTTGCTTTAACAAAATTAATACGGAATAAAGCACCAGACCCAAAAGACTTCCCATTGTTAAAAAAGCAAATATCCGAAAGAATTGAGAAAAATCTGGAGTCATTCAGAGCGATGCAAACTTGTCTTGAGGAAGGTGAAATTGGCGGTGAATATATCAGTAAAATTACCACCAATGAAACCTATGAAGACATGCTAACCGCGTCGCGCATGATATACAGCTCGCACAGGCAAATACTAAATGGCGAACTTCCGCAAAATATTACAATCCAGGAAGGAAAAGTATTTTTCTGCAGCATGGATAAATATAAAAATATCGCACTTGGTAAAAGGCAGATAAACTCCCTAATACACGCTTTAATTGCAACAATCGAAGTGCTATATAATACAAATGCTTCCGCGATAAAGCTCAACGGGCTTGATGTTTCGGAGGATAGTGGAATTTTCACACTAGCAAAGCTGCCAAGAAAATTAATCGTTAGCAACTGCTGGCCTAAAGCGCGAAACTCAACTTATATATATTCTGAAAAATCAAATTTAGCGGAGAATTATCTAATGCTTATTGGAACTTCTTACAGCGGAATAAAAAATAAAAACACCTTTTCAGTTGGTTCTCAATACAACCCTTGGTACGTTAATTCGTTTAAACTTTCAAGTAATATCACCCCTCACTACTTACTTTGGTCTCACAGATTTTTCCTAAAACAGGGATATATTCCAGCAAATTTTGCCAACACCCTTGGATCTTACAACGAATTAATTTCACAATTTGAACCTGTTGAAATAAAAAATAACAAGTACATTCAACCTGGATTCTTAGTTGTTATTAGAAATTTTTGCAACACAAGCACCCAGAAAGAATATATTATCAACGGCGTAGATGGCGTTGTTGGGTTGGTTATGGACTACGACCAAGCCTCTGGAAATATGATTATCCTCACCGAGTATCAGAACTTTACAGGCACAAATAAATCTGGGCTAGGCTATGACACAATATCTTTAAAACCAGGAAAGATACTCAACAAAGAACTGCACTTTTTTAGACCTAAAAATAATACACCGTCTAATGCCAATGAAGAAAAGGAGGGAGTGGTGAATTTTTCACAAGAATCGAATACAATCCAATCAAGTATAACAAATTTACCAAAAAGACAAGATATGCTGGAACAGGAAGGTGAAAAAATGATAAAACCAGCAGGAGAAAAGCAACCATCAAAGTTGTTATTAAGTAAAATGGAATAATGTAATGATGTAATTTTAGCACGATAAAACTACAAACTCATCAATCAACCTGAAAATTCACCCTTCAATATTATAAAAAATAAAACCAGAGCCAATGCGAACATGCACTCGCCAATCTAATGTACCATTTTTTCATATTACAAATCCAAAACACAACCACCCTACTGCCTTGCATGTTGCCGATATTTAATGGCGCAATATGTGGTAAAGTGTATTAACTCCACAACCAAATATCACTAACGAACCCATCCATTATTCTTTTTCTGAGCATAACTACAAGCACGAGCAGCTTCAATTACGCCTGCTGAAGACTTTTTGGTATGCCCATTTATACCTGGGCATTTTTTACCAAAACCTTCCTTAGATATTTCAAATTCCTCGTTCAATGATTCGCGTATTTCAACTTTTTTCCCTCTTTTTTCAGAACACTTTAATATTCCTTCAAACCTTGGATATAATACCTTTGCACCTTCGAGGGTTTTTAATTTTCTTCGCAAATCTTCATTTTTTTCCTTACACACCTTTAATTCCCAGGTATCACGAAATCCATATTCCTGGAGATTTTTATTTTCACTCTTAAATTCTGCAAACTTTTTTTGAAGAAGCTGAATTTTTTGCTCCGATTCGTATATTTTTTTTAATATATCGGCATTTTTAGCAAATAGATATTTATTTTCTTGTTTACACTTAGTCAAATTAACTTTCAATTTATCTACATATTCAATTAAAAACTTATTATCTCGTTTTAAGTTTTCAACTTCCATTTTACGAATTGCGTGCTTTTTACACACATGAGGCTTTTTTTCGACCACCAATAAACTAACTTTCTTTAGATTTATCGGCGGCAAACTCGTAACTTGACTTTTCATAAAGATAAATATAACCAATGCCATTATAGCATAATATTACGTCATTGGCAAGTACTTTTTTAAAATATCAAAATTTATTCCTTTTTAATGCCAAGCTTTTCGCACTCTTCGCCAGAAAGCTTTGCACGCAGTTCACCTTCTGTGAAAATTTTCAAATCGCGCAGCTGCTTTGCAAATGGCGCGGAAGGCGCGTGCATCATCAAATCTTCGCCCGATCCATTCAGTGGAAACGCAATAACTTCGCGGATATTTTCGCTATCCGTCAAGAGCATTATCATGCGATCAATACCCGGCGCTATGCCACCGTGTGGCGGAACGCCATATTTAAATGCGCTCACCATACCGCCGAATTTGTCATCCACAACCGAGCGGTCGTACCCGCAAATTTGAAATGCTTTATACATTATTTCCAGTTTGTGATTGCGAATTGCCCCGCTTGAAAGCTCAATTCCGTTGCAAACTATGTCGTATTGGTTGGCTTCGATTTTGGTTAGGTCTAGCGGTTTTTTGCCATTCAAGGCTATATTATATAACGCATTGGCAATTTTTTTTGCCAAATCTTCACTGCCTGCAATAGCCCAACAATAAGGAACATCCCCCTTCCATTCGAAATTTTTATCAACACTTGTGGAAACTTTTTTACATACGATATCATAGGCACTTTCCCCAAAAAGATTGAAAAATATAAACCAAGGAATGTCCTTCACCTCCCATTCTCCATTTGCATTTTGCAAAATTTCCACAAAAGTCTTTGGATCAGCCAAATACAAATCCTCCAACGTACACTTCGGCATTGAAAATGGATTGTGCGAAAAGTCGATTTTTTTCTCATCCTCGTTCCATTCAAAATACGGGAAATCAACAATCCAGCAGAATTTATACTCATCATTCTTGATTAAATTCAGCTTTTGCCCCACTTTTGTGCGAACAAGCCCGGCAATTTTATTTGCAAAAACCTCTTTCCCGCAGGCGAAAAAAACTGCATCACCATCGCGGAAATTCCCTGCTTTTTTCACGGTTTCGACTAAATTTGTGAAGGCATTTTCGTCAATTTCATCGGAGTCTTTTGATATTTTATAGGCATTGCGAATTGGGCAAGGCTTCACCGACCCGCCCTCAAAAATCATATAAGCAATTCCAAATTGAGCCCCATTTTTCTTGGAAAAATCTTGCATTTCAGTCTTGAAAAATTCAGTGGACTGCCCGTGATTTGGCACCGGAATTGCGCGCACAACCTCGCCTTTTGCAACCGCATCAGCGAAAACTTTGAATTTCGAATTTGAAAAAATGCTACTTGCGTCAAAATTCTCAATCGGGTTGCGTAAATCCGGCTTATCAGAGCCATATTTCAGCATTGAATCTTTATATTTTATGCGCGGGAATGGGAAATTTGTAACTTTTTTTTCACCCCCAAATGTCAGGAAAATTTCATACATTAACTTCTCAATTGGCGCAAAAACATCATCCTGTTCAACAAAAGACATCTCAATATCCAGTTGATAAAACTCACCCGGTGCGCGATCCGCCCGTGCATCTTCATCGCGAAAACACGGCGCAATCTGGAAATATCTATCAAAACCTGAAATCATCAAAAGCTGCTTAAATTGCTGCGGAGCTTGCGGAAGGGCGTAAAACTTGCCGGGATTTAGCCTAGATGGCACCAAAAAATCTCTTGCACCCTCCGGCGAAGAGGCTGTTAAAATTGGCGTTTGAAATTCCAAAAACCCCATATCATGCATTTTTTCGCGAATAAATTTAATAACTTTTGAGCGAAGCAAGATGGAATTGTGCAGCTTTTCACGCCTTAAATCAAGAAATCTGTAGGAAAGTCTAGTTTCCTCACCCACATTATCTTCGCTATTTATCTGAAATGGCAAAACTTCAGACCTGCTTTCAAGCTCCAGCGCGTCAAGTAATATTTCAATTTCGCCGGTGGAATTTTTTAAATTCACAGCCCCGGCCGCGCGCTGCACAACAACGCCCGTCACTTGAACAACGGATTCAAATGGAATTTTCGCAAAATCAAAAGAGCGAATTTTGCATTGCTGGTCGTCAACTACCAGTTGCGTAATTCCGTAATGGTCGCGCAGATCTATAAATAAAACCCCGCCATGATCGCGTTTATTATGCACCCAGCCAGTTAATTTCACTGAATTTCCAACGTTATTTCTATTTAATTCCCCGCAGGTATGAGTTCTGTATTTCGACACTAGAAGCTGATTTTTTGCCATATTAACAAATTGTATGATATTAAATTTGCTACATATTTTTTAAAATTCAAGCTTAAAAAGCACAACCCGAGCTTGACAAATAATAATTTTATATCTATATATAGCGCGTTGTATTATTTTTTTATGAAAAAAATCCTGGGAAGCTGCTCCCTAACTAGCGCAAATTGCATTATTTTCAAGGCATTTGTTATAATTATGTTGTTTACAATTATTTTCAAACTCAATAAAATTGACAGTTCAATCTCCACAAATCAAACAGAGCAAAAAGCAGAAAATTCTAAGTAATTTAGACGATTTTCTTTCTGGTTTCAATAACATTTTTACACAAATCTGTAATTTTGTTCAACATTGATTCAAATTCTGATCTTTGCACCGCAATGCTATTCATTTTTGACTCAATTTCTCTTGCTTTTTTCTGTAAATCCAGGCTAAATTCCTTGTTTTTTGCAAGCATTTCATCCAAAACTTTAGATTTTTTTTCTACGTCAATCTCGCGCTCAATCACCATTTGCTCTCTTTTTCGCAACATTTCCAGGTCAATTCCATTAATTTTCGAGTGCATTGCATTCACAATATTCTTCAATTTTTCACAAACCAAGTGCGCCACATTTCCCAGAACATCCGACGTCCTTTCCACAGCAAATTCGCGTACATCCTTGAACTCTTCCAAAATTTGACTCACAGTTTGCTTTGGAAATTCATTGATAAAAAAATCACTATAAACATAGGAATTAGACTTACCAAGCGTGCTAATTTCTTTTGCAAACTTTCCCAAGGTGCAGGCTAAATCCTCTAAAAATACCGCCTTAAAGTAATCAGATTCCTCAAGAGAAAGCTCACCCGCCTCACTTGTGATTTTCAAACCGCCAAACACCGCACTTTTGCACTCCAACATAATCTGCTGCATGTAACCGCTATACTCTCCAAGATGTGAATTATCATAAATATAACTCAATGAAGCAAGGCGAATTGCGCGTTTTATATCATCTTTTTTTAAGTCTTCAGCGCCCGAAGCATGAGAGGTTATAATTCCAGCAAATTGCTTTCTATCCGCGTGTGAAAAGCTTTCAAGTAAGCACTTACCATTTATATCAACCAAATCCGCTACAGCATTATACAGCGACTCAATCTCGGAAAAACCAACTCCGAAAGATCCCGTCAATTCTGCGGCGATATAGTAAATTTTTACATCATTTAGTGATTTTATTAACATAGCAAACCTATTAAAAAATAATTACAAAATAGGTTGAAAATGGCTGGGGCGGAAGGATTCGAACCTACGAATGGCGGTATCAAAAACCGCTGCCTTACCACTTGGCGACGCCCCATTTCCATATACAAAATTGTATATAATAACTTTTACCAAGCCAAGTTTTTTATTTGCAAGTATTTTTTTAAAATTTTTATTTTTTTATAAACTTATTACACACGATGTATACCTCTGAAGAGGTACTTCTTGATGCTTCGGGCTTGAAAATCTTTACACCTTGAAAAGACTTTTTAATACTTAAATGCAGTTCGGAGGTTAGCGCTGCGTGAAATATTTTCATTACTAAATGCCCATTATTTGCAAGATTTTTCCAAGCAAAATCCACAATAGACTCCATAATTCCCTGCATAATCAGCATATCAGTCACGCGTTCTCCGCTAATATTTGGCGCAATATCACTCACAATTAAATGTATTTTTTCCTGGTAAAAAAAATCGATAATTTCAGACTGTATGGCAGGATCTGTAAAATCTCCCACAACTTGAATGTTGTTATCACCCTGCAATTCCTCTTCAAGTGGCAGTAAATCTACCATAACCAACCTTGCATTTGGCACTTTTTTTAATATTACTTGAGACCAGGAACCCGGCGCACAGCCCAAGTCAACAATATTCACATCGCCATGCCCTTTTAACCTTGGAAGAATATCAAATTCTTCTATGATTTCTATTAATTTATAAGCAGCTCTGGAGAGATATCCGTCAATTTTAGCTTGGGCAACAAATCTGTCATTTAAGTGCCTTTTTAACCAATCTTTTGAGGAAGGTTTTAAATTTTTATTCGACACTATTGTAACGTTTTTACCCCGAATTGCTTGAATATTTACATTTTTTTTGGCCATGTCAATCTTCGCCTCGGAAATAATATCCTTGACACTACGCTTCCCCCTTGTTTCACCTTTATAAGTATAAATTTTAGACACTATGCAATTTAATTTCAAACTTAGGATAGCATCAGAAATGGAAATGTCAAGTTTTGCGAAAGAAATATCAAAAACGCTTGATTTTACTGAAATAATTCTGCTAAAAGGCGAACTTGGCGCCGGAAAAACCTTCATTTCAAAACAAATAATTGCGAATTTACACCAAATATCGCCAAATGACATAGAAAGCCCAACATTTACAATATTAAATGAGTATAAAAATGTCAATTCCATGATTCATCATTACGATTTGTATCGCATAAAAAATATTACAGAGCTGGGTGAAATTGGATTGTTTGAAAGCCTGGGAAAGCACTTACACATTATAGAATGGCCCCAAATTATTGAAGAATATCTCGCTGGCTACAAAACCATCGCAATTAAAATATTTCATACAGAAAGCGAAGTTAACGCGCGAAATATAGAAATAACCAGTAATTTTGCGTTAAATATCTAACTCTCCGAACCATTTCTTCCCTTGGCTTTAGAGTGAACGCTAATTATTGCCAACATATCGTCAATAACGTCCTCAAAAATAATATTATTTATTGAATTACTCAAGGAATCTCGGCTCATTACAGACATTATGCTTGTAATTAGTTTTTTTGGCGACTCTTGCGCGCAATTTCCCTGGCTGTCCCCAGGATATAAAACTTTTCGCGTAAAAATTGAATCTAAAATCATTTCTGTTACAATGCATATCACAAATAAACAGCTAAATGTAACAGATATAACCCAATAGCTCGCATTTGCAAAGGCAATATTAATTAAGCTTTCAATGCCAAAATAAAAAGATACTATTCCAAAATTAAAGATGCTTGACATCACAAATTGCCAAAAACCCTCCTTACTTAACAGGTCTTTACACGCCAGAGCATCGCGCACTATATCCAAAATCTCCCGTTCCTGCGCCCTATTTATCACTCTTTGCTCGCGAAGAAGCGCTTTAATTTCCAGGCGAACTCTCTTTTGGCGAATTTTTGGCACGGCAAATGCAGAAAGCACCAAAATCACAGAAGATACAATAAAAAACATTCCAAATCCGAAGTAATTTATACCACAATCATTGAGAAATTTACATTGCAAATATCGTTCCAGCGGTATAAGTATGGATATTGACCACATTCCGAAAATAATTTGCTCATAAAATCTAACTATTATTCTATCAAAAATAATAGCTGTTTTATTGAAAAACAAAAACTTGATAAAGCTAAATCTTGCCATTTATAAGTCAATCACAACAAAAACCGCACATACAAGTTAAACCAGATGTTATCTCCAGCTATTAAAACATAAATAAATTGCAAGCTTTTTTTATCTTTTTTGAAAATTTACATCAGAAAGTAACATTCTACTGGCCGGGGATAAGGAAAAATCGGAAAATTCCCCGTAAATTAGGCGTTTTACCCCAGCAAATGCCACCATGGTTGCGTTATCTGTTGCGTATTTTATATCCGGATAATGCAAAATTACCCCAAACTTATCACAAACTTCGGCAATTTTGGCAATAATTTGCTTATTTGCAGCCACGCCACCACAAAGCACAAAATTTTCCACCCTCTTCCCATTTTTTTCCAGTAATTTCAAGGCTAGAGCGGTCTTGTGCGCAAGATTTTCCGATATAACATCCTGAACATTTTTACAAACATCTGCAATAAAGCCGGAATCTTGCATGAAATTCGTATTTTTTTCCAAAAACTTCATCACACTGGTTTTAAAACCTGAAAACGAGAAATTTAAGTCTGAACCACCCATTGGCTTTCCAATTTCCATTGAATTAGCGCCATTTTTCGCCCATCTTTCAATTTCAGGCCCGCCGGGATAATCAAATCCCAGCATTTTTCCAATTTTATCAAAAGCCTCGCCCACGGAATCATCTAAAGTTTTCCCCAAAATTTCATAAGAACCAAAGCCCTGCGCTAAAATAAATTGACAATGCCCGCCGGAAACCAAAAGTGTTAAATTAGGGTAGCTTACGTGCTCTTTTTTGCCGATATTCACACTTTCCAAGTGCCCCTCTAAATGATGCACGGAAATCAATTTTTTCCCGTACATCTGGGCTATTCCCTTGGAAATCATAACGCCTGTCAGCAAGCCGCCGATCAATCCCGGCGCGAAAGTTGAACACACACCTTCAATGCGCGAAATGTCAACAAAATTGCGCAATTCTGATAAAATAATTTGCAAATATTCAAGATGCGAACGGGAAGCAAGCTCCGGAACCACACCGCCAAAATGCTTATGCAGGTCAATTTGCGAGATTTTTTTCTCAAAAATTATCTCAAAATCCCTGGAAACAACGGAAATACAGCTGTCGTCACAAGATGATTCAATTGCAAGTAATAAATCAGATTTTGCTATACACGGAACAAATTTGCTAAATAAAAATAGTAAAAAAACAAAATTCAAGTCAATTTTTATTTACTTTTATAAGTTTTGAGTTATTAATCACTAGTTTTGTTGCAAAAATGAACAAAAAAGATAAAAAACAGGCGAAGTTTGCGGCGAAAAAAAACTTCCACGTTGTATACGGAAAGCACGCAGTTGAGGCAATTCTGGCAAATTCCAAGCGAATTGTGTATAATTTATTTCTATCCCATGAGCTGAAAAATCAGGTAAATTTGCATGATCACCAGGGAATTAATATTGAATATTGCGACAAGGAAAGGCTTACAAAACTCTGTAAAGACGGCGAAAAACACCAGGGCTACATTGCATATGTTGGAGATTTGCTGCAAGATTTATCTCTTGAAGACTATATATTAAATTTTCAAAAACAAAATAACGTAAAAATTATAATATTAGATCAAATTAACGACCCCCACAACCTGGGCGCAATTCTTCGTTCGGCAATGTGCTTTTCGGTGGATCTTGTAATCATCACAAAATACAATATGCCGCCAATAAATTCCAGCGTTATAAGGTCTTCCGCGGGAATGAGCGAATATATAGATATACTAACAGTTGTAAATCTAAGCGACACAATTTCCGCATTAAAAGCTGCAAATATATACGTTATAGGTATGGATCTTGACGGGGAAAATAAAAATATTGCAAATATCATGGAAGATAAAAGCAAAATTGCCGTTGTTATGGGTAGTGAGGGCTTTGGAATTCGCCCATCGGTTAGTAAATCTTGCGATATAATTGCAAGAATTGGCATGAATCCCGGCGCAGAAAGCTTAAATGTTTCAAATGCAGCGGCTATAGCTATGTATGAAATGTTTAAAAATACCCATCAAGATTGAGGAAATGAATGAAATTCAATTTCCGCTTGACTTTTGAATTTTCTAAATTAATCAAGGCTTACGTATTAATAATTTCTTATGTTAAAAGGGAAAATAGCTCAAATTATATCATCGGTTGTAGACGTTGAATTTACATCTGAATTGCCAAAAATATTAAATGCTTTAACCTGTAAAATGGAAGATAAAACGGTAATTTTAGAAGTAATGCAGCACATTGGAAATTCAATGGTTCGCTGCGTTGCAATGGACTCAACAGATGGAATGAAACGTGGCGACGAAGTGCTGGACACAGGGCAAAAAATTACAGTTCCAGTGGGCACTTCCGTGCTTGGAAGGGTTATGAATGTTTGCGGAGATGCGGTTGACGGCAAAGGTGCTATAAATTCTAGTGAAAAATGGGAAATTCACCGCCCTGCCCCGGAATTCACAAATCAAAGAACAAGTTTGGAAATTTTGGCAACGGGAATTAAGGTTATTGACCTGCTAACACCTTATGTAAAAGGTGGTAAAATTGGGCTATTTGGTGGCGCAGGGGTTGGAAAAACAGTATTAATTACCGAGCTAATTAACAATATTGCAAAGGCTCACGGCGGGGTTTCAGTTTTCGCCGGAGTTGGCGAAAGAACAAGAGAGGGTAATGATTTATACCACGAAATGATAGAATCTGGCGTAATTAATGAAGAAAATCCGGAAAAGTCAAAAGTTGCCCTTGTTTACGGGCAAATGAACGAAACACCCGGTGTTCGTGCGCGCGTGGCGATGTCTGCGTTAACAATGGCAGAATATTTCCGCGATGTCAACAATCAAGACGTGCTATTTTTCGTTGATAATATTTTCAGATTTACTCAAGCAGGGTCAGAAGTTTCCGCGATGCTTGGGCGAATTCCATCCGCACTTGGCTATCAGCCAACGCTTGCAACAGACATGGGCGCCCTGCAAGAACGAATTACTTCAACGCTAAATGGTTCAATAACTTCGGTGCAAGCAATCTACGTTCCCGCTGACGACTTAACCGACCCGGCACCTGCGACATCTTTTTCACACCTTGATGCAACCACGGTTTTGTCTCGTCAGATTTCCGAAATGGGAATTTACCCAGCAGTGGATCCGCTTGACTCAACCTCTTCGGCGCTTCACCCGGACGTTGTTGGTGATCAGCACTATAAAGTTGCAAGAAAAGTTCAGAGCATTTTACAAAAATACAAGTCATTACAGGATATTATTGCAATCTTGGGCATGGACGACCTATCCGAAGAAGATAAATTAACGGTATCCCGGGCTAGAAAAATTCAAAAATTCCTATCCCAACCCTTCCATGTCGCGGAAATGTTCACCGGGATTTCGGGAAAATTAGTTGCAATTGAAGATACAATAAAAGGCTTTAGCGGAATTTGCAACGGAGATTACGACCATATTCCAGAGCAAAATTTTTACATGAAAGGCGGAATAGATGAAGTTTTGAACGTTAAATAATTTGCTTGTATATATCAAATATTGTGCTAGTATAAAGCAGTATTTGGTTATTTTATGGACAATGTTAAGCAAAGAAACCCGCAATTACGCAGGTTAAGCGTGGATACAACGCATAATAATATGCGCAAAAGACCCGAAGAATCTGAGGTAAAAGAAACCACAAACAACGCGGAAGGTCAACCAAGAGGCGATTTTATTAAAGAGGAAGAGCTCGGAAAAAAGCGCCAACGTTCCCCGGAAAGATAAAAGCTGGTGTTTTTAGCTGCGCAAAAAATTCAAAATCTTAATCAAGATCATCAACAATTATTCTCTTTCCATTTTTATCAGGTGAGGAAAGAATGCCATCTTGCTCCATTTTTTCAATTAAATTCGCAGCTTTATTATAACCAATTCGCAATTTTCGCTGCACATAACTTATGGAAGTTCTGCGATCCTCCTTCACAATTTTGATCGCTTTTCTATACAAATCTTCGCCGTCAAGTTCGTCGGAGTACTCAATATCCACCTTTTCATCGGCAAAAGAATTCTCACCCTCATCATAGTGAACTATGTCTACATACTCACAAGCGTTATTTTCCTTTAGGTAGCTGACAATTTTTTCAACCTCGCCATCAGAGACAAAAGGCCCGTGAATACGCTGAATTTTCGCTGCGCCCTGCATAAATAACATGTCACCCTGCCCAAGCAGCTGCTCGGCACCTTGCTCGCCAAGAATTGTTCTGCTGTCAATCTTTGAAGTCACCTGAAAGCTAATACGGCTGGGGAAATTTGCCTTAATTACCCCCGTAATTACGTCCACAGATGGGCGTTGTGTTGCCATAATTATATGAATTCCCGCCGCGCGCGCCATTTGCGCCAATCTTTGCACCTGCGACTCAACCTCCTTCCCGGCTACAATCATCAGATCTGCCATTTCATCGACAATTAGCACAATATATGGCATTTTTTTCGGCTCAAATGAAATAGTTTCAGTTTCCATTCTTCCAAGTTCACGATTATAACCAACATCAACCTGGCGCTGTAATTTTGTGCCACTTTTGATAGCAACATCAACTTTTATGTTGTAATTAATAATATTTCTTACGCCCAAGGAAGACATCATTTTATAGCGATTTTCCATTTCTGCAACCGCCCATTTTAGCGCTATAATTGCTTTTTTAGAATCGGTAATAACCGGCGTCATAAGGTGCGGAATGCCATCATACACTGAAAGTTCAAGCATTTTTGGGTCAATCATTATCATTCTGCATTCAGATGGTGGAAGTTTGTAAATCAAAGATAAAATCATTGCATTAATTCCCACAGATTTTCCCGAACCCGTTGTGCCAGCTATTAATAAATGCGGCATTTTCGCCATATCTACAACAATTGGCCTGCCTGAAATATCACACCCAAGAGTCATGGGAAGCATCGCATCGCTATTTTGAAATTCAGAAGATTCCAACAAATCTCGCAAATATATCGTATTTCTAGTTTTATTTGGCAATTCTATACCAAGAGCGTCCTTTCCTTGAATCACCGAAATTCTTGCGGAAGTGGTCTTCATGGTACGCGCAATGTCGTCCGCAAGTCCTATAACTCTTGAAGATTTAGTACCTGCCTTGGGCCGAAACTCAAATAAAGACACCACAGGCCCGGTGCTAATTCCGCAAATTTCACCCACAACGCCAAAATCCAATAACGTTTGTAACAGATTATCAGATGTATTTTGCTTGTCAATTTGGCTAATTTTCTGAACCTTGGGAACCTGCAGTAAGTCATAAAGAGGGGGGGAGTATTTTGCGTCCATATTCACCAGATGTTTTGCATCCTGCTTTTTTTCACCGGGGGAGAAATTTGGAATATCAAACTCTTTTTCAATTAAACCAATTTTTGGCTGGGTTATCATGCTTGCCGAAACTTTCGCAGTATTTCGCCTGGTTTTGAAAGTTTTTCTAGCTTTTTTGGACAAGGAAACCCTGAGCAATTGCCGCATTAATCTTGTAATCAAGCTAATTGTACCAGGTTTTTTTGCAGACTTCTTCCCCGAATCTGAATATACGATAATAGACTTTAAAAATCTCATCATCATGTGAAATGGGTGAAAAATAATCAGTGGAAATCTAGCAATATTCTGCAAATTATAGACAATATTTTTATAATTTCCCGCTGTAATTCCCAGTGATAAATATAAAGATATAGTCAAAATTATAAAAAAACCGAAGCCCGCACCAATTTTTCCCAGCAAAGTTTTTACAATATATTTACTGTAAAACCAATATCCCACATATCCGCCGGGAATAAATTCGTAGTAAAAATCTCTGTGGGATGCAAATAATTCCAAAAAAGCGCAGGCGCAGATAATTGTGCATACAAATGCGGGTATTCTAAGCCAAAATAGGAATATTTTGTCATAAGCAAAGAATAAAAATCCCCAAACCCCTATAATTACAGCAATTGGAAAGCTAATCAAACCGAAGGATTGCATAAAAATATCAGAGATGTAAGCCCCGGGAATTGAGAAAATATTCCTCACTTTTTCATCAGTTGCAACATTAAATGAAGCATCAGCAGAATTATAAGAAAGGCAAGATACAAATGTAAAAACACAGAAAAATAGCATAAAAATGCCAACCAATCTAGTCATTTTTATATTATGCGAATTTATTGTATCACCCACGGTAAAACATAGAAAATAACTGAACAAAATTAACTAAGCATTTCAGATTTAATTGACGCAATGGCTTTTGCCGGGTTTAAACCCTTGGGGCACGCCTTTGTGCAATTCATAATAGAGTGGCATCTGTATAATTTGAAGGTATCGTTTAGCGCCTCCAGGCGTTCTTTTTTTTGACCATCCCTACTATCTGCAATCCACCTATAAGCCTGCAAAAGCACTGCCGGGCCTAGATATTCATCGCTATTCCACCAATAACTCGGGCAAGAAGTGGAGCAGCACGCGCACAAAATGCACTCATAAAGCCCGTCAAGTTTTTCTCTTTCTTTCGGGGTTTGCAAACTTTCCTTACCGGAAGATGTGCTATTTGCTTGTATCCACGGCTGAATTGACTTATGTTGATTGTATAATTTTGTTAAATCTGGCACTAAATCTTTAACAACAGGCATGTGTGGAAGTGGGAAAATCTTAATATTTCCAGAGCAATTTGAAATATCGCTAGTGCACGCAAGGGTATTTGTGCCATTTATGTTCATTGCGCACGAACCACAAACGCCCTCTCGGCAAGATTTACGAAAAGTCAGAGTGGAGTCCGTTTCATTCTTAATTTTTATCAAGGCGTCCAACACCATCGGCCCACATTCATTCATGTCAACCTCGTATGAATCAACCCTGGGATTTGCATCAGAATCTGGGTCATATCTGTATATTTCGAAGGTTTTTTTGTTACCGGAAGCGCAAGAAAATCGCTTGCCAGCAGACTTATCAATCACGGAATTTCGGGGTAAAAATATTTCAGCCATCGTAAATGTTAATATTAAATCACTAACTAAAACATAATCTATATTTTGCAATAAAAATTTTAAATTCTTACCTCTTTAAAAATTAATTTAGAAATAAACAGCATGCATATAACATTTATGAGCATCGCAAAGAAAAAAGTTGCGTCAGATATTGGCATAATTATATTAAACGGGAAAATTGCGCAACAAATACATGCAAAAATATAAAGCATCCTAGCATGTGGAATATATCTGCCTTTTCCCAGGAAATACCAGGCTTTTTCAACATAGTAACCATCGCCGATAATGGTCGTAATTCCAAAAAGGCTAATATTTATCCAAAAAATCACGGAAATAAACCCGCCACCGTATGAAAATGCCTTATTTATAACGTGTATGCCATTTAAACCAACTTCTTGGGCGGTAATATGGGTATGTGTTAAAATCACAACAAGCCCGCTAATTACCATCATCAAGGCCACCAACATTGGCTCCATTGCAACAATTAATGCCTGTTCCATCGAGGTTTTATTGGAATTGCTATTCGCAACAGCGCTTGCGCCCGTGCCTGCGTCAGAGGCAAAAAGCATACGCTGAAAAGAGTAGGCAATTACGAAAAACACCCCACCTTTCGCCCCATCAAGTCCAAATGCATTCTGAATAATATGCAAAATTGCATCATCTAGGTTGTGAATATGATTAAAAATAACATAACCGGAGCAAAGCAAATGACTTAAAACCATAAAAGGCACCAATTTTGTAGCAATATCACCAATTCTTTTAATCCCCCCGAACAAGACAAATAACACAAAAATGCCAATAACAACAGCGGAAATCAGCGCGCCATTTTCTATATTCCTGGGTTTAAATATCTCCACATCAACCAGGGAGGAAATTTGATTTAACTGAAATCCTGCCGCAAAAAGATAAGTTACCATGAAAGAAACAGCGTAAATAGAGGCAATAATACCTGCAGCTTTGGGGAAATTCATCGTGCCAAGGCACTTTTTTATGTAAAAAAATCCGCCGCCACTAATCGTTCCATCCTTGCTTTCATCGCGATATTTATGCCCAAGGTAAGTTTCAGTGAATTTGATAATTGAAAAAAGTAAACTTGAAATAACTATCCAAAAAAGTGTTCCAACCCCGCCAATTGTAACGGCAACAGCGCCGCCAACAATATTTCCCATTCCAAGGGTTGCGCCAGCGGCAGACATAAATGCCGAAAACCCCGAGACTTCATCTTTTTTCATCGCATGTTTTGCAGATTTTTTAACTCTAAAAAGCCCATATAAATTAATCGCGCGAAATCTAATGGTTAAAAAAATTGCACTTAAGGTTGTTAATAACACTATAAAAGGCACGCCAAATATAGGATATAGTACCAATTTATTTAAGAAATTTGCAATCTCAATCATCAGCAAAGAAGTAAATATTCAACATTCGTAAATCCACTGGTTTTAAAGTCAAATATTTTTTATCTTCCTTGCTAATAGTTGATTTTTAAGCATTGCCACGCTCTTCACTTGCAACTTCGTCCTCCTCCTCTTGCTCTGGCTTGATATCTTCAAATTCTTCGTCAAATTCATCCTCTTGCGCGGTTGTTTTATCTTGCACGGATCTTAGAATTGATATTAATTTTTCCTCAATTTCCGCAGGTTTTTGCTTCAAAACAATTGCCATTTCAGAACACACCCTTTCTAGGGCAATTTTATACCTGCTGCGCTCGGTGTAAGATTTATTCGAATCAATTGCGCAAATAAACCCGTCACGCACAACTTCTGCTAAATTACTCAAAACCCCTGAATAGATTTTTGCGTCGTATTCCTGCATTCTTTTATTCCAAACCCCCCTTTGATTTCTAGGTGGTTTGTTAATAATTTCAAAAATTTTATTCGCCATTTCCAACGAAACCAACTTTCTAAGGCCGGAGTTCAACAACCTCTCTTCAGGAATCAATACGTCCATGCTGTCGCTTTCGAAGTGAATTTTGTAACATACAACAGGCGTTCCCAGAACATCTTTTTCATCTCTTTCAACGAAAATTCCAACCCCGTGGGAAGGAAGCACAACATATTCACCCTTGGTAAATCTTTCCACAGTGTGGACATTTTTAGCTATTTTAGACATATACACTATAAAAAAAAACGCGTCATGTTATATATATACCAAATTTTCAACACTTGTCAACAAAATAATGCAAAAAAAATATTTTTATTGATTTCCCCAGTAAATATGGGTATAAAATCTAGCCAATGCCAACGTCACCCGTGTTCACACCCTTGTGCGGTTTATTTTTTACCTCACTGCGATCAATATTTAGCACATCCAGCAAGATATTCTTAATTTTTTCATGCGCATCCAACACAGCAAAAGACTTAATATTCGTGCTTAAATTCAGCAATTCATTATCATTTTCAACTAAAGATTGCACAATATGCGCCAGTTTTTCCGGGGTAAAAGAATCTTGATCCACCAGCAAACACGCCCCATTTTGATATAAATACTTGGCATTTAGAAACTGGTGGTTGTTTTTTGCGTACTTATAAGGAACCAGTAAAGACGGTGCGCCGCAAACACATAACTCCGAAATGCTACCCGCGCCTGCACGCGAAATTACCAAATGTGACATAGTCATTAGGTCGCCAATATCATGGAAAAATGAATTTACGTGGTAACGAATGCCATGTTTTTTGTATTCCTCTGCAACTTTTTTAATGTCAACATGCCTAGCTTGATGGTAAATAAACAACTTTGCAATCAGATCATCGTCTAAAAATTCCAGCATTTTTGGGAGAATGTCAGAGAAAATTCCCGCACCCTGGCTACCTCCTAAAACCAAAATATTCACCCTCTCGGACGTGCGAAAAAACGCATTATAGTTGATATTTGAATTTGTATTGGTGTAATACAGATCAAGAATCGATTTTCTAACAGGAATGCCTGTAAAAACAGCTTTTTTGATGGTAAATGGCAAGAAACCATAGGTCTTTGGAAAAGATGTCAAAACTTTCTTCACAAACAGCGAAGATATGCGATTTCCCAAGCCAAGATAGGTATTTTGCTCATGTATTATTGCAGGAATTCCGCGTAAAAATGCACCTAAAATCACCGGCAACGAGGTATAACTTCCAAAACCTATAACCGCACGAGTTTTAAAAATTTTCAACAGATTGAAGCATTTGTAAATTGCACGAATAAATTCCAAAATGCGCACAAAAATCGATAAAAACACCCCATGCACCTGCTTTACATCTAAAGTTATCAAAGTAAATGATTTATTTTGTAAAATATCCTGCCAATGCTGGCTAAAATTGTGAAATCTGGCATCGGTTACGAACACAATTTCATAGCCATTATCAATTAAATATTGCGCGGTTACAAGTGCGGGGAAAATGTGCCCACCCGTTCCCCCGGCAGCAATGCACACAACATTTCCCTCATTATTACTTGGTTTAAAAATAATTTTTTTCAAAATTTGCATACTAAAATGGACTAAAAATTTTCTTATAAGGACTTCTTACTCTGTGAATATCTTTTGTCAAACACAAAATTATTCCCATTAAAATACCCATTCCCACAATAGCAGAGCCACCATAACTAATAAATGGCAAGGTCATTCCCTTGTTTGGTAAAATATTTATATTCACCCCAATATTTATGAGAACCTGGGCAAAAATTATAAAAACACAGCCATACATTATCAAAATATTCCGCTTGGAATCGCTAATTCTGCTAATTAATATTAAATTTCGTAAAATAATATAGCTATAAATGCACAGCACAATACTGGCAACAAGATAGCCAAATTCCTCGCAAATAACGGCAAAAACGAAGTCTGTATGGGAATCTGGAAGCTGATATTTTACTACCCCTCCACCAGGACCCTTCCCCAAAAAACCACCCTCTTGAATAGACTGCATTGCTTTTTTTACTTGATAATTCAACTCAATATCTCCCGCGCTGCCGGTGAATCCGCTAATTCTATTTCTTATATGCGGGAAGGTTAAAAATGCACAAATGCACAGCAAAATGAAAATAATTCCCATATTTTTCAACACTCTAAGCGGAATTCCGGCAACAAACATCTGAATCCCGCTGGTGAAAACGTAAATTACAGTCATTCCAAAATCCGGCTCCAGCAGCAATAAACACACAATAAATCCTGTAAAAACTATAGATTTTACAACGGAAATTTGCCAATTTTCACCCCCAGCCCTGGCAAGTATTTTCGCATTTAATATAACGAAAAACGGCTTTAGAATTTCCGATGGTTGTATGGCAAAAAGCCCAATATCCATCCACCTTTTTGAACCTTTAATGTTAGCACCCACAAACAAAACCAGCATCAGGCACATAATTAAAATTACAGCAAAAATATTCGCATAAAATAGTAATTTTTCAATCGGAACTCGTGAGATATACATTATCAAAACCCCTGCAATTCCAGTAAAAAATACCTGTTTGGTAAAAAAATGATAAGTTGTAATACCAAGCCTTCCAGAAATTGCGGGAGCGACGGAAAGTGAAATAATAAGCCCGAAAAACATTAAGCCAAATGTGCAATATAGCACACTTCTATCTATATCTATAAGATATTTTTTGTAAAATACCTCAAGCAGGTCAAGTAAATAAGAAATGCAATAATTCAATAAAAACTTCATAATTACAATTTTGCCAAAGATTCACCCAAGTCAGCAATTAAATCGTCAGAATTTTCCATTCCAACGTACATTCTAAGGTAGGTGTATTCATCTAATTTCGCAATTTTTCCCTTGCGATATGTTAATTTATGGTCAATGCACAAAGATTCAAAACCGCCCCAAGAAAGCCCAATTTTAAAGAATTTTAGGCTGTTAAAAAATTTTGCCAGTTCTTCTGCACTGTATTTTTTCTTCAAAAGCACACCAAAAAGCCCCGTAACGCCATTTTTGCAATATTTCTCAACGTTTTTCCTTCTGTCGTCGGTAAAAGTATATGGGTGCAAAACTTCCTTTACCAGTGGATGAGACTGCAGAAAATTCATAATTTTTTCCGCACGAATAACGGAATCTCGCACGCGCAGCGGCATGGTTTTAATTCCGCGTAAAGCCAAATAAGCCGCCTCGGAATTGGCATGATTTCCAATTAAAGTTGAATAATCGTAAAGAATTTTGAAATATTTCGCGGTAGTTGTAACACTTCCCAGCATTGCATCTGCGTGACCCATTGCAAATTTACTCAAAGAATGCACAACAAAATCTACCCCGTGCTCAATAGGATTAAGCAAAATAGGCGTGAACATAGTATTATCGCATATAGTAATTATATTATGCTTGCGCGCAAATGCAACAATTTTTTCAATATCTGCAACTTCAAAAGTTCCGGATGCGCAAGATTCAAAAAATATAACCTTCGTATTCGGCTTTAACTTTGCCTCAAGATCTCCTTCCAAAAATTCATCGCAAATATCATAAGTTATGTTATATTTAGGCAGAATTCCAGCAATAAAATGGTGCGTGGATGTGTATATTCCATCGAAGAAAATGGCATGATCTCCACTGGAAAGACAGGAAAGAATTGCCGTGGTAACCGCGCTCATTCCGCCGTTTGTAATGACGGTAAAATCGCCCTTTTCAAGCCAAGAAATAGTACGTGAAAGCTCATGAATTGTGGGGTTTCCAGCCCTTCCATAATATGGATATGGCTTAATATCTGCTATATTCTCAACTTTTGAAGCCTTGCTTACCAGAAAATCCTCATATTTATCAAAAACAATGGTTGAACCCCTGTAAACCGGATTAAAAACCATGTGTTGATTTTGCGAATTTTCCTCCATCATATTCTGATGAATGCAAGCCGTTTCAACGGAGTTTGCTGTATTTTTTGAATTATTTGATGACATATACCACAAATCGTATTGCTTATTTATAAAATATTATTTTTATTTGTCAATTGAATAAAGCTTGCTTTATATTTTTTTGCATCTAAAATGCGCTTTATATAATATAATATATACAATGACAACTATATTAAACAAAATATCAAACGAAATGCGCGTTTTTACCGACAAAGCTTCAGAATTAGACACGGCAACCGTTGTGCTTGGCGTGAAAACCGGAAGCCGCAATGAAACGGCTGAAAACAATGGAATTTCTCACTTTTTAGAGCACATGGCGTTCAAGGGTACGCAAAAGCGAAATTACTTGCAAATTGCCGAAGCAATAGACAATGTTGGTGGGTACATGAATGCCTATACTTCCAAGGAAAACACCGTTTATTATATCAAATTAATGAAAGATGACATTGAATTGGCGGTAGATGTTTTGTCGGATATTTTCCAAAATTCAACCTTCCCGGAAGAGGAAATTGAAAAGGAAAAAGGCGTAATTTTGCAAGAATTATCGGCAACTTTAGACACCCCGGACGATGTTGTATTTAATTATTTTCATGAAACTGCCTTCGCGGGAAATGCGCTGGAAAGAACTATATTGGGCCCGGAAGAAAATATCAAAAAATTCACAAAAAGCGACTTCAATAGCTATATTTCTTCAAGATATTCGGCAAAAAATAGCGTGCTTTCAATTTGCGGAAATATCAACCCGGAAGAAACGCAAAATTTAGCGCAAAAATACCTATCCGGTTTGGAAAATCACGAAGTTTTGCAAGACACACCGGCTTCCTACACGGGTGGAAATTTTCTAAAGCACAAGGAAGATTTAGAGCAAATTCAGTGTCTAATAGGCTTTAAATCAATAGATTATACAAATGACAATTACTACACAATGGCGGTTTTAAATAGCATTTTGGGCGGGGGAATGTCTTCAAGATTATTCCAGGAAATCAGGGAAAAACGCGGGCTTGTTTACACAATTTCCTGCTGGAATGATGCATATAAAGACACCGGAATTTTCACTATTTACGCAGGAACTTCGCCGGAAAAAACCGATGAATTGCTAATTGCCGTGAAAGATGAAGTGTTGAAAATTTGCGAAAATATCACCGATGACGAAATGAAAAGGGTTGTAAAACAATCGCAATCAGGGGTAGCCATGACAAAAGAAAGTACAAGTTCGCGCGCGAAAAAAGGTTGCAACGACCTTCTAATGCACGGAAAATACATACCATATGAGGAAATCTTGCGAAATATCGCAGAAGTTACAAAAGCAAATGTGCTGAAAATGGCAAGTAAAATTTTTACAAAATCCACCCCAACCCTTGTATTATATGGCAATTTATCTGGGGTAAAATCAGAATATAGCAACTTTATAAAACATTTTGAAAACTAATTGACTTTAAAAAGAGTGGTTGTAACCAGTTATGGAAAATAGGAAAAAATTCAAATGAATCAACATCTAGAACAAATGCAGCAAACTAAAAGAGTTATTGCGGTTTCCATATTATGTATGGTGGTTTTGCTTTGGTACAACACGGGAAATGAGCACTCTGTGAAGCAAGATTTAGAGAAAAAAAACATCGAAAAAACTGCGGAAAATTTGTCAAACCTGGAAAAAAATATAACCGCTAAGCCGAAATTTGAAACACGCGAAGAGGCTGTGAAAGTTATGCAAAATGAAAACCATATTGTGAATTTTGAAAATAGCGACATCGCAGGATTTGTCAACCTAAACGGAGCTAAAATTGAAAATTTGGTGTTAAAAAACCACAAGGCAGATGGCGATAAATCGCAAAATATCGCCCTACTTTCACCCTCTAGCGCGCGCGAATATTACTATATAGACTTCGGATGGATGGCGCAAAATGGCACTGGAAGCACTCCAAATAGCAATTCAACATGGACAAAAAAGACTGGATCTGCGGATAAATTTTCATTATACACCAAAATACGCGAGCACGAATTTTACATAGACTTTGTACTTTCTGAAAAATATTTATGGAAAGTTTCAATGAGATCGAGTGGAAAATTTGCAGAAAGTTTCAAGCCATATATTAGAATAAAGCGCTCCATGGAAGGCAAAAAATCTGCAACATCCTATTCGCACGAAGGTATATCTTTCGTGAAAAATGGTGTGCTTGACGAGGTGAAATATTCCAACATTTCCAATACAGTTTCCAACGAAATGGACTATGGATGGGTGGGTTTTGCCGATAAATATTGGTTTGCTGGTGTAATTTCCAAAGATGATGGCTTCAAAAAGACCGTAACATATCGCAAAAGCGAAAACTGCAGCGAATGCTACCAAATTGATATAATAAAATCCGGCGATGATGGTGATTTTAACGTAATGCTTTACACTGGCGCGAAAGAGCTTGGCGAAATTACAAAATACGAAAAAGACTACAATATCAAGCTTTTTGACAGAGTAATTGACTTTGGCTGGTTTTATTTCCTCACCAAACCCCTGCTTTCATTTATCAAAATTCTGTATAATTTATCAGGAAATTTCGGGGTTGCAATAATTCTCTTAACGATAATTATAAGAATTGCCCTATTCCCATTGGCAAATAAGTCATATAAATCAATGGCAAAATTGAAAACCGTTGCGCCTCAACTAAATGAATTGAAGGAAAGATGTAAAAACGACAAAAAAGCCTTCAACATGGCAGTAATTGAATTATATAAACGCGAAAAAGTCAATCCCGCGGCAGGTTGCTTGCCTTTATTGCTACAAATACCGGTATTTTTTGCACTATATAAGGTGTTGATCGTGAGCATCGAAATGCGTGATGCCCCATTTATTGGTTGGTTGCTTGATCTTTCCGAGCCTGACCCAACGTCAATTTTTAACGCCTTCGGACTTCTACCATACAGCGTTCCATCCTTCTTGCAAATTGGAATTTTACCAATAATCATGGGCATAACAATGCATTTACAGCAAAAATTAAGCCCGGCACCAAGCGACCCAAATCAGGCACGCGTAATGAAGCTTCTACCCTTTATTTTTACATTCCTATTTGCAGGATTTCCATCGGGATTAGTGCTATACTGGAGTGTAAATAACACCCTTAGTATATTACAGCAATACTACGTCACCAAAAAATCTACTCAAGCAAAATGATAAAATACCTGCACAGCTATATCAAAAACTCAACCCTGGCAAAATTTACAATATTGCAAGTTGCGCTAACCCTTGGAATATACAATAATTATACCATACTAAAGGTTCTAAAAATTATCAATATTTCCAGCGCTGCGAACGTATTTTTATTTTCCGGAATTATTTTGGGCGTTGCATTTGCATTGTATTTAGTATACGGATTGATATTTTTGCTAAGGTTTTCAAGGAAATTTATCGCAAGCGCCCTGCTTTTGGCAAATTCAATGGCATTTTATTTCGTGAACACATACCACACGTGCATTGACAAAACCATGATAGCAAACGCATTTGCAACGGATAAAAACGAAGTTGCAGATTTGCTATCCATAAAAATGATGCTAACTCTTCTGCTTGCGGGAATAATTCCAATGTGCCTGACGCTGGTTATTAAATTTGACAAAAAGTGCAATTTGATCGCAGATTTTGCGTCCTATATCAAGGGTTTGCTTGTGCTTTTTACACTTGTAATCATCACATTCTGGCCAAATTACATAAAAATTAGCACTATTTTCAGGCAGCATAGAAATATCGCCTGCTATACAATTCCAAGTAACTACATTATATCTACAATTAAATATCACAAATATATAGCAGCGCCGCGGAAAATTCAAAAAATCAGTGGCGCAATGCAGCTTGAAAACCAAAAACCCGCAACCGTGATACTTGTTGTTGGGGAAACTGCCAGAAAAGCGAACTTCAGCCTATATGGATACGCGCAAAAAACCAATCCCCTGCTTGAAAAACAGCCGATTCACGTTTTGCAAAATGCAACCTCCTGCGGCACTTCAACCCTGGTTTCAGTTCCGTGCATTTTTTCACATCTTGGCAGAACATCCTCAGAAGACAAGGGAAGTTTTCAAAAATTCCCCGAAGCCTTGCAAGATTTAGGCGTAAAAATCTGGTGGAAAGACAACAACTTCGGCGGGTGCTATAAAATTTGCTCCACGCTAAATCGAACAATAATAGATCATGATAAATGCGCGGGTAATTCCTGCCACGATGAAATTTTACTAGACGGCGTACAGGAGTACATTGCTGAAAATAAAAGTGTAAAAAACCTAATAGTGCTGCACACAAACGGCAGCCATGGACCATCTTATTACAAAAGATACCCACATCAATTTGCAAAATTCCAACCAACTTGCAGCAAGAATGATTTGCAAAATTGCACCATGCAAGAGCTAGTAAATTCTTATGATAATACAATTTTATATACAGATTTTTTTCTAAATGAACTTATAAATCTTACAAAAAATGCAAAATCGCCCATTGTTATTATGTATTTTTCTGACCACGGTGAGTCTTTGGGGGAAAATGGGCTATTTTTACACGGGTTTCCATATTCCATCGCCCCGGAAAACCAAAAAAATATTCCATTTATAGTATACGTCAACCCGGAATACAAAAAAGCATACCCGGAAATAGCCTTAAGAAAAATGGAAAAATACAGCCATGACAACGTATTTCACTCGACATTGCGATTGTTATCAGTCAAGTCAAGTTTGTATAAAAAAGAATTGGATATTTTTGCGCAACCTACCTAATCAGCCCAATTGCTAAATAAAGCATCATTACACCCATGCAAAAATCTAAAATTTTCCACGTAATTGGCGCGGATAAAAATTTTGAAAGCAGCACAGCTCCGTAGCCCAAAAGGTAAAACCAGCCCGCAGAAGCTAATATACTTCCAAGGTAAAATATAAATCTTTCCCCAAAATTTACGTACTCCGACGAGAGGCTTCCAATCACTAAAACCGTGTCCACCCAGCAACTTGGATTTAAAAAACTTACAGCCAGGGCGGTTAAAATAAGCCTACCCTTGCCCTCTGGGTGAGATTCATTAATAACCAACATTTCTGTATTTTTAATAGCTTTTTTAATTGATTTTAACCCGTAAATTATTAAAAATGCCGCACCAGAAAGCTGAAAAGCCTTCATCAGCCAGGCGCTTTTCATAACAAACCCGGCAATTCCAAAAATGCTAAGTGTAATCAGACTTATGTCACATAAAATGCATATTGTAGCGATTAAAAACACATGATTTTTTCTAAGCCCGCACTTCAGAACAAAGCTATTTTGCATTCCAATTGCAATAATTTGCAATAAACTTGAGGAAAATCCAGTTAAAAAAATACTAAACATAGCGCTAAATCTTATTATTAATTGCCAGCTTAAATTGGCGATCTTTTACATACATGTAAATTACAAATGCAATAGAAATAATATCAAAAATTACCATAACCACTCCCGTTGAGCGGAAATTATCGGTATAAAAATACGATGCAAGCTGAAATCCAAGAATGCTAAATATCCACCTTCCGGCATTAATTATGCCAGAAATTCGCCCACTTGCACCCTCCATCGAGTCAAGTGCCAGGGTGTAAATCATATTCATCGGGTAAACAACGCCAACCGTTAAAGTTAAAACAATACAGGTAATGTAAAATGGGTCTCTTAAATTAAAAATCGTAGCAAATGTGCATAAAATTACGAATAAGCAAATCAGTGCCGAGCTGCTATAAAATGCAACTTTTTTGCCAATTTTTGCCACAATTTTGTGATTTACAATGCTTAAAACGCCAAAAGTAAAGGTCAAAACCCCTTGATACGTGCCAAAATCATGCAAACTTACGCCAAATTCTTCTATGTAAACCAAAGGGGCCATTGCGATAAAAGTGTAATAAACCCCGATAGAAAGGCATAAAGCAAAAATATATCTCATTGTTGCGCCGCATTTAAGTATTGGCAGGTATTCTTTTAGTGAAATTTTCACATTAGAATCACGACTTTCGCCAGATTTCACGCCAAAAATCACCACTAAAATGCCAATAATTCCAAAAAATGTTAGCAAGGTAAAATTGCCGCGCCATCCGAAATACAAAGCCACGTAACTACCCATTGTTGGGGCAAAACACAATGAAATTGTGGTAATTCCATTGAAAATTGACATCATTTTCTGGCGCCTGTCTTTGCTATAATGATGCATAACAACCAAAGGCGCTAAAACCATGGTTGTTGCCGCACCAATTCCCTGAATACACCTAGCAAAAAGCAACAAATAGTAGGAATTTGAAATAGTGCACACCACGCTTCCAAGGGTAAAAATAATCATACCTATAAGCATAACTTGCTTTTTTCCGTATTTATCACCCAGATTTCCCACAAAAAATGATGCAATGCAGTGAAAAAATAGATTCAAACCCAGTAGTAATTCGGTTTTGAATGGGGAAGTTTGAAAAAGCCCTGCAATTTCGGGAAAACTTGGCACGCAAATATCAATTTCCGCCGCGGCTACGAAAATCAAAAAAACAGCAATTAGAAACATTTTATTAACTCAAAATCGAAAAATTATCCTCTATAAACTCGCACTTAACATCAATATTATCATGTAAATCCATCATAATATTCTCCATATAGGCGGTATTTTTATTTGTTATATAAGAGCGAATGGAAATTTTATGCATAGCGTTACCAGATTTGCAATATTTTTTAGTAAATAATAGCAAATCTTCCGCGAATATCTCGCCCTGGGAAATAATTTGCACTTTTTGACCAAAGTTGGTATTTTTCTCAAAATATTGCTTAATTTCGGCTTGAAAATAAGGATAATGCGTACAAAAAAGACCAATGCAGGAAATATCTTCAAAGTCTTTCCCGGAAATCGCACGAAACCTATCCAAATGCTCAATAACAATAGCATTAATCGCAGATTTCGCAACCCCAGCCTCAATTTTCTGCTCCCAGTCAATTGGCGCGTAAGGCAAAATAGACAAATTCCCAACAGAATTATGCATTTTATGCATTTCTAATATAAAATTATAATATCTTTGGCTGACCATTGTGCGTTTTGTGCTAAGAATTGCAATATTCCCCCCTAAATTCAGGTGTTTTTTATACAAATATGCTGCACTTTTTTCAATTAGAGTGACAATTTTTACGTTCATTTTTGCAAAATTTTCAATCATCTCTTCATCTATCACGGTTGCCATTGTGTTGCAGGCTACAAATACCAAATTTGCCCCAAGAACACTGGCTTTTTTGATAATATTACCAGCTAAAACATACAATTCCTGTGCGCTTTTTAAGCCATATGGCATATTTTTCAAGTCGCCTATATGAATAATTTTCAAATCGTCCGGCAGGGGTTGAGTTTTTTGTGCAAAATGCAAGCAATCTAGGGCAAAAATTAACCCACCAGCACCCGAATCTACAAACGCAACTTTCATAACTTTAATGCATTTTTTAGCAAAACACTACATTCCTAATTGGGGTAAAACTAATTGCAAGCAAAAATTAATTATTTTCATCAGTTTGTAAAAAAAGATTGACAATTATTTTTAGCTATTAATTGTGTTATTACGACTATGTAATTTTTTAGTATATGTCAATTTATAGAATCAAAATGCAGGCTTTTGACAGCGTTATATTGGATCAATGCGTTTGGGAAATAGTAAACATCGCCAAACAAGGTGGGGCTGAAATTTCAGGACCAATTCCAATGCCAACCAAGCATTCGCGTTTAGTTGTAAATCGCTCGCCACACGTTGATAAAAAGTCTCGCGAAGTGTTTTTTCTTCACGTTCATGCTAGGATGGTGGATATATTCGTTGGGGGCAATTCAGAAGTTTTAAAACTGCTTCAATCTGTAAAAATTCCTTCTGGTGTAGGGGTGAAGTTTAAAAATATAGCATAAATTTATGTCTAGCGGAGTTGGTCACTGGATCAATCAAAGATTGACGGCAATTTTATTTCTGCTTTCCTTGATTGTTTGTTCATTTTTATATATCAAATTTGGCAATATTGCCTCTGCTTGCACATCTTCAATATTTTCAGTATTCTTTGCCACTCTTCTTTTAACAGGAACTTTTCATGGATTTTTGGGAATGCAGGTGATTATTCAAGATTACGTAAAGAGTAAATCTGTGCGCGCAATAATTTTAACTTTAATCGCGTGTATTGCAATTTTCTCTTGTATTATAGCCACTTTTTCAATAATTCGCTACAATATAATTACCTCAATCAAGCAAAATATCTCACAGTCAGCAGAAAATGAAAATAAAATTCCAAAGTAGAGCAAAAAATGCTTTTCTAACATTAGAGCTCGTAATTGTGATGATAATTGCAATATCGTTAATGGGCGCTTCAATGATAGCAGGGCGAAAAATGCTCAAATCAGCAGACGTTTCAAGAATAATTAGCGAATATGAAACGCTTTCCCAGGGAATTATTCAATTCTACGGCGCTAAAAACAGAATACCGGGAGACATACCACTTGCAGAAATGGGTGGAAATTTAAACAGCACGATATTACAAGCAAATGTATCAAAAATCAGCGTGGGTTGTACGGCGAATAAATGCATAACGGCAAGCGGACAAATAACAGGAATCAAGGCAGTAACAGCATTTCAAGAAATGGCAAGCGCAGGACTTATATCGGATAATTTAGCAAGTATAAGTTATACAATTGCATCATCAAATGCGTGCCTTGCCAGCACAACGGAAAATTTTTACACATTAAGAAATAAACTCATCCCTGGGTCGAGATATTCCAAGCAAGCATCGTGGATCTTGGGAATGGATTCGTCTTTAAGTACAGAAAATTTAAGCCCAGCAAATAGCGTGATTTATAACCCAACAATCTACCCAACATTCAATGGCAAGCCAAGATTAATACTCTTTAACGCAAGTAACTACCGCGGAACAGGAGGGGTGACGTGTGAAGTTGATGTTGCAAATACAAATGCTGCATTTATGGGTTCAGGGGCTGTATCTCCAGATATTGCCTACGAAATTGACATAAAAATAGATGATGGACTTCCCTCTTTAGGTTGGATAGTTAGTGAAAATGATCGTAATGCATTGCAAAAATGCACAGACGGATTGCTCGATGCAACGACAAATGTGTCAACCAGGAAATACACAAATTCCGACGCAAATAACGGGAAGGAAGGGTGCGTGATGACTTTTTTAATAAATATTTTAGCATAATTTTACCAAATGCTTGACATTAATTTTAAAACAGCAACTACTAATATAGTTTTCAATATTTTATGGGTGTTTCTTTTAATACACATAGCGCAATTTACCTTGACAACCAGGCAACAACCCCTATAGATCCTAGGGTTTTAAAGGAATTTATCACTGCGCTGGAATCTGAATATGGCAATCCGCATTCAAGAAGTCATATTTATGGATGGGAAGCGGAGAAAATGGTAGACATCGCGCGCGCGGAAATTTCCAACCTAATCAATGCAAAATCGGATGAAATAATTTTCACCAGCGGAGCGACGGAATCAAATAATTTAGCGCTAAAAGGTCTTGCAGAATTCTACGGGGAAGATAAAAATCACATAATAACAGCAACCACAGAGCACAAATGTATCATAGAAACTTGCAGATATCTTGAGGGTAAAGGGTTTAAAGTTACCTTTTTAAATCCGGACACAGATGGGCTAATTGCCCCCGAAGAGATTAAAAAAAACATCACCGAAAAAACACTAGCAGTGTCAATTATGGCTGTGAATAACGAAATTGGCGTTATACAAAATCTTGCTGAAATTGGCAAAATATGCAGAGAAAATGGTGCATTTTTTCACACAGATGCAGCTCAAGCATTTGGGAAAATACCTCTTGATGTTGAGGCGATGAACATAGATTTGATGTCAATATCAGGGCATAAAATTTACGGACCAAAGGGCGTTGGAGCACTATTTGTTCGCAAAAAACCAAGGGTAAAACTTCGCCCTATTATTCACGGCGGTGGGCAGGAAAGAGGGCTTCGCAGCGGAACACTTCCCGCGCCATTGATACATGCTTTTGGCATTGCAGCAAAAATTGCCAAACAAGATATGCAGAATGACCACGAAAGAATTGCAAAATTATCGAACTACTTAATGGAACATTTGCTGCAAATTCCAAGCACATTCTTGAATGGAAGCAAGGTGCATCGTTACCCGGGAAATGTAAATATAAGCTTCGCATACGTTGAGGGTGAGTCACTATTAATGGCAATGAGAGATGTTGCAGTTTCATCGGGATCTGCCTGCACTTCTTCAAGTTTAGAGCCATCTTATGTTCTCAAAGCACTAGGTTTGAAGGATGAAATAGCGGGATCTTCAATTAGATTTGGCATAGGAAGATTTACAACGCAAGAGGACGTAGATCAGGTAATAAAAATAGCAGAAAAGGCGATTAATAAATTGCGCGCGATGTCTCCATTGTGGGAAATGGTACAAAATGGCATTGATTTAGACGCAGTGCAGTGGTCTGGACATTGATTAAATCCCCGTAAATCCTACATTCAACCTCATAACCGGTGAGTTTGAAATTCCTGCGATCGCGTAATTATTTTCCATATAAGTAACACCATAGAACATACAATTTGTCTGCTTCATTACAAACAAACCCTTGCGAATCCATTGATCTACAGGACTTTCAACTGTATCTTCAATTACTCGTATACCCATTGCGCCAATTGAAAGCCCACTGTCAAATTTAAAAGACATAGTTGGCGAAAGCGTTTTCATTTCACCTGTTCTTCCGTAAGTAATTGCATTGCTTGTACTATAATTAATTCCACCGGTAAAACCTTTAAAATCCGTGAAACTCACACCTGTGACTTGGTAAGTTGGCGCAATAATATCGGCCATGGCGCCAATTTCGCCGAAACGAGTATCAGTAGCAAGGCGATATTCATGAAAGAAAGTAAAATCGTTGTTGTACATCTTAAAATTCCCCACGTAATCAGAGAAATTTCCGCTAAATCCGTTGTAATCTTTATACATGGCGTTGTTACTGCCGATGTAATTCATAACCCCAACCCCTGCTGCAATATTTATATTATACCAAGGAAGCCTGGTATACATGTCCATTCCATAAGAAAGACGCTTGCCGGAGTCCACCACGCTATATCCGCTTGTTAAACTATTTGCAAATAAATTAGCTCTTTGAAGCTGTGTTGCAAGGGAATCTTCAAGAATTATGCCACCTTTATTTGCATTTGGTGACTGGTGATATTTTAAACGCGGCTCGAATACAAATTGCCCAAACCTGCCAATGCCGGTAAAAATTGGGCTTGAAAAATCAGCATTAAGGGTGTAATAATTTCTATTCATATTATAGCTTTCTCCCGTATCATTCAAATATCCATAATACCCCATTCTTGCACTGGTATTTGTAAGTTGATCTGTTGTGATAAATGCATTATTAATTTTTACAAATGGCGAACTTGGGTCGGAAAACCCTAAATATTTACTATTTTGATGGTCAAACCTGTGAGATCCGAAAAAGTTAAAATAGTTCCAACTTTTTGTTTTAATTGGCAAGGTATACCCCATTTCAGCATTATACAATTGTGTTGTATATCCAGCGTCTCTTGTTAAATTTGCATATCTTTGGGAAAGTAAAAATCTACCCGGTAAGTCGCCAATTTTTTGCTCAAAAACTGACACAGCATGAGGCATTCCCACCGGGGAAATGCTTGAACTGCTATAAATTAACATCGGGTCAAATCGCATCACCTCCGCCATATGATACATATCCTTGTTTACCTTCGTGATATTCAAAAAATTGCGCGCATAAAACTGAAATTTCATATAATATATAGCCATATAATTTGGGTCTGAAGCCTTGAGAAATCTACCCTTAATATAGGTATCTTTGTTAATACCCAACTTTAACTTTGCATCAATATGCCATCTATGCCCGGGAACAAAATCGCCATTTTCATCGGTTTTATAACGCCTGGTCGATGGATCTATTAAAAAAGTTCTATCGGTAATAGAGGTATTTAATTTCAATAAGCCATGCTGCCTGTCCGGTTTTTCATCATAAAAGAGATTCCTGTATTTAAAATCAAGCGTATTTTCACGTATTCTCCTTTGATCCATTGTCGATCCTTGAGAAATCTTCGCCCCATTAATTCCCGATAAATCTTGATAAAATGTTGGCTGAATAATCAAATCAGAGTTATGAGAAATGCGTGTATAGTAAGGAATACCAAGCCCCACTTGTCTTTTTCCTAAAAATACTATCTTAGGCGGCAAAAAACCAGACTCTGCCTCACTGCTCATTTTGCGTTTAAATTCCGTAATTTTCAAAACCGGCAAACCCAGCAGTCGAATTCGCGTATTATACAGTGTTGCATAATTTGCCTCCCTATCTACCAAAACTTTTTCCGATTTAATTGACCAAGGAAGGCTATTATATTGCTTTTCAACATCCGCATAGCTTGTGTTTGTGACGGTTTTTAAATTATTTGGATTGAAAATTGCTTGATTTTGCTCATAATCAGCGCCGCATCTCTCTCGCTCTAAAGCCACGTCCCCCACCCCGGCAATATGACACGCGGAAAATGTCATATCATAAAATTCATACTTATCATCTGAAATCTGCTTTAAATTTTCCAAAAGCGCACTACTGTTGTCAGCGAAGAAAATATGCACACCAGTGATATTAGTAAGTTTTGTTTTTTGGCTATATTCTGCTTTATTTGCATACAAAATCATGTCTTGATTGGTGCGAATTTTTACGTCATCATACAACCCCATGTATCCACTGGACTTGTCAAATTTGGCATATTTTGCGCCAAAAACGCCATCACCAAAAAATCCAAACACAGAGCCCTCTGCAACACCAATAATACCATCAGGAGATGAAATAGAGTTGCTAAAAAACCTCATCTTCTTACCATTTAAGGCATTACTTGTAATATCCACCTGGTCAACCTTGGGCTTATCATCTTCTTTTGTAAAAAAAGCAAAGGCATTGACAGAAAGCAATCCGCTTATAGTTAAAAACAAAAATAAGTTGTAAATCCACAGCTGTAATTTTATAATCAAGCTTGTGTGCATATCATATATTTAGGCTATTTTATAACGAATTTTGAAATAATTGTCTTGGCATCAGCACTCGCGCCAAAGCCTGTAATTTTCACCCATTTCCCCGGTTCCAGGTCTTTATATCTCTCAAAAAAATGCTTAATTTGATTCACAAAAACATCGGGCAAATCGCTCAATTCATTCACTTTGCTGTAATAAGGATCTAATTTTACCTTAGGAACTGCTATAATTTTCTCGTCCATTCCACTTTCGTCTTCCATATACAAAACTCCAATAGGTCTTGCAGCAATTACGCTTCCGGGAATTAAAGGATAACGCGTTACAACCATCACATCCAGCGGATCTCCATCAGCTGCCAAAGTATGCGGAATAAACCCATAATTTGCAGGATAAAACATAGGCGTTTGCACGAATCTATCAACAATCATAGCCCCGGCATCTTTGTCAAATTCATATTTCACTGGCGTAGAACCGGCAGAAACTTCAATTATAACATTAACCTCATTTGGAACATCTTTTCCCACAGAAATTTTATCTATTATCATAATAATAACACACTAACCCCACCAGCTTCAACATAGAGATTACAAAAAGCAAGAATAAATATTTCTTGCAAAATATTTTTTTACCTTACCACCATTCTATGTTAAAACATATTTTCACAAATGGCAGTAGCTTTTGACCCAAATAAAAGAACGCGTGCGATGCAAAATTTTGTGTCGGTTGTAACACTTTACAGCCTATCAGTTTTTGTATTTGAATACGTATGTTCAATTGTTTTTTTGGGAATTATTGGAAATTTAAACTGGATTATATCAATATATTCCAATCTCTTGGTAGACTTTGATTTTGTTGCGCATTTTCAAATGATTTTCACCTATAGTCAGAAATATTTGCTGTATTGGTGGGCTTACAAAGAGATGATAGCATTCGACAATGCAGGATTTTTATTGCCAAAATTGCTTGCCGGGTATGTAATTCCAAATGCAATAGGGCTTGCCATGGTGTGGAAAAATAGAACAAAAATTATAGAATTTCGCCCTATAAAAAAACAGGAATCAGTTCACGGTGACGCGCACTGGGCAACTAATGCGGAAATTAAGAAAATTAAACTTCGTTCCAAAGAAGGAATGGTTATGGGCGTTGACAAAAAAGGCTATTTAGTAGCGCCGGACTATCAACATGCCCTGCTTTTTGCCCCAACAGGCTCGGGAAAGGGTGTAGGGTTTGTAATTCCTAATCTTTTATACTGGAAAGAGTCAGTAATTTGCCATGATATTAAGCTGGAAAATCATCAACTTACAAGTGGCTGGCGCAGAAAAGAGCTAAAACAGGGAATTTACGTATGGTCTCCCGCTGATTCTGACGGAGTGAGCCACTGCTATAATCCAATGGACTGGATTTCCAAAAAACCCGGGCAAATGGTGGATGATGTGCAAAAACTTGCAAATTTATTGCTTCAAAAGAAGGAATTCTGGGAAAATGAAGCACGAACCCTATGCGTGGGCGTTATGCTTGCACTAATGGGAATGGACGGGAAGGTTAAAAGTTTTGGGCAGGTGGTACGCGAGCTCAGAAGTGATGATTTTGCCTATAATATGGCGGTGGTTTTAGATACAATTGGTGAAAAAATAAGCCCCGTAGCATATATGAATCTTGCGGCATTTTTGCAAAAAGCGGACAAGGAGCGCTCCGGCGTGGTTTCAACGCTAAATTCAGGGCTGGAACTTTGGGCGAACCCGATTATTGACATCACAACCTCAAGAAGTGACTTTAATATAGCGCTATTTAAGAAAAAACCAACAACAGTTTTTGTGGGAATTACCCCGGACAACATACAGCGTTTAAAGTCTTTAATGGCGATATTCTACCAACAGGCAACAGAGTTTTTAAGCCGAAAAATGCCGGGAAAAGACGAGCCGTATGGCGTTTTGTTTTTAATGGATGAGTTTCCAACTTTGGGGAAATTAGAGCAATTTTTGGCAGGAATTGCATATTTTCGTGGTTATCACGTAAGGCTTTTTTTAATTATTCAAGACACCCAGCAGCTTAAAGGAACTTACGAAGACGCCGGAATGAACTCATTTTTATCGAATGCCATGTACCGAATAACTTTCGCGGCGAACAACGTTGAAACGGCAAAATTAATATCCGAACTGGTGGGAAATCAAAGCGTTGAGTCAACTTCCTACAATAAGCCAAGATTTTTTGACTTAAACCCTGGCTCCAGATCGACAAATAGCTCCTCCACTCAAAGAGCATTGCTACTTCCCCAAGAGGTAATTTCAATGCCCCGTGACGACCAAATAATTCTAGTGGAAGCATCTCCGCCAATCAGAACGAAAAAAATCAAATACTATCAAGATAAAATGTTTACAAAAAGATTGTTAAAAGAAACGCCAATACCAAGGCAAGAAATAAAAGTTGCCAAGCCGGAAAAATCCAAAAGACCAAATGACCAGCCACCTCAACAACCACCTGAAGCACTTCCTGCGGAATAATTTTTTATAGCTGGAGGTTAAATGGTAAAATTTTCATAAAGCCTAACGCAATTCACTAAATTAATAGCTCACCAAAAAGGCTATTGGTTGAAATTCTAGTTATTTTTACAGGGAAAATTTTCGAAACAAAATCTTCTCTCTTTGCACCATTTGGCAAGTCTACAAGGGTAATTTGCATATATTCACTGCGGCCAACCAGCTGGTTTTCATACCTTCCAAGCTTATCTTCAAACAAAACTGGAATAACCATGGAAAGCATAGTTTGGTTAAAATTATGCTGTTGAGATTCAAGTAAATTTTGTAATTTTGCAAGCCTTGCAGACTTAATTTCTTCCGGAATTTGCTCTTTAGATTCAGCCGCGGGGGTTCCGGGGCGCGGCGAATATTTAAATGAAAAAGACTGCCCCTCAAACTTCACCTGGCGAATTAGATCTAGGGTATCCTCAAAATCTTGCTCACTTTCCCCGGGAAAACCCACAATAAAATCAGAGGAATATATAATATCACTGCGAATTTTCTTAATTTTTTGCATCAAATCTATATAATCCAAGCGCGAGTGACGACGGTTCATTTTTTTCAAAATGGCATCCGAACCCGATTGCACCGGCAAATTTAGCAATGGCATCAGCTTTTTTTCATACCCATGCATCATCACCAAATCGTCCGTCATGTCGCACGGGTGGGAAGTGGTATATCTTATGCGATCAAGCCCGGAAATATCGGCAACTTTCGCAATCAAATCTGACAATCTCCAAGGAAGACCCTTGTGATCCAGCCCATGATAGGCATTAACATTCTGCCCAAGAAGTACGATTTCCTTCGTTCCATTGTCAACATTTCGTTTAATTTCATCAAGCACATCCTCCACTTTTCGTGAAAATTCAGCACCCCTGGTGTAGGGAACAACACAGAAAGAGCAAAATTTATCACACCCCTCTTGAATGGTTATAAATGCGGAACTTTTGGTTCTTTTTTCCAACTCTTGAGGTAGTTTGTCAAATTTTTCATTTGGAGCAAAGTCAATGTTAATAAGGCGTTTTTCACCAAGTTTAGCTTTTTCAATGAGCTTTGGAAGTTCGTGATAAGACTCCGGACCTACAACTATATCAACATTTTTTGCTCTTGAAAATACAGCATTTCCCTCTGCCTGCGCAACGCAACCAGCCATAACTACTATCATTTTTTCCCCGTTATCTTGTATTTTTCTTTCACTTTCCACTTTAATTCTGCCAAGTTCAGAGTAGATTTTTTCTGCAGCTTTCTCGCGAATATGGCAGGTGTTCAAAATAACCAAAGAAACACCATTTTCCTTATAGTCATCCACAATTTCGTAGCCCATTTGCTTAATCAAGCTCCCCATCATTTCAGAGTCATAAACATTCATCTGACAACCGTAAGTTTGAATACAGGCTTTTTGCTTATTTTCTATCATATTTTATACAAAATTTTTATTTGAGGTGTTGCATCTGGCGATATATTCTGCAAGAACTCTTGTGATAAATACCGCGGTAAAAAACGAAAAAACTATACCAATTGTTATCGCAACCGCAAAACCCTTTACAAATACAGTGCCAAATAGCAAAAGCGCTACAGATGCCAGTAATGTTGTGAAATTTGCGTCTATAATTGAAGACATTGCGCCGGAAAATCCATTTTCAATTAGAGCTAATTTAGGCGTTTTTTCCACGTTAAATTCACGCATTTTTTCATAAATCAGAACATTTACATCTACGGCCATTCCAAGAGTCAGTAAAAGCCCAGCAATTCCAGGCATTGTAAGGGTTATGTCAAAAATTGCAAACAATGTGATCGTTAAAAAAAGGTTCATTAAAAGTCCGAAAATCGCCACAAAACCCATCTTTTTATAGTAAATTCCCATGAACAACAAAACCGCAAAAAGCCCCAGAGATACAGCGATAAATGAAGATTTTATCGCTTCCCGACCAAGGCTGGACTCAATATTTTTCTCCTCTAAAACAAGAATTTTTGCAGGTAGGGCGCCAGATTTCAACGAAATTGTCAATTCCTTCATTTCTTCAGGCGTAAAATGCCCTGAAATCACAGCCCTTCCGCCCAAAATCGGCTCATTTATACTAGGCGCACAAAGCACCTTATCATCCACAACAATTGCCAAATTTCGCCCGGTATTTTTCGAGGTAATTCGGGCAAAATCCCCAGACCCCTTGGAATTAAAACTAATGGCAATTTGCGGCTTAATACTATCAAAAGAAAGGCGCGCATCGGATAAATCTTCGCCCGAAAGTACGGGATTTTTTTCCACAACATAGTAAGTCACAGGGGTGTTGGAATCCTTATTTTTAAATTCCAAAATCTTGTATTTCGCCTTGTCAATTTTGATATTTTTATCCAAAATCTGCCCGTAAAATGGGGATGTTAAGTAAAAATCAAGCTTTGCAGTATGCCCAAGCAAAGACTGAACCGAAGAGCCGTCGGTTGCCCGGGGAATTTGCAAAACAATTGAGTCAAAACTATTGCGATATAGGTTAATTTCCCTGGTTCCCATGCCGTCAATTCTATTTCGAATAACGTGAATAGACTGCTGAACCAGCTCCGAAATCAAAGATTCCATATAACTTGCAGGGAAAGAAACCAAGTCATTTTTGCCCTCATATTGCAGATTTTCGTCGATTTTTTTAATTCCACTTTCCAAGGTAACCGCTTTTCGTGCAATGGTTATGCCATTTGCTCCGATATTTGTCACAATTCCAAGTTTTTGAGCCTCAATTTCGCTGGCAATTTTGGTATATTTTTCCTCTAAAAATCTAGAAATGTCAGGGCTTAAGGTGAAATGAGCTCCGCCAACCAAGTCCAGTCCCAAATTTAACTTTGGAAAATAAGACCTTACACGCCCCAAATCAATTCCGGTAATATCCAGTATATTCAGCAAAAAAATCAACCCACAGGTGATAAAAAGCAAGAAAATAACTTTAACTTTCCACAAAAGAATTTTTGGCATAATATATTATTATATATACAAACATTTAAAGCACCAATTTCAAAAGTCAAGAAAAAGATTAAAAAATCTAAATCTTGGCACAGCTTTAAGGCAATAATTGAAAATCGGTTTTTAGCAAACCACCCTACTCTTCCCAGCCAACTTTTTTCAGGAATTCGTCATACCCGCCTTCAAAACAGAAGGTTTTTCCGCCGTCAAATACTATTAATTTCGTTGCAATTTCGCGCAAAAAGTACTCATCATGGCTTATCATAACCACCGCGCCTTCAAATTTTTTAATAGCCTCCATCAGGCTTTCAGCAGATTCAATATCAAAGTGATTTGTTGGCTCATCAAGCAAGAGCAAATTCACCTTTGAAAGCAAAATTTTCCCAAGCATCACACGACTTTTTTCACCACCCGAAAGCACTCCAATTTTTTTATAGGCTAAATCGCCGGAAAAAAGAATATTTGAACACACGCGCCGAATTACATTATATTCGCTAGATGTGCTAAATTGTTCCAATTCCTGGCAAATTGTTAGGTCGTTGTTCAAGCGCTCTACGTTCATTTGTCCAAAATAACTATATTCAACTTTCTCGTGCAACGTGACCGACCCCTCAAGTGGCGATATTTCATCTACAAGTAATTTTAACAAGGTTGACTTACCATTTCCATTTCTACCTATAACGCAAATTTTGTCATTTGCCCCAACTTTAAAACTCAAATCTTTAATCAAAATATTCTCCGGATTGTAACCAAAAGATATATTATTCACCTCAACCATGTTGTCTTTTGTTGTGAATGGAAGGTAGTGAAAGTTAAATTCCATAGCAGGAAGCGGGGGTAATTTTTCTTTAACCTCTTGCTTTTGCAGCATTTTCAGCCTAGACTGCGCAGCGGATGCCTTGCTGGCTTTTGCACCAAATCTTCGAATCCAGTCTTCGGTTTCTTGGCGCTTTTTTTCCTCTCCCAGGCGAGTTTTCTCATACAACTCTTCCTCCATTTCAATTTGCTGCTTTATTTTCCCTGTTTTTCCTTGAATTTTTCTAAAATTATTGCGGTGTATAATCACGGTATGATTTATCACGCTGTCCATAAAGCCCCTGTCATGCGTGATTAAAATCAACTCTCCGCGCCATTTTTTCAAAAATTCCCCAAGCCATCTAATGGAATAAATATCCAAATAATTCGTTGGCTCATCAAGCAAAAGCATATCCGGCTCGGTAAGTAAAATTTTCGCAAGATTAATTTTTACCTGAAAACCCCCGGAAAATTGCTGCGGATCTTTCTGCATTTCTTCATCAGAAAACCCAAGCCCTGTAAGAATTTTTTCACCTTTCCATGCCTCATGCTCTCTTTCCAAACTCAAAACGCTGCACACTTCCTCCAAAGCAGTTTTGTGGGTAAAATGTATGTGCTGCTCTAAATATCCAATACTATAATATTCCGGAATTTCAATCTCCCCCTCGTCCGGCTGCAATTTTTGAAGCATTAATTTCAAAAAAGTACTTTTACCACTACCATTTCTACCAATTAATCCAATTTTATCCCCGGGGTTTATAGTAAAATTTACCTCGGTAAAAATTTCTCTACCCTCAAAAGACATCCATAAATCTCTTATAAAAATCATATTTTACGTTCAAAAATTACACTTTATATACCTCTAGTAAAAGCTTAAATCCAAAATACAACAAAAATAATGCAAATATTTTTTCAAGCCAGAAAAAATACCTCCAAATTTTCTCACGGAAAACTGTAAAAATATAAGCAATTCCAAAGAAATACGCGCAAGTTGTAACTGACATATACGCACAAATAAATAGCATATAAAAATTTCCAGAACCAGGGGTTATGAAATCTGCCAGAATTGAAGAATAAAAAATCGGTGCCTTGGGGTTTGAAATTGTCAGCAAAAAACCCATTAAAATTGGGCTATTTTTCGCCGCATCACCTTCAATGGAAAAATTTTTATCAATTTTCCAGTTTTTTAGCATAATAGTTGATAAATAAAGCAAATATCCAGCGCTGAATATGCAAAATATTTTATACAAAATTGCAACCTGTAGTATAATTTTTATCACACCAAAAACGCTTAAAAATATATATATAGCCTGCCCCGCAGCTATGCCAAGAGCGAATTTAAACACCTGAAATGCCTTATTTTTCAAGGCAAAACGCGAAATTCCTATAAAATCTTGCCCGGGCGAAATAACCCCAAAAAAATGCACCAAAGCAAGCATTGCAAAGTCTGATTTCATTTTGTTAAAACACTTTAAATTAAGTGATATTTTATGCAAAATGCTTGTCAAGAAAAAAATATATTGCATATTATAACTACAATAGTTATGAATATGTGGTTTTGTATCAAGAAAATGAAACTATTGTTAATAATTGGGCTGGTTTTTACAATATCCTGTCAAAGAAGGCAAGCTTATGACTTAAAAAGTCCGTGCGTATCTTCAAAAGATGGCCCGTGCACCCGTCGCCCTGTAAATACTTGGCTTAATTCTTCGCATCTTGGTTAATTTACTATGTTCAAACCAAAGCACAAGGTTCAAAACGAACAAGATGACTTAATTTCCGTTGAAAATTCCAACAAAACCACCGCTAGAAAAGAAATTCCAGAAAATTCTCACTCCAAACCGGATATAATAAAGCACAGATTAAATCAAAATACCGTTGAAAGATGTGGAGATAAAATGAGAATTTTAAGCGAAATGATCAATAAGGATTAAACAAGAAATAATCAAATTTTTGACAGGAACTACCTTGTCCAGTAATAAAATAACCTACACCTCGAACAATACTTTGCCGGTTTTCACGTCATACATTGCGGAAACCACAGCAATTTTACCGGCGCCAATCATTTCTTTTAAAATTGTACTAGATTGAATCAATTCCTGCGCAGTTTTATTAACATTAATACGCGCAACCTCGTCAACAAGTGCAGATTTTTCAAGATTTAGGTGGTTACAAGAAACTGCAATTGCCTCAATTTTATTAATCAAACTAGTTGCATTTCCCAGCTTTATACCACTACAGGCAGCATTTACAGCGCCGCAAGAGGTATGCCCCAAGACAACAATTAATTTTGCTCCAAGCGCACTGCAACCAAATTCCATGCTGCCAATAATATCTTCATTTGCAACATTTCCTGCAATTCGAATACTTAAAACCTCACCTATTCCAAGATCAAAAATAATTTCCGGCGTAGCTCTAGAGTCCATGCAACTCAAGATTACAGCAAGAGGATTTTGCGCGGTTGAAGTCTCGCGAACTTGAGCACGGAAATCATACTGCATTCTATTACTACTTCTAAACCTTTTATTACCCTCTTTTAAAATTGCTAAAACACCTGCAGGGGTTGTGTTTACCTGGGTTTCTTTTGAAACGGTAGCGGTAATATGCATTCTATTTTCAATGTTATAATGCTTTTTAAAACCTACAGTGCTAACTTTTATATGATGCAACCTAGCCCGAACTTTTGTAAATTCCTGAAATGCTTCCAGGGCATCGTGATCAATATAATCAGTCGCACCAGCGTCAATAACAACTGAAGATCTATCTGGAATTGAGTCTAATAAACGCACTAAAGACGGCTTATTTAGAAATGAAATCTCCTGTGGAAGCGCTATGCGCAAGACCTCGCCGGCATGATATTTCTGCGCAACATAAGAAAAAGATTTAACATAATTCGCCCTTATTACAAAAATCAAACCAAGAGCAAGCCCAATTGCAACACCTATTAATACATTTGAAAATAAAATGCACAACACAGTTGCAACGAAAGGTATAAAATATCTCAAGCCTTTTTTGTACAATTTGTCTACAGATGTTGACACAATCAGCTTGTAGCTTGAAAATATCAAAATCGCCGCCAGGCAAGACATTGGAATTAAATTTATATATTTAGGAGCAATAAGCATAGCAAAAAGCATCAAAACCCCGTGAACAATGGTTGCAACCTTGGTTCTTGCGCCGCTTGTAACATTTACAGAAGTTCTAACAACTACGGAGGTAATAGGAATACCACCCAGCATTCCTGAAACGATATTACCACACCCCTGTGCCACCATTTCCCTTGTTTTCGGGGTATGGCGTTTTTGCTTGTCCAGCTTATCGCCAGCCTGAATTCCAAGCATAGCCTCAAGAGATGTAACAACTGCAATTAGCACAGCATACTTAACAACTTCCAGGTTGATATGGGTAAAATTGGGATGGTGAAATACATGTGAAATTCCAAGCCCGGCAGAGCCATCAGGAATTCGTACAAATTTATGAGATTCCACAAAAAGCCAATGAATATTACTTGAATTTGCAAAATAAGACATTGCCGCGCCTATTATAACAACCAGTAAAGATGGTGGGAGAAATTTTATTAAACCTTTTTGCCTGCCGTCCATCCAAAAAAGCAACACAAGAGATATCAAGCCAACCAAAGTTGCAGTAAGATCAATATGCTCTAAAGCCTCGATAATTGTTGAAAAAGTATTATGATGATCACGCTGAATAAAATCAAAATCACCGGAGGGAACGCTTTCATAGCCAACCAAATGCGGAATTTGCTTTAGAAATAATATCATACCGATTGCAACCATTAAGCCATTTATTACGCTTGAAGGTATATAATTTGAAAGGCGCCCAAGTTTTGCAATACCGAAAATAATCTGAAAAAATCCTGCAATCACAAGGGCAAGCAAGAATTGCGAATACCCCCCAAGATGAGATGAGGCGTCGATAACAACAGAGACAAACCCTGCAGAAGGTCCAGAAACGCTAGTATGCGAACCACTTATTAAACCAGTAACAATTCCACCGCTTATTCCAGATATTAAGCCCGATTCCATTGGCATATTGCACGCCATTGCAATACCTAAACACAGAGGAATTGCAACAAAAAATACGCTCATTCCAGCCCTAAAATCAAGGTTAAACAACTTTAAGTTGTACCTACTCACAGCCTTACTCATACTATTTTAAAAACAAACTGCGGAAGAGTTACAAAATGAAAAAATAAAAGGCAAGAAAAAAATATCTTGACAAGCTTTGATCAATATGATATAATGTAATATAAGTTGCATTATAGATCTCAATCCATCATTTGCCGTATATCACCTTGAATATCTGTACACCCTAAAAACATCACCAGCTGATTCAAGCGTGATGGATATAGATGGAAGATGTGAACAGAATAACGCAACAGAGGATGTTATATATCAAAGACTGACTCAATGCAAAGGGGATGAATGCATGTTGTTACATTCTCACAAACGCAACGACGGTGAAAAATGGCCAGAGATAATAGAGCGACGCAAGCAATTTCTGATAGACGAATTTGCAAGCTCTAGAGGTTTATAAATTCCTACTACCCTGGGGCAATTTGAAGATTATTCCATCCAGCTCATCACGAATGATAATTTGACAACCAAGGCGCGATGTTGTGGTAAGACCAAATGCCAAATCCAGCATATCTTCCTCATCTTCGCTTGCCGGGGGTAGTTTATCAAACCATTCTTTTTCAACAATTACATGGCAAGTTGAACAGGCAAGAGACCCCTCGCAGGCGCCCTCTATGTCAATATTGTTTTGATGTGCAATTTCCAATACGGAAAGTCCATTTCTGGCATCAATCTCGGTTTTTGAACCGTCTTTATTAATAAAAGTAACCTTAGGCATTATTTGAATACATTTCACCACACTGTAAATATAGATAATTATTTTGCAAGAAAATTTTCATCATAAATCTCTAAAATTTTAAACCCACTGGTTAAACCGCTGATAATTTTCACATTTTTCTTCAGAATCTTGAAATATTGTGCAATAATTTTTATCACAGCCTCGTTTGCTTTTCCATCTTGCGGTTGCGCTGAAACTTTCACTTTGAATATGACATTTTCAAACAAATCTACGTCCCTTAATACGCTATTTTCCCTTGAATTTGGGGTAACTTTTACGGATATTTTTGCCATAATTCATTTAATTACAAAGGGTTTTTGGGCGATATTTAGAAATCAATTCCTGCGCAGAAATCTCATTATTACGCGGTATAAAATTACCCAAAGCTCTAAAAGATATTGGCCTGCATGTCTTATAATTTGCACTATCTGGCACAAGCTTTATAACATCTCCAATTGCAGCGGAAATTCGCATAGATTGCTGGGAATTGCGTGGAATTGCAGTGTAAAAATAGGCATTTTTATTGGTTTTTGAAGTCACCTTCTGCACCGATTTTAATGTAACAATGATCTAAAGTGTCAAGCATAAGTGGAAGCGCTTGCTTTTTTCCTCTTGAGAAAGCTTGCCAAAACCTTTAATAACGCTACTTTTACCCGCGTAACAAGATGTCAAAAGTAATGCTAAAAATAAAGTTAATAGACGCATAATTGCTGTAAAAAATTACAAGGATCCATGCTGCACTATGTCGTAATTCGAAAGAATTATGCACAATAAAACACCCGTAGCTACAAGGCAAAGTGTTATAATTAACTGTCTTTGGCGTGCAACTTTTTCAATATCTTTGCGATATTTATCAAATTGCACGTACTGAATTCCCAATTTTTCAAAAATCACCCTTGCAATTATACCGGAAAATAACAACTGCAATGCGAAAAAAGTAATCGCATTAGGTACAGAAGTGCTAATCATCACAATGCAAAAAGGCACAATAAGCGCAACCAATCTTAAATCTTTCAGTCTCACACGAGATATATACTCATTTTTCTTTGCAAAATCAAGGCAAAAAACGAAAGATCTGTACAAAATATTTGTTGCCTGGGATAAGCATATGTATGTCAGTTTTTTTACATTCATGCCAATTCAAAGATCGCCTCAACCTCCACACACGCGCCAAATGGCAAAGATGCAACACCAATCGAAGATCTGGCATGCTTGCCCGCGTCGCCCAAAACATCAACCATCACGTCCGACGCCCCATTTGCAACAATGGAATGATCCTTAAAACCCTGGTCAGAATTCACAAAAATACACAATTTTACGCATTTTTTAATCAAATCAAGGTCACCAATCTCATTTTTAACCTGAGAAAATAAATATAAAGCGCATAATTTTGCTGCCTGTTTAGCGTCATCTATTGAAATATCAACACCCAGTTTGCCCACAATAATTCCATCATTTCCCTTTGGTAATTGACCGGAAATATACAGTATATTCCCATATTTTACGCATGAAACGTAATTCGCAACAGGCTTTGCAACCTCTGGTAAAACCAAGCCTAAATCTGATATTCTTTGTAAAACTTTGCTCATAAAAATAACTACACCGCTAATTATAGACATACATAAATAAAATAAATTGCAAGATTTTTTTAAAAAAACTTGACTTATAAAAAATGAATGCTTGTATATGATATATAAATATATTTTAGTTGCATATTATGGCAGTACCTAAAAAGAAAACGTCCGTGTCAAAAAGGGGTATGAGAAATTCTCACTCTGCGTTAAAACCTATACACTGCGCCGTAATAGACCAAAAAACCGGTGAATATGTTAGAAGACATCATATCGCTAAAGACGGAACTTACAACGGAAAGCAAATACTAATTGTTAAATCCAAAGAAATATCTAGCGACGATTCTTCGAATTAGTTGTTGGAATAATGGCCGAATAGCGGAGCTGGTCTAATGCAGAGGATTGCAAATCCTTGATCGTGGGTTCGAATCCCACTTCGGCCTCCAATTTTTTTTACTAAAAAATTCTTAAATTAATTTATCGTTGATTAGTCTATCCAGTAAAATTTTCTTTACTTGCAAACCTCCAGTTTGTGCATTTTTATCACCAACTTCACCACTGGCATGAATGACAAATGAGATAATTTCTCCATTTTTCTCTGCAAAACCAACAAAATACCCTTCCCTTATATTAGATTTATCAAAATCGGAAGATCCACTTTTGCCATGTAAATTCCACCCATTCCATGAACCCGCCTCCATTAACTTTAGTAAATCTTTAGCTTTTTCCTGGGATTTTTTTGCGAATGGTAGCTCATTTTTTGCTAGTTTTTCAATAAATTCAATTTGCTGAACTGGTGTAACTTGAAGCGAAGAAGAAAGCCAGGAATCTGTAAGTCCATTATCTTCCCCAATATCGCCAGATAAATCCATATTTCCATAATTCATGCGATTAACGTATTCCTGGAATTTTTTCATTCCCATTTTTTGCGTTAAAATTTGTGAATACCACGGCATTGACCATCGCATCCAGCTTGAAGGGCTTTGCTCTCCATCGTGGTAATATTTCAAAAAAGTCACAGGCTTTCTCGGTATCCAAACTGGATTATGTGCAGTTTTTAAAACTCCACTTTCAAAACCCATAACGGCCAATGGAATTTTAAAACTTGAATTCGGGGAATATGGAGTATTGCAATACGAACCTTCTTGAATAATAGTTTTGGAAGCTAGTTTGACAATAATGCAGTCAGGAGTAACGGCGTTTAAATTACAATTTATGGTTAATAGTGCACAGAAACAAATTGCAAATTTAATCATAATACTATAAAACCATTACCACTTAGCTTCAGCTTTTCCTCAAGGGAAAGCTTGGCTATGGCAGAGGTTAGAATTTTTCTTTCAGCCCTAGGTAACTTCTTGCGATAATCACGCCTATGTATAAACATTTTTCTTACAATTATACTCTCTTCTTTTTTACGATAACTGCTCTTGTAATTCACAACTCCGTGGCGAGATACGCTTCTAGTTGCACGGTCGCACAACTTGTCTAGTAATTTTAATTCCTCCTCAGACAAAGTCTTGCGAAAATTAACAGTCATTTCATTTTGAGCTATATTCAATACAGCTAATTCATCAGAGTTTAAATCTTTTCCAACCCTCTTTCCATCCTGCCAGTAGTTTCTACTTTGATGTTTATTTATATATATAGTTAAGGAAAAAAAGGCATACAAACTGCAGCAAAATATCACCGTCACTAAAAACATTCTAGTTCGAACTTTAAGCCTAGTAAACCTACTAACAATAAACTCAGTAATACTCATAATCAAACAATACTAATCTTCGAGCAATTTAAAACCATTTTCAGATAATTTTTGAATCACTTCATTAAGAGACTTTCTCCCAAAATTTTTCATTGACAACAACTTCATTGGTGATTTTTGCGCCAACTCACTCAAATGAGTGATAGACATTTTTTTCAAACAATTTGTAGTTCTTACTGAAAACTCAACATGATCAACAGGTTTATCTATTGGCTCGGTAATAACAACACTCACAGGCGCAACTTTTTCAGCAGACATGCTTGATGTAATAAGCAAATCCTCTATACTTACAAGGGGATTTAACATCTCCCTGAGTAAAGCTGTAGCTATTCCCACGGCTTCACTTGGAGAAGCGGAGCCATTCGTTTTTACATCCAATATTAATTTATCATAATTAATATACTCCGCATGTCTAGCATCTTCAACACTAAAAGAAACGTTCAAAACTGGACTGTAATATCTATTTAAATTAACCCACCCGATATCGTCAACATTGGTAACGTTCTTGGATAATTCAGACCCAAAGCCAGCTAAAATCTTTAAAGATAAATTGATTGATACATCAGAGCTTATAGTAAATAGATACTCATCAGGATTCAAAACGCTAACACTTTCAGGAAAATTGATATCTTTAGCGCAAACCTTCATAGGTCCCTTAAGGCTAGTAGTTACAATAACTTCATTACTATCGTCCATTCTTAATATCAAGTGGCGTAAATTCAAACCAATTGATATAAAATCTTCAACAACCCCATCAATCACCGAAAACTCGTGCTTTGTGCCATCTATTTTGACAGCAGCAACACACACACCCCTAATAGAAGACATTAAAACTCTGCGCATTGCATTGCCAATGGTTACACCATAACCTCTTTCCATAGGATAGAGCATGAATCTAGTGTAGTTATCATCTAAATCTACCTTATTAAACTTAAAGGGTTTGACAAATTCGGAATATACGGAATAGCTATTGTTGGACATTTAAAAATATAAAAAACAAATTAAAATCTACATTCTCCTTCTCTTGGGAGGTCTGCAACCATTATGGGGTAATGGGGTAATATCTTTAAGTAGCGTTATAGTTAAACCTCTTTTTGCAAGAGCTTGCACAGAAGCTTCGCGACCAGGTCCAGGACCGCACAACAAAACACTTACAGTTTTTACTCCAAAAGACTCCATCGCAACTTTTGCAACTTCGTCTGTAGCCAATGTTGCGCCGTAAGGAGTTCCTTTTCTAGAACCTTTAAGCCCACACTTTCCAGCGCTAGACCAGCACAAAACATTACCAGTTAAATCTGAAAAAGTAACATGTGTATTGTTAAATTTAGCATTTACCACAACAACTGCAACAGAAACCTTGCGTGAGACTTTCTTTTTAGGATTGGATATCATATTCTATATAAAACTATTTTTTATTCTTTTTAATACCAGAGCCAGAAGATTTTCTCTTTCCCTTACGAGTGCGAGCATTAGTCTTGGTTCTTTGACCTCTCACAGGTAACCCAACTTTATGCCTCAAGCCCTGATAACAACCTATAGCGATCTTACGCTTGATGTTAAGTTGAACCTGCCTACGAAGCTCACCCTCGGTGGTTACCGCCCCGCTATTTCTAATATATTGAACTATTGCATCAACCTGTTCTTGAGAGAGATTCATAATCTTAGAGTTATGGTCTACGGCGCAAGCAGTAAGTATTTTTTTTGACATAGAAACCCCAATGCCATAAATAGCACATAAAGAGTATACGGCATTAATAGTTACATCTATTGCAACACCTTCAATTTTTAAATTAATTTTTCCAACACCCATAACTTATTTCACAGAACCACCAGCCAACTCAACCATATTTTTTACAGACGCAGATAAAACCACCCCGCTGCCAAAGTTTAATTTAGAATCTATAGAGTTAATACCACTAGAGGCAATAACTTTAATCTTCTTACCTTTTTTAATAACCCCTAAATTAACAAATGTTTCGGCAGATATTTCACTATCTGTTAGGATTATATTAGAAGCAAGCATATACAATATTTCACTAATTTTAACAGTAGAAAAAGTATCAGTCATAGATGTAAAACCCCTTTTCGGCAATAACCTTACCTGCGGAGTTTGACTTCCGTAGTAAGCAAGCTGGAGATTGTACTTGCCAGATCTAGCCTTCTGACCCTTGTGACCCTTTCCAGCAGTTTTACCCTTACTAGAACCTATACCTTTACCTTTTCTCATAGGTGTGGTACGATCAGATTTTAAATTAAAAAAACTACTACTCATTTTGCGCAACATTAATACCTCTTAAATACTTATAATAATCCGGTGATTTCAAAGACAGCACTGCCCCAGAAAAAGCCTTAATTATATTATGTGGATTTGATGAACCATGCAGCTTTACAACAATATCTGTAATACCCAAGCACTCGCACGCCGCTGTAACCACAGGGCCAGCAACTATACCGGTTCCAGGCTTAGCAGAGATCAAAAACAATTTCGAGCTACAATATTTTGACATCCCAGAGTGATAAATGGTCTTTCTGGAGATACCAGAGTCAATAATCTTTTTTAAAGGCACGGCAAACAAATTATTTTGAGCAACGCGCAAAGCTTTCTCTTCCGCAGCTTTAACCTCGGCAGCGTTACCAAGTCCAAAACCAAACACACCATCCTCATTACCAATCACAACCAAAACGGAAACAGACATACGCCTCCCCCCAGATGTCGTCTTGGACACTCTAGCCACATTAATTACCCTAGATATAAACTCGGTATTATGCAGATTCTTTTTTACTACTCTCTTAGATTTTATCATAACAACCCCAAACTATTCACTAATTAAAAAAAACCCATTATGAAAGGCTTTCACCCTACCATGAAAAAGATAGCCACAACGATTAAAATACATATTATTTACATCAATCCCAATTTTATCAACACTCTCTCTAAATCTTTTACCAACCTCTTTTGCCATATCCACAGTTCCAGGATTAACACTTAGAGACTTCACCTCTTTAGCAGAGCTTGAAAATCCGCATATACATAACTTTGTTTTTTTATTATACAAAAAAGCATGTATATGTAAATTTGTAACAGACAAACCAATGCCATACTCTTTGTCTCCAGATTTTTTATCCACAGTTGCAATATTTGCCTTTCTTTTACATTTTTTAAATGTGTAACTTTTACCCATAATACAATAAAATTATTTTTTATTCGCCTTAACTTCCTTTCTTCTAACAAAATCACCAACCTCGATAATTCCTTTAGCCTTATAAGGTTCTACTTTTTTCATAGATTTTAAATAAGCCGCAAAAGCTGTAACTAAGTTTAAATTAAAACTTGAAAGAAATATCTTTGTACTAGAAGTAACTTTCACAGATATATCGGAAGGAATTACAACAAGAACTCCGTGGCTTAGTCCAATATATAACGACAAATACTTATCTCCAATTAAATCAGCTTTATAACCAACGCCATTCATTTCAATTGCAATATCAACCCCTTTGGACAAGCCGTTAACAGCGTTACGTATATTGCGTATAACAGTACCAGCTAAAGATTTATTACTTTTCTGAGTTAGATTTACCGAAATAATTCCATCAAGAATTGAGACCCCCAAGCCAAATAATCCAATTTTCAATTTTTTACCAGCGACATTGGATAGTATAAGGAATTCATCAAATTTTTCACAAGATACACCGTTAAGACAAACCTTTTCTTTTGCAACCCTAGACATATTAACACACAAAAAACAACACTTCGCCGCCGATATTCTTCTTCAAAGCATCGCTAGAAGACATAATGCCACAAGAAGTGGAAACTACATAAGTTATAAATTGATTTTTCATTCTCATTTCCCTTAAATTATCAACGGTGGCATAAAACCTCTTTGAGGGCTTGGAAATAGCCACAATATTACTAATAGCCTTGTCGCCAAATACAGAATTTACAACGGCATAAACGGTTCTAGTATCTTCACTAACCTTATAACCAGATATATAACCAAGTTGAATCAAAACATCAAGACAACCTCTAACAACACCAGAATTTACAGCAACAAAAGATAAATTTTTTCCCACTCTGGCATTTTTAACAGAGGAAATCATTTTAGATAGAACGGAATTTCCAGACATATACTTATATAAAAAATTAAACCTTCTTAAAACCGGGCAACAATCCCTGCACAACAGCTTCTCTGTATGCATTTCTACACATACCAACCAAACGAATAAATGCTCTAGGCTTTCCAGTTATACCACACCTGTTTTTTCTCCTAACTATAGATACACTTCTATTTTTAGATAAGGAAAATGAAGCGGACATATCGCCAGAATTCTTTACCAAAGAAGACAATGACATTCGCTTGACACGATTCGCATCAATTTTTTTATTCCACTTTCTAGTTTTTACTTTTTTTGATTCTTTTGCCATACAATATTACAAACTAAAGGGTAAATTAATCTTCGATAACAACAACAACGACTTCTCCTTTGAGGAGGAAGATATACGACAACAAATATTTAAGTCAACTAAAAAATTAACTTCATAAAATATACTTGAATCTCCAGGTAAAGTTATTGTAAAATTACCATCTCGGTCAAAGTTTTTATTTAACCCTCGGAAATCACGCAACCTGGGAAGAGCAATATACACAAGCTTATCAAGCATGTGAAACATTTTTTTTCCTCTTAAAGTGCAAATAACAGAAAGTGGCTGACCCTCTCTAATCTTTAATGCTGCGTCAGAAAACTTAGCGTTTCTAACTATTGGTTTAGACCCTGTCAACAAAACCATATCATTTTTTACATTTTGTAAAAATTTTTTATCGGTACCTTGATTTCCAAGATTAAAGCACAGAGTCATCTTTTTTAAACTGGGCAATTGATGCACATTTTGTATGGCAAATTTATCCTTACATTCAACTAATGCTAATTTATATTTTTCCTTAATATTCATATCTATTTAACAGACAACAAAGAAACGTTTGAAATGTGAATTGGAATCATGGTTTTAGTGGGTATTTTTTTACCTTCAGAGTCCGTAGATAAGCTAAACTTATAACAAATATTCTCCAATAACACCACATTATTCACACGATTCACACTAGCAACTATAGCGCTAGATCCGGAATTAGAACCAGATATAATCACGACTTTAGATCCTTTTTTAATTTTTTTCAATAAACCCATAATTCAATTAAACAACCTCAGCAGCCAAAGACAGTATCTTCGAAAAAACAGGATTAGCACGCAACTCTCTGCACACCGGACCCATAACTCTAGTTCCAATCATTTCATATTTATCGTTCAAAAGGACAACAGCATTGTCAGAAAAAGATAATCTTGAACCATCCATTTTCCTATAAACCTCGCTCCTAGTTCTAACTACAACAGCGATAAACTTATGACCTTTTTTATACTTACCATTCGGAGTAACACTTTGAGCGGATACCCTAATAATACCACCAACCTTACAAAAAGCTTGCCTCATGCCACCAAATACGTGGATACATTTAGCAATTTTCACTCCAGAATTATCAGCTACATTTAATACAGTAAACTTACATATCATATATCAATCAAACAGTCAATTTTACAAAATGGCTTTTTTTACTGGAGATAGGTCTACAAGAGTAAACGTCAACCTTGTCACCAATCTTGCACACCAGTGTATCATCATGGCAAGTTAATACACGTTTAATTTTTACATATTTACCAACTTTATGTAACACAGTATCAAAAAATGCAACCTTTACAGTTTTTGCTCCAGATACAGCAATAACCTCAGCATTTCTAATCAATAACTTAGATTTATTTATATCTATAGAAAACATTTTTTTAATAAAACCATTGAGAACACATCTTTCATATACTATATCAAACACTACGTAAATAGTTTGCAAGTATTTTTTTACATTTTCTTTTTAAATTAATACAATTCTTAAGATCCTCCGAAGATTGATTGCTAAAAATGTTCATTACACCAACGAATAACTGCCTTCTAGAATCCAAAAAAGAATCTAAAGAATCTGAAGGTTTTTGAGATATAATTTTATTTTTTTTACCTATTTTTCTCAACATATATTAAATTAAACAAGATCTTCTAACAATTACCTTTGTATCGGATGGAATTTTCTTTGAAGCTTTTTCAAGAGCTTCTCGAGCTATTTCCAAGGAAACATTTGAAATTTCAAACATTATAAACCCAGCCTTACAGTTATAGACATAATGATCAACACTACCTTTACCACCACCCATTCGCACCTCAAGTGGCTTCTTGGTTACTGGAAGCAAATGCGCTAAGTTGATAAACAACATTCCACCATGAGGTTTGATATATCTTGATATCACCTTACGTGCAGATTCCGCCTGCTTTTCAGTGATTCTTACACCCTCTAAAACCTTTAAACCTATTACACCAAAGTTTAAATTAACATTTCCACTCGCCAAACCAGAACTATCCACTTTGCGAAATTTTCTATACTTCTTACCAGCCATAATAATAAACTAACTAAACTTTTCAGGAATATGAACCCAAACTTTTATACCTATATTTCCATATTTTGTAGCAGCGACTTTACAAGAGTAATCTATGTTAGCTCTAATTGTATGCAGAGGTATTGAACCATCTTTATACACTTCAGATCTAGCAATTTCTGCGCCGTTTAACCTGCCCGAAATTACAATTTTTACACCCAGTGCTCCAAATTTCATACTATTTTGAACAGCTAGCTTAACGGATTTTTTGTAAGAACTGCCAGAACTAATGTGGTTTGCTATGTACAAACCAATAATACTTGCATCCAACTCTGGACGTTTAACACCTTTTACAGATATAGAAACATCCTTGCCAGTTAAACTTGTCAAGTGAGTTTTAATACTCGATATATTATCTGGATTTCCTATAATACTAACTGGCCTAGCAGAAAGTATGGATATTTCAACACTTTTACCCAGGCGAGATATAGAAACCCGTGAAATAAAGTATTTACCATCAAACTGAGATAAATATTTTCTAATCTGCATATCTTCTAACGCGAAATCAGAGTATTCCTTACCCACAGCAAACCAATTTGCTAACCAGTTTTTGCGATAATCAATCGCAAATAAAAATCTACTAGATTTCTGACCCATATAAAAAACTAACTATCAATTTCCGAAACAACAATTGTCAAGCGTGAATACATCTTACAAATCCCCGAAGACCTACCACGACCACGCGCCATAAATCTTTTAAGCACTATATCTTTTCCAACCAAAACAAGCTTAACTTTTAACCTAGATATATCCATACCAAAATTATGCTCAGCGTTGGCAACAGCCGATTTTAGACAATTTAAAAATATCGGCGCTGCACCTTTTCTGCAAAAAGAAAGGTAAACAAACGCTTCATCTACAGTCTTGGCACGGATCATATCCGCAACCAAATTCATTTTATACACGCTACCACGCACCCTAAAAACCTTAGCCTCTGCAGTAATTTTATTTTTTTGTACAACACCCATATTAACACTAAAAAACTACGAATCTTTATGACCTTTAAACGTTCTGGTCATAGAAAACTCTCCAAGCTTATGACCTATCATACCCTCTGTAACGGATACAGGAATATAAGTTTTACCATTATATACCAAAAATGTAATACCAACAAATTCAGGGATAATAGTTGATCTTCTTGATTTGGTTTTAATCTGCGAAACCTTATTCGAAGATTTGGAGCGCATAGCGGCAACCAATACACTTTTGTCTATAAAAGGTCCTTTTTTAGATGAACGAGCCATAAATACAATCAAATTACTTCTTATTCCTTCTTCTTGATGTAACAATAAAGAAATTTGTTCTCTTGTTACTTCTAGTTATCTTACCTTTGCAGTTTTTGCCCCAAGGGCTTCTTGGATGTCCACCTCCGGAAGTTTTACCTTCACCACCACCGTGTGGGTGATCTACGGGATTCATTGCAACACCTCTAACAGTGGGGCGTACGCCAAGCCATCTACTTCTCCCAGCTTTTCCAACTGTTTGATTTGCAAATTCTTTATTGTCAACCTGACCGACAGAGGCTAAAGCATCTTGATGAATTCTACGAGTTTCACCAGATGGCAATCTAAGTAATACATACATACCATCCCTACCAGCAACCTGCACAGAAGTTCCAGCAGATCTAGCTAATTGGGCACCTCCACCAGGTTTTAGCTCCACACAATGCACAAAAGATCCAACTGGGAAACTCTTTAAACACATTCTATTTCCTGGTAATATTTCAGTAAAATGTTCAAACAGGGTAATAATCATACCTGGATTTAGGTTTTCAGCTCTAATAATGTAGTATAATTTATCAAGACAATTTCCAGATTTACCCTTAATTAAAGCAATTGGAACATTGCGATTTGGATCATATTCAATTCTAACAACTTCAAAAGAAGAACCATAGTCCTCCTTAGACCATTTAAATTGAATAATGCGATACGCCCTCTTATGAGCCCCGCCTTTATGCCTGCAAGTAATATGACCTTTATTATCCCTACCAGAAGTTCTACGCTTTGAGTGTATAAGCGACTTACACCTCTCACCAGTATCTTCGTAAGTTTTAAGATTCTTTACCAAACCCCTTTGTGATGGAGTTACTGGAGATATTTTTTTTTGTATCACAGTAGACATAACTATATATTATAACTAATAGAACCAGAACGTAAAACAACATTTGCAATTTTAATCTTTTTTTCAGCTCTAGAGCCTTTGTAAGATCTAGTCCTTGTTTTTCTAACCGACACATTTACAGATTTTACAGTAACACCGAATATACTTTCTATAGCTTTTTTGATAAGTAACTTATCTGCAACATTGTTAACCACAAAAGTATAAAGAAGTGGATTTTTTTCATGAGCTTTATAGGACTTATCGGTCACCAAAGGTCTCACTATAACATCATATAAATGATAATTTTTTACTAACTGAACAGACATTACTAAGATAAAACAACCTTTAAAGCATCCAGCGCAGAGCGAGATATTAATACACAATCAGCTTTGAATAAAGCATGAACCGTAACAGCAGCCGGTCTCCAAACAGATACATCTCTTAAATTCGCAGAAGATCTTAATAAGTTCACACCAAACAAATCATCAATAAAGATACACCTCTTTCCGCTACAGCCAAATTTGACCAACATTTCAATGCAAGATTTTGTTTTATGATTATCCAACTCAAAAGAATCGCATATAAAAAGAGTGTTATTCTGAAAATGAAAGCCTAAAGCCATACGTTTAGCCTTTTTTGTAGCCTTAGAATTAAGCTTGCTTGTGGCTCTTTTGGCTCTTGGACCATGAGCAATTCCTCCACCTACATGTTGAGCTGAAACTTTTGAACCCTGCCTTGCGCCACCAGTTCCTTTTTGCGCAAAAGGTTTCTTACCAGTAGCCTTTACTTCAGAAATATCTTTTGTATGAGCAAGGGGATTGCGAGTGTCGGCAAATAAATGCATGTCGTACCTATATTCAGCAAGAAATTTTTTCTCAGGATTTTCAACAACAGAAGATACATCAAACCCGTTGCACGCAGCTTGATCTGGTATAATATTTTTATAAGAATTTACAGCATTCATACTACGCAACTAATAAATTAACACCATTAAACATCGAAACAAGCTCTCTACTGTTGACAGATTTAACAGGATTGAAAACCTCAACCAAGCTGCCAACGCAACCAGGTATAGAGCCCTTTATAACCAAAAGTCCATCTTCAGGTAAAACTTGTAACACTCTAAGATTATTAACATAATTAATTGTAGAACCCATATGCCCTGCCATTTTTTTACCTTTAAACACCTTTCCTGGATCCTGCCTCTGACCAGTAGCGCCATGCGATCTTTCTGATAGTGACTCACCATGCGATCCAAGTTGCCCACCAAAGCCATATCTTTTAACGACACCGGCAAAACCCTTTCCCTTGGAAATTGAGCGAACGTCAATTAACGCGTTAAATAAATTTTCCAAATTAACCGGTAATTCTACGCCACACTTAACTTTAGATAGATCTGCTTCAGTGTTTACACGAAATTCCACAACTTCCCTTAGCGGATTAACGCCAATTTTCTCAAACCAAACACGCTGTGGTTTATTTACAATCTTTGGACGAACCTCATCAGTTCCGATAACTAAAGCATTATAGCCATGCTTCGCTTGAGTTTTTACATCTAAAATAAAGTTTTTTCCAACATATACTAATGTAGCAGGAATATGACTTCCATCTTGCGCAAAAAAAGTGGTCATACCACACTTTCTTCCTAGAAATCCAATAGCACTAAACATACAACAAATCTAAAATTGTCAACAGAAATAAAAACTGCTTCCTTGCACGTATGGTTATTATTTTTTTATTTGCAAGTTATTTTTTTATTTTTATCACTTTTTTTGTAAAAATTTAATTTTCAACTATTTAACGCTATGAAAATTATTATTCAGAATATCAAACACAACCTATCTCCATTGCAATTATACACCCTAAATTTTGTACATGGGTTTTTTAATTTATATATAATATATACATATATTATAACCGATTACAATGTAAAAAAAATAGTAAATTTATTTGCCATTGAGGGCGTGGCACTGGTGCTTTCAATTCTAATCTCTGGCTATATTTTAGATGTCTTGGGCAGAAAAAAAATTCTAATGCTTATAAATTTTTTATCAATATTAACCAGTCTGTCATTGCTTTTGGCAATAAAAAATCCTATATTTATATATCTATATGCAATTATTTCCCCGGTTCCACGTGGGTTTTTACACGGAAAAAATGAGGCTATAATGTATCAAAATGCGCTAAACATGCAAAAAATACAAATCTTCCCCAGAAACCTTGCCACGCTTTATTTAATAATTAATAGCGTGGAAGCATTTTCAATATTCATCACGGCAAAAATCGTAAACTGTGACAGTATGAGCTTAATAAACTTAATACTTGTTATAACGGTTGCTCTAAAAATTATGCTTTTTCCAATACTAGCGGGCATGAAAAATCTACCGCAATATACAAAAAAATATACACCAAAAGAATACATCAAAACCACTCTTGGGGTGATATTAAAAACCGGAGTAAACAAGAAAATCATACTTTTTGCAATATATACTTCATATATGTATATATATAGAGAAATTATTATCATCACCGGTAAAATATATAACCTGGAATATAGCGTCATAACCAGTACTAAGTTATTTTACAATATCGGGCTTATGCTGGGATGTTTGATTCCTATAGTTATTTCCCCAAGAGTTGTGCAAAAATATCGCGAATTTATAACATATTACATTCCACTACTGCTAACTGCGCTAATGATATTTTTCAACTTAATCGAAATGCCGTATGCCATCCTGGCAATAATATGTATTATGAGCATCTCATTTTGCTCTTTTGAGGCCTGCATCGACTTGGCAATCGATAGGTCGGCAATTCCAACGGTTTTGGGGGGTGTAAATTCAATAACTTGGGCGCTTTCTGCGGGAATTGGGGCTGTGTTTTCCCTGGTTATTATGAATTTTACACATCTTTTTAGTCCATACACTGCGTTAAATATCACAATTGGCGCATATTTGCTCGCAATTTTATGCTTAAAAAATAAATAAAGTTGTGTTTTTTATCTTGACAATTCAAATCACAGGATTAACCAAATGTTAGTCTTTCCGAAGAGAAAATGATGTATGATATAATAATTATAGGTGGCGGACCAGGTGGGTATGTTTGTGCAATTAGGGCCGCGCAAAATGGGCTAAAGGTTGCATGCGTGGAGTCACGAAAATTTCTAGGGGGAACCTGTTTAAATGAAGGCTGCATACCATCAAAAGCACTGCTGCAATCGTCGCATCATTTTTACAATGCAAAACACCATTTTTCCGAACATGGAATCGCGGTTAAACCTGAAATCGATATATCAAAAATGCTCGCGCGCAAGGACAAAATAATATCGGATCTGGCAGGTGGAATTGGCATGCTGTTCAGTAAAAATAAAATTGATAGAATCTGCGGCTTTGCAAAATTTATATCAAAAAATGAAATTGAAGTTGAAAACGATGGAAATATCCAAAAATACCAGGCAAAAAACTTCGTAATTGCAACCGGTTCAACTATTTCAAATATTCCTGGAATAGACATAGATGAAAAGGTGATTATATCTTCCAAAGGCGCGCTGTGTATAGAAAAAACACCAAAAACAATGGTGGTTATTGGCGGGGGCGTAATAGGTTTGGAACTTGGGTGCGTTTGGTCTCGCCTTGGAAGCCAGGTTACCGTTATAGAATATGCGCCGAAAATTATCCCGGGAATGGACGATGATATTTCAAAATCTGCCCAGAAAATCTTGGAAAAACAGGGCTTGGAAATTCTAACTTCTCACAAGGTTTTGGAGGTAAAAAAAGCGAAAAATTCCGCAACAGTACTGTTTGAATCAATTGAATCGGGTGAAAAAAAGTCGCTAGATGCAGATGTTGTGCTGGTTTGCGTGGGAAGAAAGCCTTTTACCGACAAGCTGGGGCTTGAAAATATTGGAATAACTCCAGATAAACGCGGGGTTTTGCAGGTTGGCAAACATTACAAATTATGCGATGGAATATATGCAATTGGCGATGTAATACCAGGGCCGATGCTTGCCCACAAGGCAGAGGAGGAAGGCGTTGCCGTGGCTGATATAATTGCAAAAAAATACTCACACGTAAATTATAACACAATTGCAAGTATAGTATACACCCACCCTGAAATCGCCCAAGTTGGCGCAACGGAAGCAATGCTAAAAGAGCAAAATATCGAATATAAAATTGGAAAATTCAGCTTTCTTGCAAACTCAAGAGCAAAAGCTATATCTGAAACGGAAGGGTATGTGAAAATTATCGCTTGTGCAAAAACAGATAAAATACTTGGATGTAGTATAATTGGCGCGGAGGCCGGAACTATGATACACGAAGTTTCAGTTTTGATAGAATTTTCCGCATCTGCCGAAGATCTAGCAATGATATGCCATGCTCACCCAACTTTAAATGAAGCAATCAAGGAAGCCGCGCTGGCTGTTTCCAAAAAAGCAATACATTCATGATAATTGTGCAAAAAAGTTAAAATTTACTAAAAAAAATACTTGCAAAACAAAAAAACTGTCTTTAGTCTTAAATTAACATAATTTTCAGCATTATGAATACTACAAATATATTAGAGCAATTGAATAAAATGATTAACTCAAGCAACCGAGACAAGGAGATCGTGCTTGATAAATTATTTAGCAAAAATTACCCACAAACTTCAGAAATTCTGTGCAAAAATATCATAGATGGCATCAACGCCGAAGATGCGCAACATTCTGTAAATATTGGCATCGTAGGTTCAAATGTGCTACAAATTATCATGCTGGACAGGCAATTTATAGTTGACAGCACGTTTGATGTTTTGTCAAATTTCGGCATCACCACAGCAGATTATCGCCATGAAATTCTGAATATAAACGGGCTTAACTACTCTATTTCGCATATATATCTTCAACACGCGCTGAAAAATAACCAGCAACTCATAAATGCAATTACAAAATCTTTGCAAAAGCTTATTCAACATGACAGCGTGGAAAATGGCAATTTGGTGCAAGTGTGTATTAAAAATTTGAAAGAAAAATCTGCAAATCCAGCGATTATTACGTTTTTGGAAAACCTAGATCAGCACTTCGCAATTGATGCCTGCTATGATATTAGTAATGAAAAAATACAAAATTCCAGCGCAAGTGACAGAGATTTTAACATTCAAGATCTGTTTAACATGACGCATAAATTGCAAAAAACCGCAGATATTATGGGGGTTTACAAGATTAAATATCAAAATCATTACCTAGATGTTATTACAGTACAATACCTTGGAGAATCAGGGAAAAGCTTGGTTTTAATTGGAAATTTTACACAATCTTTTTTGCAGCACGGGGACAATTCGTCGTATGCTATACTGCTGGAAAAGATAAATAATATAATGGATATTATGAATTTCTCACCAGATTCATACAACCATAGGTCTTTAAAAAATTTACTAAACAGCTTTCCAAAAGACGAATTTTTATCCGCAAATGTATCAAAATTAACTGAATCTTTGGGTAATTTTATACAAAATCCATTTGATAACGGTGTTTTTTTATATCACAGGGTTTTAGGTGAATTCCTGCACGGAGTGATATTTATGCACAAAGACAGCTTTTCTCGCGGGGCAATCAAAACAATTCGCCTGGGGCTGAAGTCTCTTATGGGCACGATTGTGTCGAAAAATGTTATAAATAATGGTCAAAGATGGATTCAATATCATTTTATCATACATAATGACAATTCCAGCCACTTTACAGACGATAAAATTTTACAATTTAACCAGTATTTATCAATGAATATCAAGGCCTGGAATGTTGTAGTGTGTAATGCAATATCTTCGCAAGATTTGCAAATTAGCTACGATGAAGCGTTGGATATTTTTCCGGAAAATTACAGAAATGATTTTTTTGCCCAGCAATACATTGCACAAGATGCTAAAAATATTGACCATTTAATGCGTAACTCGTTGGAAATTGTCACAGACATTGCCACAAATGATGGTAGTTATATTGTTAAAATTTTCTCAAAAAAAGACCTATTTATATCCGATATTAACAATATCATCAATAGCATTGGGCTAAATATTAAGTATATTCACACATTTCACTTCAAAGATATATGCGATATTCATCTATATAATATTAACATAACCGGGGGTAGCGAAGTTTTGCAATGTATAGAGAAAAATCAAAATCAATTCACGCAGAGCCTTAGTATAATTTTGCAAAATGGCTCAACTTGCCCAATCAACAGGCTAATTTTAAATGGTATGAGTGCCAGACAAATTGAAATTATGTCAGCAATTGCAGCCTATACAAGGCAGGTAACAAATTTACCTATAGAGCTTATAAATGAAGCTATATTTGCAAATCCCAACATTTCACAAATGACCATTACTCTGTTTGAAAATAAATTTAGTCTCACAGAAAATAGTGATTATTTGGGGCGGGAATCGGAAATTTTAAGCGAGATTTCAAAGCTGAAAAAATCATCTCATGTTAAAATTATGAACTGCCTAATGGACGTGATAAATGCCATAAGCAGAGCTAATATTCATCAAAACATCAATGAAAAAGTCAAGCCATATATAGCGTTTAAGGTGCATTCTACAAAAATATCCTGGCTTCCAAAACCCGTTCCATATGCAGAAATATTTGTATATAATAACGATTTCGAGGGTTGCCATTTGCGTAATAAACCCGTTGCGCGCGGGGGTTTTCGCTGGTCAGATAGAATTGACTATCGCACAGAAGTTTTGGGGCTTATTAAGGCACAAATTCCAAAAAATTCAATCATAGTTCCATCGGGTGCCAAGGCTTGTTTTTATATAAAAAAATCAGCGCAAGACTGCCATAATTACAAAGATTTCGTCAAGGAGTGCTATAAAAATTTCGTGCGTGGAATACTTGATTTAACAGACAATATACAAAACGGCATAATTTTCCACCCGGAAAACACAAGAATACACGATGACAAAGACCCGTATATCGTTGCAGCCGCAGACAAGGGAACGGCAACTTTTTCAGATATTGCAAACGGAATTTCCGCAGAATATAATTTCTGGCTTGGGGATGCTTTTGCCTCCGGTGGGTCAAATGGATATAGCCATAAAGACATGGGAATAACTTCGCGGGGGGCGTACGTGTCGGCAAAGCAAAGCTTTTACGAGCTTGGAATTGATGTTGAAAATTCAGAAATTTCCGCTGTAGGCGTTGGAGATATGTCTGGCGATGTATTTGGAAATGGCATGCTTTTGTTTAAAAAATTAAAGCTCATCGCCGCGTTTAATCATATGCATATTTTCTTAGATCCAAACCCAAATATCCAGGAAAGCGCGAAGGAAAGGTTAAGATTATTCAATAATCCGGAGCTTAAGTGGTCTGACTATAATCGCGATATTGTCAGCGCTGGCGGGGGTATTTTTGAAAGATTCGGCAGTAAAATAACCGTAAATTCACAAATTCGCGAAGCTCTTGACATACCGAGCAAGATAATTGAAATTGAACCGGAACAGTTAATATCCTATATTCTACAGGCAAAAGTTGATATGCTTTGGAATGGTGGAATTGGAACGCTAATTAAGGAATCCAGCGAAACAAACGCAGATGTTCAAGATGTATTCAACGATGCAACGCGTATAAGCGGTAATCAGGTGTGTGCAAAAGTTGTGGTTGAGGGTGGAAATGTTGGCGTAACTCAGAAAGCAAGAATAGAATGTGCAAAAAATGGGGTAAAAATCAACATGGACTCAATAGACAACTCTGCCGGCGTAGATTGTTCGGATCACGAAGTAAATATCAAAATTATCTTCAATAATATTGGGAAATTTGACGCTGAAAGAAATACGGTTTTATCACAAATGCAAGATGAGGTTGCAAGTTTAGTGCTGAAAAATAACTATTTACAAACAAAACTTTTAAGCGTTGCACAGGCAAATGTGGTGCGCGATATGGATTTTTACGCAAAAATTGCAAGTCGAATGAGTGACGCGAAAATTCTTGATATTAATCTTGAAAATATCCCGTCCCAGCAGGGGTTTTTGGAAATGCAAAAATCCGGTGAAACTCTAACAAGACCGCATCTTTGCACGCTACTGAGCCATGCAAAAATATATCTACATGACGAAATAGCTGACATTGTAGCCCTGGATGATGAAATATTTAACAGCGATTTACTGTCTTACTTCCCTGCGCTAATTGGAAAAAATTACAAGGAAGCTGCCATGTCTCACCCGCTTCGCAAAAATATTATCGCCACTTCAATCGCAAATGAAATTGTGAATTTATGCGGCATAACATACCTTGAAAAGCTATTCAGAGCACTTGATATTGATCCGGAAAAACTGGTAATTCTCTACACTGTTGTCAGGGAAATTTTTGCCATAAAAAACATGTTTGAGTCCATTTTTGCTCAAGATTATGTAATTCCATCGCAGCAACAAGTGGGCGCAATATCAAAACTGCAAGACGCAATTTTCTTTGCCTCGCTTGCAACTTTTGAGGCCATAGATTTCTCGGTAAGCATAACTCAAAATATCAAGAATATTGCCTGTAGGGTTGGTGAATTTCCAAAAATTTTAAAAGGATCATGCTGCTCCAGCACGAAAACTTCCTGTTGCTTTGACGCAGATTACACAGCTAAATTGAAGGTTTTAAAGTCGGCTTTTGTGATATTTGAAACAATAAAACTTTCTCACGTCGGCAAAATTCCATTGGAAAATGCTTATGAAAACATTAGTAAAATCTACGGCTTAATACCTTTGAAAAAACTTAGAACGGCGCTGCAAAATTCTATCAGCGCAAGCGACCTGGATAGCGCCCACTTTTGCTTTGTGAAAATATCTAATATTGTCGGTCGAATTTCATCTGGTGAAAATCTAGATATTCAGGAAATTAGAAATAAAATCACAGACATTTACAACAATATGGTTAGTGAAAACGGGATCGTGCTGGATGTGAATAAGTGTGCATTAATTTTGGCAAAGTTATCTATATAAATGAATATTGTAAATAAATGGATCACATATTTGTTTGATGTCAAGCCACCACTAGCCCCAGATCAGGCGCATTTTTTGTATAGCATTGCTATGGATTATGATGCTAAATATCAGGATGCAATTAGCGTAATGGGGGTTAATATGCGGGATGATGTTTTGGCGGCGATGCATGGGAAAAATTCCAATATAACGCGCCTGGAAATTCTGCAATCACGTATGGAGCAAGTAAGAAAAACAGAGCCGGTTTTAATAAAAGCAAGTGAAGATTTATCGCGATTTAATGGTAGTAAGTGCGATGTATTTGTACTAGATTCATGCTTGCAATATATGCTTCGCCCAGTTGCTGTTCTGAAAAATTCTCTTGAAATCGGCAGTGAGGTTTTATGTATTATTAAAAACTACGCCAGCTTTAAGCACAGACTGCACTTTGCTATTAATGGTAATTTTAATTTTGTAGACATTGGAAAAAGCTGGGAATCACATGCAATTATAAGACCGTTTAGCTTTAAGGATTTTATTCAAACCTGCGACAGAGAGCATATCTTCGTCAAGAAAGCGCTATATCTCAATAGCAAAGGTGAGTTGAAAGATGCCATGGAATCACCAATTTTAACCAACATCTACCTTGATGAAGTTGCGTTTATTTTATCTAAATTATGAATGAATTGAATGAAAATTTTGAGGAATACTTTAAACAGATTGAATCTGAAAGTGACCTACTAGAAACGCTGGAACGCTTAACGCAAGCGGGGGTGTTGAATGATCAAAATCCACTAGAAATGTTCTTTTTTATAATAAGTTACGCACCTTCTGAACAGCTACGTAAACAAATTATGGCGTTGTATATGTCAATACTTACCAAGCTTGCAGTGGAAAAACAAAAGGAAGTTCTGTCAAATATCGCCCATGTAATTTCCAAACAAAAAGAACGCGAATTGCAGTTTTCCCTGCAACTTACATGTGATATGGTTGCTGATAACTACCAAAAAATGAGTCAAGATGTGCAAAATCATTTCAAGGAGCAAATTGCACATACGGCAGTGCAGAATATTGACAATATGCGTAATAGCACTAAGGAAAAAGAGTTGAAAATCAGCAGAATGCCATCGCTTCCAAGTACTAAATTTGTAGTGGAAGCTTTTACTGGAAATATTAAAAACAGTGATAATAAATTCACAAAGCTAATCAATTTTGAAAATGCAATCAAGACAACCTTTGGCGTGGAATTTTCTAACAATTTATTTGCAGGTATGGATATTAAAAACAAACTACATTAGATTTATTAGAGAACTATGCTACACTATTTAAGTAATTTATTTATCGCCCTGGGGTGTTTGTTTATTTTCAGCTCGGTTGCGGGATTTGTCAAATTTAAAGACCCATTTCGCATGATGCACGTTGGCGGGGTTTGCGAATTAATTGGCATTCCATTGTTAATTATTGGTTGCGGACTAATTTTTCTGGATCATGGAAATGCCGATGCTTTTTTTAAAACCATCTTTATTTCTGTTATATTTTACCTAATTTCCCCGGTGGGAACGAATGCAATTTCAGAATCAGCTTGCAGATTATATGGCGACGAAATACAATTAAAGAAGAAAATATCACACAAGTAAATCGGGTGCAATATTCTTTAGCGCCACCTCAACTATTTGCATTTTTTTACTTAAAAATTCCAAATCTTTTCTTGAAATTTGAACAAAATCAGGGTCAATCACGGCTTTTTCTTCGGGTAGATTAATGGCAACCTCCTGCGCCTTTGTTAAATCTTCATACTTTTTTTGCAAATCCTCCAGTTCATTTAAAATTAAAACCCCGGCTAAAACTACGCAGGTTGAGTCATCTAAATCACGTAAATTAAGTGCAATTTCATTGACTTTTTTATTCAATCGCGATGCAACATCGGCAATTTTCGCACCGCTTGCCTCGTCATCGGCATCAATTGAATATATTTTTTTGCCCACAGCAAACTTTATACAAGGCATATTTACATCAAAGAATTACAATAATTTTCCATACTTTTTACAATATTTTTCATCAAAAATGCTATCGTTAAGGGGCCCACGCCACCTGGAACGGGTGAAATAAAACTTGCAATTTTCGCGCAAGATTCATCAATATCGCCTGCAATTTTGCCATCAAATCCCCTGGAAATTCCAATATCCACAAGCACGCTTCCGCTTTTCATCATATCAGAAGTGATAAATTTTGGCACACCAACGGCAGAGAAAATAACATCAGCAGCCCTGGTAAGCTCGGAAATATTTTCATCCCTGCTGTGAGAAATTTGTACAATCGCATCCTGCCTTAGCAACATATTTGCCAAAGGTTTTCCAACAATATTTGAGCGATTAATCACCAAACAACGCTTACTTTTTAGCAAAATTCCATTACTTTCCAGCAAATAAATACAAGCACTTGGAGTGCAGGGAAGGTGCGAAATATCTGCAAAATTAAAGCCAAGCGCAAGCTTTCCAGCGTTTTCCGCACACAAACCATCAATATCTTTATTGGCGGAAATAAGATTGCAAATTTCCAACGAATTTATATGCTCGGGTAGCGGCATTTGCACAATAATGCCTGAAATTTCGGGGCTATTATTGGCTTTTTGCACCTCATTTACAATATCACCCTGGGTTGAATTGTGTGGTAATTTTATCAACTTTGCCTCAATTCCAAGTTTTTTTGCAACCTCAATTTTTCTTGATATATACACCAAGCTAGAGGGGTCATCGCCCACTAAAACTATAGCAAATATAGGCAATTTTGGAAATTTTTCCTTCAAGAGCCCCACCCTGCGCGCAAGCTCAATTTGCATTCTTTCTGCAAGAATTTTTCCGCCTAGTGCTTTTTTTTCTTTCATTTTAAAAAATTTCAATACCATACTTAATGATATTTTGAATTTAAAAGCAATGATATTTTTGCCCGAAGTTGAAAAAATTTTGCAAAATGCAAAAACCGGCGTTGCATCACTGGAAAGCGTTATAAAATCTGAAGTTTTTGCCAAGGTAATTGACGTGCTTTACTACACAAACGGGAAGATAATCTTCACCGGAATAGGAAAATCCGGCTATATTGCAGGAAAAATCGCTGCAACTCTGTCATCACTTGGAAAGCAAGCAATTTTCATTCACCCAAGCGAAGCAAGCCACGGAGATTTGGGTCTAATTTCCCCGAACGACTGCCTGGTTGCGCTTTCAAAATCCGGCACAAGCCTGGAACTGGAAGACATAGTTCAATACACACAGCACAATAGAATACCAATTATCGCAATAACAATGGACGGGGAAACTTTTTTAGCCCGAGAATCAAGCATGGCAATTGTGCTGGAAAATGTGCCAGACGGCTGCCTTGGAATGAATTCGCCAATGAGTTCAATGTCTACAATGCTGGTACTTGGAGACTGTATTGCCGCAGCTTTGGCGTTAAAAATCGGCTTTAATAAAGATAAATACAGCCTGCTTCACCCCGGTGGAAAACTTGGAAAAAGCATGACAAAAGTGAAGTATATTATGCGCGGAATTGACAAAATTCCCCTTGTTCCGGAAAATGCAAATCTGCATGATATTGTAATGGAAATTACCCAAAAAATGCTGGGAATTACAGGGGTTGGAACCGCAAATAACCTTGTTGGAATTATAACAGATGGAGATTTAAGGCGCGCGCTTTCCGGTGAAAACCTCAATGTTACCGCGAAAAATATAATGACACCAAAGTTTAAATATTTAACCGGGGAAATGTTTGTTGATAATGCAATTCAGTTTTTAACTGATAACAAAATCACCTCTTCCTTCGTTTTAGATGACAAAATGAAGCCCATCGGCGCTGTGAATATCCACGATTTACTTCAATAAAAATATTTTACTTGACAATATACTGAAAATGATGTATAATGTGTATAGTGTGATAATTATATATGGAAGAAAGTAAATCATTAAGCAATAGCTTCTCTAGCAACAGATCTAGCGTGTCTAGCAAATCAGAAGATAGCTTCACCTCGTTCAATATTACAAATGACGAACGTAATAATATTAAAGCAGAGATCCTTGCATTACATGGAAAAGAATCAGAGGTGGGTATGGACATAGAAGCATTATTGTATGATGAGAAAGCTAAAGAGATCATAGACAACATTCTTAAGCGTATTAAACCTGAAGTGAGTGAAGCATTAAAAAGAAGAGAAAAAAGAGAACAACGTACATCTAAAAAGATTGAAGGTAAAAAGGCAACAATAAATGAGCTATCTCAAGAAGTAGAACAATTATCTGAATTGGAAAAAACCTTGAAGAATACAGCAAAACAACAAGAACAAGCAGAAAGATCTAAAGAAACAACTCTCAAAGCAGTAAAGCAAGCTATATTGAATAAAAAAACAGAAGAGGCGAAAAAGAATTTAGAACATTATAATACTACACTTCAGAATTTAGCAGATAAACAGGGTAAACTCCAAAAATATATAGAGAGCAATAAAGTGAATATGGAACGTTTTGATAAAGAGAGAGAACCATTAGATGCACATATTGTGGAAAATGAGAGCAAAAGACTTGCAGAGGTTAAGAAAATAGACCTAAAACTCAAAGAAGTCATAGTGGGCAGTGGTAATGGCGCGATAAGTAAATACGACCAAAAACGTGCTGCTATAGGTAAAGATTTCCAAAACAAGCAAGATAAGATAGAACGGAAGATAGAGGAATTGCATAATAAGCACAAGATAACTGAATACAAAGCTAAGCTGCTAGAATTGCACGAAACGCAACAGCAGATAGAACAACAGCGCACATTGATTGAACGAGAAAAAGAAAAATTAACTATCGAGATAACAGAGAAAGATATAGCTGCAGAGCTCAATAATTTAAAGAAAGAGCTTAACAGGTCAAAACCTGAAGAGACCTATGAGCAGACATACCTTGATATGCAAAGACCAATACGTGGTTCACACGGTGAAACTACCGGCGAATATGAGAAATTCAAAAAAACAAGCCACTACACAGATCACCTCGAAAAAAACGACTCACTTTATTCATGGGCGGTGGTGACGAGAAATGAATGCGAAAGATATCAGTTTATGCAGGCAGGCCTAAAGGAGCAGTTGAAGCCATTTGAAGCTTACGAAAATGCTAAAAATGAACTCAAAAAAGCGAATGATACCTTGGCAAAAACCGAGAAATTGTTAAAAAATATGCAAGAAAAAGTAAGTGCATTAGAGTTAACTAAGAAAGAACTTTATACTCTTACGGAACAACTAGAAAGAAGGCAAGGAAGATTAGCAAGATCCAATAAACATTGTGAAGCATACGCTAAGGCTTTGTTACTTCAAGTCAAGGATCCGTATAGTAATAATGATAAAGTGCTTTCTATAGGAAGAAGCAGCAGCAGCTATTCCAGCAAGAAAAGTGAAGTACTTGAGATGGAAGGCTTAGATTCGGCAATAAGGTCATCAGGATGTTGTGGTGGTTTTCAATTTTCGTGGTGCGCAAGTATCGCGAAAAAATTGGATAAGTTTGGTAAGTTTATAACTTGCCAAAGTATCCCTGGACAGTAAGGTTACATTCCTAATAGCTTTCAATATTTCTATCTTCAATACACCCTTTTCTTTGGCGGAACAAGTTCGCAGTCAGAGGTAAGGGTGAAAAGATTCACCGGTTTATAGCCAATTTTCACAGAAGAGTCGTCTAAAACGCAAATCATGGTGTGCTTCATCCAGTTTGCATCATCGCGATCAGGAAAATCTTCCCGCGCGTGTGCCCCGCGTGATTCCTGCCGATTCAGCGCCGAATTAATTGTTGCAACAGCCTGGTAAAGCAAATTAGAAAGCTCAAAAGTCTCAAGCAAGTCGCTGTTCCAAATCAAGCTTTTGTCCAGAGTTTTTACGCGCGAAAAATCTTTGAAAATACTTTGCATTTTGTCGCAACCGGCTTGCATTACATCTTTCGTTCTGAAAACCGCCGCATGTTGTTGCATAGTTTTTTGCATTTGAAGCCTCAATTCAGCAGTAGAAATATCGCCATTTGAATTGCGAATTTTATCAAAATGGTCCAGAGCTTTTTCCAAATCTGCCTTGTTTAGCTCCGAACTTCGCTCATTTTTTGCAATAATTTCTGTCGCACGAATCGCAGCCGCGCGCCCAAAGACCACCAAATCTAACAAGGAATTTGAACCAAGTCTATTTGCCCCGTGCACAGAAACACACGCCGCTTCGCCAATTGCCATAAGCCCGGGAACAATATTTCCCGCAGAATTTACAACCTCTCCATGATAATTTGTTGGAATTCCACCCATATTATAATGCACGGTAGGAAGCACCGGAATTGGCTCTTTTGTAACATCAACACCAGCAAAAATTCGCGCAGATTCAGCAATTCCCGGCAGACGAGAGTTAATTATATCAGCATCTAAATGATTCAAATGAAGCAAAACGTGGTCTTTGTTTTTCCCACAACCACGCCCTTCATTAATTTCAATAGTCATAGATCTGGAAACCACATCGCGCGATGCCAAGTCCTTCGCGCTTGGGGCATATCGCTCCATAAAACGCTCTCCATTGCAATTTACCAGGTAACCGCCCTCCCCGCGCACGCCTTCGGTAATTAAACATCCGGAACCGTAAATTCCCGTTGGGTGAAATTGCACAAATTCCATATCTTCCATTTCCAAACCTTGGCGCAGCGCCATTCCGCCGCCGTCACCCGTGCAAGTGTGTGCAGAAGTTGCGGAAAAATAAGCTCTGCCATACCCCCCCGTTGCCATTACAATTAATTTTGCTTCAAATACGTGCAGCGTGCCATTGCATAAATCCCACGCCAAACAGCCGGAAAACCCACCATCTTTTCCACGAATTAAGTCTGTTACGAAAAATTCAATAAAAAATTTCGCATCGTGCTTTAGACATTGTTGATATAATGTGTGCAAAATTGCGTGCCCGGTTCTATCAGCCGCTGCGCAAGTTCTGTGTGCTGCGCCACCATTTCCCATTTCTTTTGTCATTCCACCAAATGGTCTTTGGTAAATTTTTCCTTCGCTGGTTCTTGAAAAGGGAACTCCAAAATGCTCCAATTCTATCACCGAATCAGCCGCATTTTTGCACATATATTCTATGGCATCTTGATCTCCAAGCCAGTCTGAACCCTTAACTGTGTCATACATGTGCCATCTCCAGTCATCTTCTGACATATTTCCCAGTGCCGCAGAAATTCCCCCTTGCGCCGCAACAGTGTGACTGCGAGTTGGAAAAACTTTGGTAATACAAGCCGTGGAAAGCCCTTTTGAAACCATTCCAAGCGTCGCGCGCAAACCAGCGCCACCAGCACCAATTACCAAAACATCAAATTTATGATTCTCAATTTTATACCCTGAATTCATAATATTAAATAAATCGCAACCATCTTTGCCAAGTAAATTTTTATTTTCAAGGCAATTTTTTAGGTAAAATATTTTTTAAAAAATATCACTGATTATGTCAGGTTTTGTTGAATTTTTAAACACTCAACACCCGGCAGAGTGCCGTCTTCCAGGTATTCTAAAAATGCCCCACCGGCTGTTGAAACGAAGGAGAAATTTTCCGCCATTCCAGACAAATTTGCACAAGCAACGGCGTCGCCACCGCCTACAACAGATTTTATTTTACCGCTAATTGTACGAGAGGCAATTTCCCTTGCAACCATTATACTTCCTGCGTCAAAAGGTCGATTTTCAAATATTCCAACCGGCCCATTCCAGATTACATTTTCACTTTTTTCAAGCGCCGCGCAAATCAATCCCAGGGTTTTAGCGCCAATATCAACAATCATATCATCAGGATCTACCGCGGATTTTAAGGAAAAATCTACCACTTTCGCCCCCACAGCCTTGAGGGGTGATTTTGAAGTTACAACGTCTTCGGGCAGTACAAGCTTACATCCATTTTTTTCACAAAGAGCTATAATATTTTTTGCGGTTTCAACCTGATCGGGCTCATATAAGGATAGTCCAACTTTTACCCCGCGCGCCACAAAAAATGTATTTGCCATACCGCCCCCAAGGAAGATAATTTTTGCCTTGGATACTAGGTTTTTTAGTAACTTAATTTTAGTTGAGATTTTACTTCCACCAATAATGCACATCAAATTTTCACAATTTTCAGACAACATTCTATCAATTTCCTGAACCTCTTTTAGTAAATTTAGACCGGCAAGTGCGGGTAAAAATTTTGTAATTGTATATATAGAGCTATGTTTTCTATGCGAGCAAGCGAAGGCATCATTTACAAAAATATCAGCATAAGTGGATAAATTTTTTGCAAAATCATCATCACCCACCTCCTCTTCAGGGTAAAATCGTAGATTTTCCAGCATAAACACAGAGCCATAGCCAGATTGGCTGATAGATTGAATATATTCGCTTGATTTTAGATCTGGTATAAAAGTTATATCGCGATCCAGTATTTTTGATAAATCTTTGCACACAGGTAGAAGCGATAAATTCGCGTCAAATTTGCCATCCGGCCTACCAAGGTGTGAACAAATAACAATTTTGGCACCAACGGAAAGTAAATATTTTATAGTATCCAGTGATGCAAAAATTCTATTTCTATCCAGAATTTCTCCATTCTTCATAGGAACATTTAGGTCGCACCTAAGAAGAATGGTTTTGTTTGTTAAAGCGGTATCTTTAATAGATATCATATTTATTTTTTCTTCTTACTATCTTTTTCTTTTTTAACAGGGGGATTTTTGTCCTTATTTTGCGCAGGAACTTCAGCCGGCGCAGGAGCAGTAGCAACAGCAGCAGGTTGAGCAGGAGTTCCACTTACAGCAGGTTGAGCCGCAGGAGCAGCAACTGGTGCAGAAGTAGCAGGAACAGCAGCAACGGCAGGCATTTCAGCAGGATTTGGCGCTGGAGCATTAGGATCAACAGGAGGCATTTCAGCAGGATTTGCAGGAACTTCAGCAGAATCGCCACCAACTAAATAAGGTGCAACTTTTCCAACACTTCCAGAGACTCTAAGTCCCACCAAGAAGGATATTAAACACAGTAAAACAACTATAACAGATCTCATGTGACAATAAAAATAACAAAATCATACAAATATTTTTCATATTTTTTAAAAATCAAGTACTTTTTTATTGAAAAATATATTTTTACATAGTACACATATAATGTAACTTATTTATATATAGAATGGAGCGCAAAGCATATCGCAAAAAACGCAATAAAAACCTACCGGAAGTTGTAGATTTAACACATGAAGCTCAAGTGTCTAAAAAAAATAAAACCAGCACAAGTGCCCACCCCGCACGAGCGCAAGATGAACTCGCAAAAGCCAAGGCTGTGGAGCTTGCTAAAGTGTCGCAGGGTAGCGTTAAATCCAGCAACGCTAATCAATCCCAAAACATAGCAATAAATAGTATTCAACCAGTACAAAAAACGTCATTCAACAAAGGGGGGGGTGTAGGAGTGGAAAAGGCAGCAACTAAAATACAAGCTGTGTTCAAGGGGTTTTTAGCACGAAAGGCGGCAGCTGCAGCAAAGGCAAAGGCGGATATGGAAAAGCAACGGGCGGAAAAGCTTAAGGCAATATTGGAAAAACAGAAAGCTAGAGAAGATACCAAGGCAAAGGCGGCGTTTGATAAACTTAAAAAAAAGGATGAAGCGGTGCAAGTTACAGGCAGCGCACCTGGAGGTGGTCCGCCACCAGGTGGTGGTTCACAACCACTAACATTAAACATAGAAAATAACGATAAGAAATTTACCACAACAGATTTGTATGTTATGCTAGCCATTCTGTTGTTTGCTCTAACAATTATGTTTGCAGTTGCTGGGCCCTATTTTGGCATAGCCACCAAAGTAGCGAATATAGCAATACCTCTCACAACAACCTTATGTGGTGTATGCGGAGGATTGTGTGCGTATAAAGCTGGTGATGAATATAGCTCAAAACGTAGCGCAAAAAACCTAGAAGCGCAGGAGCGTTTTATCCGTGAACAATCGCGTAAAACAGAAGATTTCTATAAAGGAAGGGTGAGTGTTGAAGAGGTTCAGGGCCCAATATCTTCAATGTCACAAGGTGGTGCAAAGGGTGGAAAATCAAATGAGGGAATGGGTAAAGATGATAGTATAATGGTAATAGGCAGTAGTGATAAGAAGGATAATATGGAAACAATATTAAAGAAAAACGAAGATATTGACTTTGACAGTGCTTCTGTTCGCAATGAAAGCTCGGTTGACGCAGCTAGTATTCCAAAAATTCAATCAGAACAAGGTGTTGGTAATTCTGCATAAAGCAACTTATTCAATCTTTAAATCGCTAATATTTAAAATCATATTCAGGCTTTCAAACTTAACTTCAGCGAATTTGCCAAGAATTTTCAAAATCACCCCCCTGCCATACCTTTCATGCAAAACATTTGAACCGGCAGATATGCTGGCTTTTTTGGGCGAATTAATTGTATTTTCCGCAGAATTTACAGGTGATTTTCCTGCAGGTTTATGCGAAAATTGCGCCTTAAAATCATCGGGATTTAACCTTCTAACTTCGCTATTTTGCCTCGAAAACCCGCCGTTTTCACCATAATTTCCTGCATTTTTTCGAAATCCATCTCTTTGCAACCCATACTTACTTGTTTTGTCAATTTTTTGGTAAAATTCCTGGGAAATATCATCAATAAAACGCGATTTTACACACGGGATAAATTTTCCAAAGAAAAACCGCATATTTGCATTGAGTATAAATAAATTTCGCTTCGCGCGCGTTGTTGCAACATACGCCAGGCGCCGCTCTTCCTCTATTCCACGCATGCCATTTTCCTCAACAACTCTGCGATTTGGGAAAATTTCCTCTTCCCAGCCAGGCAGAATAACTGCATCAAATTCCAACCCTTTTGCGGCGTGAATCGTCATAACATTCACCACATCTGCATCATCTATGCCATCAGAATCACTAATTAGTGCCATGTGATCAAAAAATTCTTGCAAGCTTGCAAAACGCGAAAGATTATTCACCAAATCATCAACATTATCAATCTTTTTTTCGAAAGACGGGTCAGATTTCGCCTCTTCCCGCATCATTTCCATATAACCCACATCTTCCAAAAGAGTTATGCAAATATGTGCAATTGAAATAGAGTCACTTCCAAGATCAGCCCGGGCTTTTTCTATAAATTTCACCATTTCTCCAAGCAATTGCGCAATTTTAGCGCTAAACAACCCTTCACCAATCATAGCCTTCACCGCGGCTAAAATAGAAATTCCGTTAATTCTGGAAAATTTTTCAATTCCTTCGAAAGTTTTATCACCAATGCCGCGTTTTGGAACATTTATCACTCTTTCAAGAGACAGAACATCAACATCGGAAATAATCAATTTAATATACGCCATAGCGTCTTTTATCTCTTTTTTGTCATAAAACTTCACCCCGCCAATAATTTTATATGGCACATAATTCTTCACAAATGCCTCTTCAATTGAGCGCATTAAGCTACTGGTTCGCACCAAAATTGCTATATCTTTACGATAATTAACATCGCCATCATATATCAATTTGCGAATAATACTCACAATTTCATCACTTTCCTGCTTGTCGTCGTAAACTGTAATAACATTCACGCTTCTGCCGTCGCCAAAGTCAGAAATCAGGCGCTTTTCATATCTTTTTGAGTTTTTTGCTATTATGTCATTTGCTACGTCTAAAATCTCCTGAGAAGAGCGATAATTATTCTGCAAGGTAATCACTTTTGCATTTTGGAAATGCTTTTGGAAATTAAGAATATTTGTAACATCTGCCCCGCGCCAGCTGTAAATTGACTGGTCATCATCGCCCACACAGCAAATATTTTGATGCGGTTTTACAAGCATTGAAATCAAATTATACTGGGTTTTATTTGTATCTTGATATTCATCAACAAGAACATAACGAAATTTGTCTTGAAAAAACTTCAAAATCTCATTGTTTTTCCTGAAAAGCTCAATCACCAGCATTAAAATATCGTCAAAATCAACCATATTTGACTCCCGCAGCATTGCTTGATAGCCCGGGTAAATTTTCGTCATATCAATATCACCCTGGTTGTATTTTGCAATTTCAAAGGTATCATGGCAGTCAACGCATTGATCTTTTAACTTGGAAATATTGTAAGTTATAATCTTAATTGGAGCAGATTTTTCAGTTAAATTCATACCCTCCAGCACTTTTTTAATTACCCGTTTCTGGTCAGACATATCAGCAATTCCAAAGCCCTGCTTCAAGCCAACCAGGGCATAGTGCATTTTCAAAATCTTCAAGCAAACAAAGTGAAAAGTGCCAATCCAGGAGTCATAAGATGAAGGAAATCCCGTCAATTTTTCAACCCTTTCCTTCAGTTCGTTCGCGGCTTTATTTGTAAAAGTTACAGCCAAAATCTCTTCCAGTTTTGCTAAATTTTTAGACAAAATATACGCAATTCTATTGGTAATTACAGTGGTTTTCCCAGTTCCTGCACCAGCTAAAACCAAAACTGGCCCGTCGGTATTTTCCACCGCCTCTCTCTGACTTTTATTAAGATTGGCTAACATTTACACATAAAAAAGTAAAGCTAGCCAATATGATAATAAATTATTTGCAAAGAGTTTTTTTGCGCAATAATGTTATTAATAACTAAAATATTGAACAACAACCGGTTGTATTTCTATTTTGCGAACCCTGATTTCTCAATGGAGTATTGTTTAAATTCATTATCAATCTTCCAGACTCACCTTGGTATGGTGCGTAATACACGTCGCCATTGGGTAAAACTTCAACATGTCTGCGTGACTGCAATCTAGCGGCAATATTGAAATTTAAAACTCTGTTTGTAACGGGAGTTGCTAGTATATCATCCGCATCAAGAGCCGTATTTACCGAAGAATCAACTGAACTAGATTCCACTAAACTATCATCGCTATTCATAAATTGATCAAAAAATACTAATCCAGTATAGCACAAAATGCAAGACTTGTCAAGTTATATCGTAAAATTTTTTATAATAAGTGGGAATTTTACAAAAGATCGAACAACGGCAATATCAAACCTGCAGTAAAAATTTTTATACCTATCAGAATTCATAAACCCCTGTGAAGACTTGAGAATTCTTTCCATTTGCAATCTGGAAACAATGCCATCTATGTGATTCATGTCAAATTTTATGCCAATTCGCGTTTTTACCTCACAAAATACAATCAACTTTCCGCGGCGGAAAATTAAATCTATTTCGCCGGTTTTAGCTTTATATCTGTGTTTTATAATGCGAAATCCGGAAAATAAATAGAAAAATACAACAAACCACTCGCCAAAAATTCCCTTTAAGTGCTCGAAATTTATCTTCATTTACATAGAAAATTCCTGCAAAAATGGTGGGTCTGGTGTGAATTGAACACACGACCAAAGCGTTATGAGCGCCCTGCTCTAACCACTGAGCTACAGACCCAAGACTGAATTTAACTACACATTTTAGAATAAAAGTCAAGTATTTTTTTACAAACACTTCAGCTGATTAATCAGTGCCACCAAAAAATGTATCCCCATTCTTAATTTTATTCAATACACTCCTCCCAATGCTCTTTAATTTTTTCAAGCCTTTCTTTTTCAATTGCTCTGCTTTTTGGTAAAATCTATCCACAAACCTCAAAGGTTTGTCCATTGCTCTGTCTTTATTCAACGCTTCACCACCCGCCTCATTTGTCGATGAAGCTGGTTCAAATTTTTTACCTTCGGAAGGTAAGTTCACACTGTTCCACGCCTCTCTAGCACCCTCCTCAAAAGATTTACCCATACTTTTTCCTATTTTTTCGAAGAATTGCTCCCTTTTTTGGACTTGTTCATCCGATGCAGTATTACCATTGTCACCCTCGGGGGTTGATAACTCCTTGTTCCACGCCTCTCTAACACTTTTCTCAAAAGGTTTACCCAGCTTTTCTTTTATTTTTGCGAAAAATTGCTCGTCTTTCTTAACTTGTTCATCCGATGTAGTATTGCCACTTGCTTTGGGATCTGAGCTTGAATCACCCCTATTAGTCAACTCACCCTGTAAATTTTCAACATTGCCTTTAACAGGAATGAATTCCTCCTTTTCATCAGGCATGCTTGAGCTATTAGACGAAGTATCTGAACTGTCATCACCTGCAGGTTGAGGTGACTGACCAGTACCACCTCTTTGCCCAGATTGAGGCGAGCTAGGATTGGGATTTGAGCTATTCCTACCCTTACCCCCTTTCTTTGGCTGAATTGGCTTGATGCTATTTGTATTTACACTACCAGCAAACCCAGCCATATTAGCCTTTACTCTGTCAGCCTGCATACCTTCAGCTTTATTAAATTTTTTAGCCTGCGCCGGACTTAAACCTTGCCCAGTGGCAATAAAGTTATTCGCAGCTGCTCCAGTCATGCCAGCATCTTTCGCAAATTCTCTACGCATAAGCGTCTGTTGTTTTTTCAATACAGCTGCATTCGCTGCTGCGTGCAATTGAGCTGGTGTTGAATTTGGATTTGCACCCTTGGCCTTTCCAATCTGTTTATTATATGCTGTTTGAAGATTTTTACCGCTAAATTTCTTATTAGCCACATTTGCAGCGGTGATGTGGGCTTTATCTTCTTTTGCAAACCGTAATCTCGCTTTAGCACCTGCCAGAAATTTCTGACTACCTTTTTGAGCGGCAGATCCAGCCGCAGATACCGCACTTCTTGATAAAGCCATTGTATTTCCCTCCGCTGCGCCTGAAACCGCCTTACCAATAGAGGTGCTTGAAAGTTTTTTACCAATACCATCAAGAGCATCCGTCATAGATGCGCCGCCAATTGCCTTTGAGAATTCAGTTGTAATATCTAAAAACTTTGATGCCAGCCCACTAAATAAAATTAGGGTAAAAACCATGGTAAATGTTGGCACTGAACTTATTTCCCCACCCCTTGCTATGGTATTAGGGTCTACATTATTGAGCAATGCTGCAAGACTTCCCAAGTCTGAACTGTCGGCATACTTCCAAAAAGATAACACGGGTATATTTGGAATGAAGAAAATCAGCCCTTGCGTCATATATTTCACCAAATCTCCAAGCGGAAGGGAAAATACAGTTCCCCAGCATACTTTTTTATAAACTATACCCTGTATGATATATTTAGATATCATGGAAAATACCGTTGCCCCAAGGAAAATAAAGAACATTTCAACCAGTCCACCAAGTACGGTTTGCACCCATTTTACAGTCATGCTGCGATATTTTTCAAATAAATAAAATATTATAACCATTGGGAAAATTGATAAATATAGCGAAAACATCACAACCCAAGATAAATATTGCATCATCACTTTTAACAAGGTAATAAATACCTGAATTGACGAGGAAAGAATTGCCATTGCCATAATAACCCCGGTGCCGTAAGGAAGGGAAAATACCGCCGCAATAATCTTGATTAAAAATTTTCCATTCATCATAGTGGAGAAAATTTCATCAATCGGGCTGAAAGTTTGGTAAGCAAAATTACCGTTTACCTCACCAGATATAACCGAAACTGCAATATCATTAATGCCGTTGGAAGCCTTTAATATCAAATCAAGTACAAATATTTCATAAGTAGCCCAACCCGTTGGAGATGTAAAAGTTACAACAACGCCAATGCGGAAGAACTCTTTCAGCATTTCTTTTGGCGTTAAATTCAACTCCCCTTTAAGAAATCTATAACCAAGAAAGCCTACATATATCACCATAAACATGAAGAATGTGCTTTGATATAACAAACTTCCTACAATTCCATTGAATAATTGGTAAATATAGCCTTTGCTGTAATCTCTGCCATCATTTACACATATTTCCACTAGTTTTACATTCACTGACGTGGTTGTGCTGGTGCCGGTGGTTGTTGTGGTAGTGGAATCGCCAGAGCGCGACCCCCCCGTATAAGACGGGTCATTACAGTCAGTTTTTAAATATGCAAGATAACGCGAAAGTGAAGATATTTGCCCATTTTTCAATGCCCAATAAACAAGTTCTGTTATAAACGTTTCCTTGCCATCTTCATCTGGATCTTTGCATGTATAGCCCCAAGTACCCAGTTTGCAAGTTGAAAGATCTACAACCCTACTACCCTTGCTATACACAGGTTTATCTACCAAAACTTCGCGACTTCTTGCAGATAGCGTATATTCCCCAATTACAGAATCACCCCTTGGTAATACAACTTGCTTGCTAGATGATGACAAAAGTGAAACCGTCGCCCCGGAATATGAAAATTTACGATTGGTCATAGTGCAGGTTACATTCCCCTCGCCATCCATTGTACATGAACTCATTTCCTTGGGCGGAAGAGGCGCTTCGATATATGCACCCTTGGCAAAATCATTGTTGGCGTAAACATTTGCGCGAACTGTCTCTTGCGTGCCCGTGTCAACCCAACAGGCCTTACCGGAAACTGAAGAATCGGTGTCTTTGTAAATACAAGATTTTATACTCTCAATGTCTGAAATTTTAAAGGCATCTACATTAAACTTATACAAATTACACTTTTGATAATCCAAAGCTCCACCTGTGCAATTGGAATATTTTTGTGGAAATTGTGGGTCATTTATGGTATATATAATACCAGAACAACTGGAGGTGCTTGTGCAAGATTTTAAATCACAAGAATAATACGGGGTTTGTTTTTCTAGGTTTGCCTTAACGGAATCGATATAACAAGTAGAATCATCAGTGGTACAGCCGGGTTTAACCCATTCAGGGCGTATAACACCCTTATCGGCAGATGCAGGTTTTCCTATAATATCGCCAGCAGAAACGAATTCAAAACCATCACCTATAGTTTGCGGGCAAGTGTCCCCTGCAATAACCAATTTTCCATCCATAACATAATCTAGGGTTAAATCTATCATATATCTTCCACCAGTTGGTTCGATAATACGCTCTGATGCCACTTTATCTCCAAGGTAACTTTCACCAGGATTGTCAAAACAGGCAAAAATATCCTGATTAATTGGCGTGGTTTCCGTGCCAACATTTGCAATTATCATGCCTTGCGGTAAAGCAATTTCCTGCGTGAAATAGCTATATCGAACTTGAATTTCAGCATTTTTATACCACTTACCAGCGCCAAATTCTTTGTCATATATCACGATTTGCTGATCTGTCATTTTAGTATACTCTCCATTGGAACCTTTGAGATAATACCCTTCCAGATTTTGCCCGGTGTTCAACATAACGTCCAGTTGCGAATCGCTATCTTCATCGCCATATGTGGAGCTTTTTTTAAACCCAAAACCCTTAATCAGAGGTAGTTTTATTTTAGTACTAGAAAATAAAACCTCCTGGGTTCCGTTATAAAATTTGATCGGATTTTCAGGTAAAATTGTCGTCCAAACGGGTATAATGTATTGTTTGCCCTTGTGATCTTCTCTCCACCATAGGTAATTTTTATTCTGCACATCATCGTCTTTGCTGTAAAAATAACCATCATCAACATCTCTTTTGAAAGCTTCCTGAAAGCCCAATAATGTCCAGATGCTAATTGGTTTTACTTTAAATATTGGGTCTGTTAGACTCTTTTTTTCCATCTGCCCCTTGCCATCACTACAGAACATTATTTCACAAAAATCCTTATCCGCATCGCTATTTTCATCGGTAGTTTCGATTTGCATATCCGTAATAGCTGGAGCGGAATTCCATGGATAATAAAAGTGACCATGATGGCAATAACCCCAATATCTCTCATGATTTAATGGATACTCCGCCCTTGCTTCAGAGTCTGTGACCCATTTTTTCTCAAATATATTAGTGGAAATATTTTGAATTGCAATCACCCCGGTTCCCGCTACCTGTGGAGCAACTCCCATAATTCCCAAGCTTCTCATAGCTTTAGATTTACACAAGTAGTCTTTTACATCTAATTGAACAGATTTTTTATATTTACAAACTTTTGTGCGCGCCTCTGGGCTTTTATATCCACAAAAATATCTTTGAGTGCTGCCAATTCCTGCATCTGGGGTATAACTATCCACTGAAACAGATCTATACCTTAATTGTGTACCATTTTCCACGTTGCATGAAGTTGCATCACCAACCGATCCACCGCTATATGTTGTATTGGTAAAAGTTGAAGTATTAGTGGTGGTAGTTGTGGTTCCAAAATCACCGCCATAGCTTTGAGCATATTTTTTGCACGTTGTTTTCTTTGGATCTATAGGTCCAAAGAACAAGGTTTTCAAAAGCCCCAGAAAGCTCCACTGGTCACCCTCATCCGGATTTATTCCAGGCAGCGTTGATGGCTTTACATCGCCCAAGATTGGTAAAGATATGCTATAATTTGCGCTTGTTTTCACCGGAACTTTTAACTGAAATTGATAAAACCCACTGTTATACCCAATAACATTGGAACTTCCTGCTGCAACCTTTGTACGCTCATATTCATCCGACATTGGATCTATGCTGTCCATTGTATCGTACAATATATATTTTCCGTCATTATACATACTTCCAATTTGCGGAGCCTTATCAAAAACTATAGCCCAAACCTTACCGGTTTTATTTACAGTTGTTGACATTTTGCCATTTCCATCTGAATTAACATAAAAGTCAATTATCCCAGGATGCCTAGCACTTAATGCATTTTCAAATGCTCTTTTAGTTGGGAAAACAACAGCAGGGTGGTCTGATTCATCAGGTTTTCCGTCATCATCCAACCCTTGAACATACATATATAAAAATCTACCGTTATATGAGTTTTCTCCTGATTGAAATATAACGTCAACGTAAGAACCTTCCTTTATATTTTTAAACCCATCACCGGGAATAAGGTTGCCCTCCCCTGCCAAGTGGGCGGAAATTGGAATATTGTCAAAATTACTATCCAATCTGATATAACTATCTGAACTTGCAAGCCTTCCGGACTTAACATACGCACCGTTGCCCATATCATAAGCAAAATCGTGCGAAATTGCATTCATTGGTCTGATTGCCCCAGTAGCACGATTTACCGGCGAATCTGAAGATCCATCATAGAATACGTCAATTTTTGCAACATCATCAGGGCATGCTGCCTCCTTGGAAAGTGGCGAAAATGAATAGGAAACATCATATTTAACATCGGTAGAATCGGTGGTTAGATCTTCAGATACAGTGTCTGTTGCGCTATGAGATTTGTAAATTATCGCAGCATCTTTTGTAGTGAATGTAGTAACCCAGCCATCACCACAGTCGCCTGAATCTTTAGCAGATTTAATATGCAATTTTGTGACTATACCACCCTCTATAGTATCTTTACCCTTGAGACACACGCCGCAATTATTCATACTAACCAGTTCCACGTTCACGCCGTCTGTAATATGCACAGAATTTCCCTGCGCTCGATCAATATAGTTCGAGGGGTCAAAAGACCCCATCGTAATAAGATCTTTCATACTTGGCTTGCTAGATTGCACGGCAGATGAACTTGCAGAGGTATAGGCCATTAGGTAGTTATATTTTGTTATTGAGGGAGATCCTGTGTCCGCGCCAATTGTCATGGTAACTTTTCTTACACATATCCCAAGAACTTTTTGCTTATCTGCATCAGCGTTACTTGGCGTGCATTGCTCCGGAGTGTATCTCTTTTCTGTGCATTTTGCAACATATTTACCAACACATCTGTGAAGTTCACCAGGGTAGGTTTTAAACCCCATTGCAACTCCACACTCTCTAGTTTGATTAGGGTGGCAACGTAAATTATGGGAAGAAATACTAGGGGTTTCATCATCTTCATCATAGACATGACCCTTAATATTTGCAGTTAATGCACCATCAGAGCAATAATCTGCACCATTAATGACAGTGCTACGCATATATTCGTGTTTAGTATAAGGTTTCCATCTTGTTCTGGCATTGCAATATATTGCAGACTTTTTATCTGCATCACCTGGCTCTATCCATTTAACATTACTACTATCCACAGCGCCATGGTAACCACACCCTTCAAGGTAACTATTCTTTGCAACATAATCAATTAATCTATTGCTATAATTGCCCACATTGGCGCCATAATCTACACCATTTTTTGTCTGACATACCAAATCCTTAATATTTACATCGTACAATACATCGTCATCATTGTCGTCATCATCATCTATAGTATACATCTTCCACGCACTGTATTCAATATAATTCTTATCAGAGTCCTCACCATATACTTCCTTGGACTTGTCAGGCCCTAGTACCATAGCATCACATCTTCTTGCCGGCACTGAACATGGATGCCGTTCGTAGCACCAGCCATAATGCCCAAGTTTCTTCATCATATCTGCCTCTTCTCCACTTCCACGGTCTTTAAATGCATTATCTTTTTTATCATCAAGAAACTGGTAATATTTCTTGTATATATTAGATTTTTGAGGTATTTCATGCTTATAAAGAAAGTTTAATTTTTTATCAGGGCCGCCAATGCGATCTTCCAGTGTATCTTTTTCATTATAAGCCTTTGCGCTAATTTTAACCTCGCCACCAGCAATAAGTTTAGGGTATACAACCCAGCTTCTACCATCATCCATGTAAACATTAACCTCCGCTGGCAAGTTATTAACATTAACAATGCATGGGGGGCGTATATCATATTCATCTTTACCTATATCATCCGTGTCAGGGGTGTCGCGAAGATTGCTATAATCAAGAAAGCCACCATTGTACAATTTTTGAATACGCCATGCGGGGTCGTTGCTGGTGCTAATATCGCAAAACCCACTACCTCCACTGGTTGCGATTGCTCTTATGTGCCTGCTGGCGCATATATCTCTATTGTTGGAATACAATATACCACAAGCATCTCCGCCGGTAATATCTTTTACAGTTTCTGGGTAGTCATCTTTATCACCTTTTAATAATTTATAGGCTAAATATGGATTGCTAAGCCAAGTTGCAGCTAATTTCCAAGCATTATCAGAAGTGTCATGAATAATTGCACCCATTGTACCCTCTCCACAAGGCGGGAAAATCACCTTCCATATACCAGATTCAACATTCGATGAAACAACATCCCTTCTAACGTTAAACCCAACATGCGCCTTCGGGTCGTTACTCAAAGATTTAAACATCAGGAATTGTTTTTTAAATTTTGCTGTAAAAGGTGGATGAGGGCAGATCTCCAGAGTTCCATCAACAGTTGTTTTATATTTATCATCCTGTGGCCCAATATTTGGGTACATTTTATCCTTAATATATTTTTTGGTGTGTGCAACGCTTCTATCAAAACCCCTTACAACGGCATACTTCACTAGTCCACCAAGATTTTTGCCAACTTCTACCATATTTGCATCAGATGCCGCCTGGGCGCAATCTTTATTAAAATAAGTTCCAGCTAAAGCCCCTGCGCGATCTTCAGGAAAGTCAGAATCAAACCAGCCGGAATATTCCACCCCCGCGCCTGTGTTTATCGTGGCATAGTCCTCTTTATTAGGTGAGCATACAACAAAACCGCTGTTATCAGAAAACAAGTCATATATTTTACTCTGCGATCGCCCCATGCGCGCAGTGCCAACCGGAATATAACCATGTCCAAAGAGTGTATAATTTTGCTTTTGATACCTATCCACAACGGGATCGCAACCTTCGCCATTTATAAAATCGCATATCAACTTGCCATCAACGGCAAATACCGAGCTAAAAGATTCGGTTGCCCCAACATTGCAAAGCCATTTATCCGGATTAGAGTATTTACTCAAAGTTGCATCTTTTATTGAACTATTCACGCTAAATGCAGTAATTTCCTTTGGATTGATTTTAGTGCCATCAGTCTTGGCAACGTCACCAGCAATAATCACGCTAACATTACTTCCGCTGGAAAATTTTGCCTTCGTTTCCGCAATTGGGCTAAAACCACTATTTATTACATCTTTTGTAACTTTAAGCGAAATCTGTTCATACTTTTGAGCCAAGGACACATATCCTTCAGCTATCGCGGAAATTTCTACGCCTCTTTTTACTATAAAATCTTTGGGCTCTTTTTTTGTAGCACCCTTAGCCCAAACCTCCGTCCAAGACCCTAAATATGCATCAGATTCAGTAACACCAGCCCTTACTGAAGATATAGACATATTATCAACCTCGCTGGGATTGGTTACATCAGATGCTTGATCAGACATCTCCGCTGCAGTTAATAGCAAGCTAGGTGGAAATGCAGAAACGGTTATATTTTGACTGTAAACATAATCTCCAAAATCGTCAGCAGTAATACATTCATCTTCACCGCCACACGATGTCAACACCATCACTAATGCCAATATTAGAAAATATTGGGCATTTTTGCGTATGTGATTAAAGTATTTCAACAGCAACACCAAAACAAGTTAGCTAACTATAAAATATATGAATATGTGAAAGATAAAAGTAAATAAAAAAACTTGTAATTTAGATTTTTTATAATTCCACTTAATGCAAATAGATTGAAGACTTGCACAATGTTAAAATCTTTATACATAGAAAATGTAATATTAATAAAGAAGATTTTCATTTCTTTACAGGGTGGAATGTGCTCAATCACAGGTGACAGCGGCGCGGGGAAATCTGTAATACTTGACAGTATAGGTATAATTTTAGGCGATAGAGCTAGTCAATCCGTAATTCGCACAGGGGCAAATCAGGCTGTTATTATAGCCGAATTTGACATATCAAAAAACCAAAGCATTATTGACACAATGGTGGAATCTGGTTATGCAACAAGCGGAGAATTGCTAATAAAAAAGGTGATAAACAAAGACTCAACAAGTAAAATTTTTATAAATGACACCCCTTCAACCATTAATTTTATCAAAAATATTACATCAGATTTAATTGAAATTCACGGCCAAACTGACCAATTATTTTTACTAAAATCATCCGGACATGTGAAAATTTTAGACAGATATTCCAAACTGGAAAGCCATTTAACGGGGCTAAAAAACGCATTTCAGGAATATAAAGCAGTGGAAATAGAATACACAAAAACATCGCAAAATTTAGCGGAAAAAGAGAAAAATTTGAGTGAATTGCTTGAAATGCAAGAGGAGTTAACAAGTTATAATATCAAGCCAAATGAGGAAAATACCCTGTTGGAATCGCGCGGAATATTTTTGCAATCTAAAAAAATTATCGACTTATTCGAGAAATTATCAGAGAAAATCAAACTTTGCAATATTGGAGAAATTGCAGTTTTAGCAATAAAAATACAATCTTCGGGTGAGAAATTACCTGATGAAATATCAGAAAAACTTGATAATGTAATCAAAATTACGGAAAATATGACGGACGAGTTAAATGAAGTGAAAGATGGAGTATATTCCGCGGAAAGCAGCTTGAATCGCAGTTTTCGCGTTTTTGACCTGGAAAAAATTGAAGAGCGCATAGATTTAATCAGGGAAATTGCGCGGAAATATCGCGTTCCGAGCCTATCTTTGTTCGATTTTATCGCGGAAATTGATGAAAAAATCAAGCATATCGAAACCCTGCAAGCAAACCAGAAAAATATGCAAGAAAAGTTAAATGAAAAGCTGGAAAAATATCATAAAATTGCCGATGTTATCAGTGAAATTCGCAAAAAAAATGCCCTTACAATGTCGCAAAACGTGAATAATATTTTACACAGATTGCACATGCAAAATGCAGATTTTAGAGTGGAAATTACCAAAAATTCCCAGAAAATTTCTGAAATCGGCAGTGATGAGGTGAGTTTTAATGCGCGGCTAAATGCGGGAATGCCATATTTTCCAATTGAAAAAATTGCCTCCGGTGGTGAAATTTCCAGGTTAATGCTGGCTTTTAAGTCAGTTATTTCGCAAAATTTACTAGACAGCGGGGTGATAATTTTTGACGAAATTGAAGCCGGATTAAGCGGAAATATAGCCAAAAAAGTGGCAACGGAACTGCTAAATATGAGCAAAACAACTCAAGTTATAGCAATCACGCACAACTGCCACATAGCGGGATTTGCAAATTCCCAAATAAAAGTTTCAAAATACGAGGACAATGGCGAAGTTTTCACAAATATTCAAGAGTTAAATCCCGAAGAAAGAATAGATGAAATTGCAAAAATAATATCCCCTGAAAGCAGTGAAGAATCGACTAAAATTGCTATGGATATTGTAAATAATCGCGCGTGAATTATGATTTTTGCGTCTGATAAAGCTTAATAACGTAAGCCGCAACTTCTTCAATAGATTTTCTTGTTACATCAATCACCTGGCAGTTTAATTTACCGCAAAAGCGCCGAAATTCCCTTAATTCATCAACAATATATTCAATTTGGCTATAGCGAAAATCTTGCTGTTGCACGCCATCAGCAACCAAACGACTCTCGCGAAGCAGCATCAAGCGCTCCGGATCTATAGTCAAACCCACAATCATCGGCTTTTTTAATTCTTGCAAATTTGGCATTAAACTTGCGGAAATAAAGGGAATATTTGCAACTTTATAACCCCTGTGCGAAAGGTAAATGCTGGTTGGAGATTTTGAAGTCCTAGAAAGCCCGATCAAGATAATATCCGCCCCATTTAGGTCATCTTGCATTCTGCCATCATCGTGGTTTATAGTATAGCTCATTGCCTCGGCGCGCGCCATATAATCTTCGCCAACCATCAGCCCGCGGCGCGTTTGATGCTTTATTGGCAAGTCCAAATAACTTGCACATTCCGCCAAAATATAGTCCATTGCGGGAATAACTCTAACATTTTCCATAGCTTTTCCGTCCGCCTTAATTTTATCTTCAATTTCAACACTTAAAACCGAAAGCAAAACAATTCCCGGGTTATTTTTCACAGAATTCATTATATCGTCAACCTGGTCAATATTTCTCACAAAAGGCCAGAAATATCGATTAATTTTAATATCTGAAAATTGCGTTGCAATAACGCCAGAAATGCTCATTAAGCTATCACAGGTAAAATCTGAAACCAGATGCATATTCAATATTTGCATATTTATTCTTGCAATCAAAATATACTGCTTTATACTACCATGAAATCTATTTTGCAAATGAAAAAAATACAAATAATTGCAATTATCACAACTTCGCTGCTAATTATATATATAATATACAGTTTTATTGAATATAAAAAGCTGAATACCCAGCTTGTTTTAAGAGAAAATAATGCAAAAAACCTGATTATTTTATGCGGAAAAAGTGACAAGGAGTGCGTTGAAATTTCCCGCAGAATTGCTAAATTAGGCTATAAGGTAAGCAGTATTTTTACACAAAATAACTCAACAATCAACACATCTGAAATTGATTCTTACCTTGCGATAAATGAAGATATTTCATGCAAAAATATACCCGACGATGAGTGTAAAACGCTTGCAAATGCTGTAGAATCTGCTGTTTAACGTATAACCAGTGCGCCTTTTCGATTGACAGTCCAATTTCGTATGATTTTCGGGCGGAACTTTCCATGAGTGGTGCACAAATATTCCGTGCCGTATCCACCAAGCTTGTCTACAATAAAAAGCCGCTTTCTTTCTGCAAAATTGCACATTTTTTCATCAAATCCATCCAAAATAAAATGTATTTCCATATCTTTGGAAAAATAGCTAAAACCACCGGGGAAGCTCGTAAAATACTTGTCGTACATGGGCTTTTCCATAATCGGGATTGACTTTTTTCCCAGTCTTCCAAGCCATATTGTCTTCAGAAATTCACTTGAAAATTCACCCACGGCATAATATTTTCCATCTATTGTAACTATCATATCATGGTAATTTTTTCCAATAACGGCAATGGGTTTGGGAAATTTTGCATGCAAAAAAATACCCAGCGCCATAAACACTAAACCCGCAAATCTAAATTTACTAACCAGGGTAAATAACATTAAAAGCCCAAGGGTGTAGAAAAATAAAGACTGCATAGGCATTTCCGGCACTAAAATCGCGGAATAGTCCATTTTTGCTGCAATTTTTGCAATTTTCACAAAGGCATCACCGCACCATTCCATAAGTTTGAAAAATGGATAATCCAACCCAATGCCAAGTAAAGAGGTAAAAATTCCAATAACTCCAAGTGGAATCATACCCAATTCGCTTATTGGCACAGCTAAAATATTACTAATTAAACCCACATTAGAATACTGATTAAAATGATAAACGCTATAGCAAAATGTTGCAAATGTAGAAACCAGAGATGAGGCAAAAATACCTGCAAAATATATCAATAATTTAATAAATCTGCCTCCGTCGCCATATCTTTCGTCAATTATGCGGGAAAAATATCCCATTGAGGCAATTAAGCCCAGCACTGCCATGAAAGACATCTGTAAAGATGGGTCAAAAACTCCCTCCGGTTTTTGCATTATAATCACAAATAAAGTAAAGGAAACTATGCGCATTGGTGTTGCTGGGCGATCAAGAAAAATGCACAACAATCCCAGGGTAAACATGATAAAACTTCGCACCGCAGAAATAGGAAGCCCGCTAATCTGCAAGTGAAAAAAGCTAATAATCACAGCAAGCATGGCGGCAAGTTTTTTTATATCATATTTTACCGATAAAAATGTTGAATATCTAAGCAGCCTTCGAATAATTGCGAATGTTGTAATTGCAACAATGGATATGTTTATCCCGGAAATCGCAAGAAGGTGAGACAAGCCTGATTTTTGAATATCCAGCACCGTTTGCCGCTGAATATAACCCGTATTTCCTGTGAAAAGTGCCATAGAAACCCCGGAACTATCGCTATATTTCATGCGCTCTCCAATTACTTTGTCAATATACAATCGCGCCCGCTCAATCAAAACCCCGAAGCTTGTTTTTTGGGATTCTTTGTATATTTTTATATGAAAATCCCCGTAATTTTCCGAAGATTTCACAAGACCTATGCCGCCTATCCCCTTAAATTTTGCAATATCGGCGAAATTATAGGCATCTGGGTATATTGGGCGCGGAAGTGGGAATATATTCGCCCTAAATTCAATAACATCATCAATCTTCAAGCCAAGATTCTGAATACCCAGCTCTTTTGGAACCTTAAATTGCAATCTCTGGGGATATTTTTTGCGCTTATAATCAGAAATAAACAGAGTTTTTATAATAATTTTATCCTTATCCAAGCCCAGGGAAACTTGCTCTAAAACACCACGAACGGTAACATTTTCCAAGGTTATATTTATTCCATTAACTTCTAAATTATCAAGGCGATATTTACTTGCATAAACGCCCAACACAACAAAAAAACACGCAAGGCACGCCGAGCTTATGTATGGAACTTTTAAGGCAAAAGAAAGCCCAAACATCGCAAGAAAAATATACAATTGCGCAATTTCAGGGCGTATGTTGTATCGAAAAAATAATATAATTCCAAGCACGCCAAAAAGCGGCAAAACTGGCACAAGCGTATGGCGCTCTTTAGCTATTTCATTTTGTAAAAATTTCCATATTACGCCAAGAATCATACTAATTTATATGGGATAGTGCTGAATTTTTTCCAGTAATTTCTTCTTTTCACCAAGCATAATATTGATTTTCTCGATAGCAGAAGCGGGGTTTTCTGTTAAAATTTGCTTCATTTCCACCTCTATAACCTCAATTTTATGAGATAAAACCAGTCTTTGTAGTTGATTTTTCAAATCACGATCTTTTGATACATTTTGCAGCGGAATGCCCGCAATTTTAGCAAAAAATGCCTCGCCATTGGGAATATTTCCAAGCAAAATATCATCTAAAACTCCAGCAAATACATCATTTTTGAAAGATATATCAAAATCTTCATCGATAATTGAGCTATTTATATATATAATATACAAAATCAAACCCTCAAGTATGTCAATTTTAGACAAGGTAGAGGAAAGCACGGTTGGAACTGCTGAGTTTGTAACTTTTTTCTGGAATCTTGCGCGGTATATCTGATCTTTAAAATATCGTGAATATTCATAGCTCATGACTTTATTTATCATTCCGGCGCATATTTCACTGATTTTATTGTGTAAATTAATCGTGCTATCTGGCGCAGAAAAATCAACCCCAAAACTAATAGATTTCCATATAAATTCGCACATCGATATGGCATTTTCAATCTCCATGCGAGCAGCTATCTCGCCATATTTTCTTATATATTCATCCGGATCCTTCGCCTTATTTTGCGCAACAAACTTTATCTCAAGACCTAATTTTTCCATTTGCATTGCAATTTGTGCAATTTTTATACCAGCCCCCTGCCCTGCCGCATCTGCATCAAACCAGATAATCGCCAAATTTGTGTAACGCGCCATCAGGCTTATTTGACTTTCAGAAACTGCAGTACCAAGTGTGGCAACTACAGGCGAATTTAGCTTACTTAACGAAATTACATCCATATAACCCTCCACCACAAGACAATAATTAACACTCTTAAGCAATGTTTTTGCGTTATGCAAATTGTACAATGTATGGCTTTTCTTAAATACCGGTGTTTCTTGGGAATTTAAGTATTTTGGCTGATTATTTTCATTCAAGCACCTACCCCCAAAGGCAATTACATTTCCATTTCCATCGCAAATTGGAACCATTATTCTATCGCGAAATACGCTATAAATGCTGCCATTTTGTGATTTTCTAGCGATCCCAGCATCAAGTATTAATTTTTCTTCAAAACCTTTTAACCTCAAATAAGAAATTAAGTCATTGTAGGAATCTGGAGCGTATCCAACTTTAAAAAGTTCAATTTGATTTAGCGAAATTCCACGGGATGCAAGATATTTTTCAGCAATAGACTGCCCTTTTTCAGATTGTAAGATATTTTTGAAAAAAAATTGCGCAACTTCTGCATTAATACGCAAATATTGCTTGGAATTATCATAGCTTTCATCGGAATTTTTGCCATACTTTGGCACTTCCATTCCAATTAAATTTGCAATATATTCAAGCGATTCTTTAAAACTTAACTTGTGATATTTTTGAACAAATTGCAAAACATCTCCAGCTTCACCACATCCAAAACACTTGTAAATACCGCGAAAATCATCAATATTAAACGATGGGGTTTTCTCACCATGAAAGGGACAAAGGCATTTAAAACGATTGGTGCCATTTGGTTTTATAGGCACCACTCTTGATATTATATCAGAAATCTTGGAGCTAGACTTTATACTATCTACAAATATGTCCACAGAAACCCATAAAGTAAATTCTATTAAATAGATGATTCGGCAACCACCGCAGCATCTAAACTTGCAGCAAGAGGTTGACTTTCTGAAATATCTTCAATAGATTTAGATTTTGCTGGCTTAACAGATTCTTGTATTCTCTTGGAAAGATCTGCAATTTTCTCTTGCTGATTCTTGGCAACAATATTAGTATCCAAATTATACGAAGAAACCTCGTCTTTAATTGCACGCAACACCGTATCGGATATTAATTTTGCCACAAAATCAACACTTTTAATTGAGTCATCGTTACATGGAACTAGATATTGAATATTTTTTATGTTTGAATTTGAGTCAACAAGCCCAACACAAGATAAATTTAATTTATAAGCCTCTTGAATGGCGCAGCTATCTTTATTTGTGTCAAAAACTATTACCACATCAGGTCTAGCGGTAATTCCACGCAAACCATCAAAATAAAGCTTTAACTTATCTAAATCCTTCTTAAACACACCAATTTCCTTCTTAGTGTATACCGAATGCCTACCTTTTTCATCAACCTGTGAGAGGATTTTTTCTATATTCTTAATTTTTTTAATCGACATCACAACAGTCCTCCAGTTAGTCAACATTCCACCAAGCCATCTATGGGTTACGTGAGCTTGTCCGCAACGAATTGCGTGATTTCGCACAATTTCACTAACACTTTTCTTTGTAGAAACCATCAAAACAGACTTACCGCTTCTTACTGCGTTATATATATATAATAAAGAAGTAACAAGGGATGCGTGCGTTTTTCTTACGTCCAAAATATGTGTTTTATTCCTCACGCCAAAAATATAAGGCTTCATATCGGGATTCCAGGAACTAGCCCTGTGTCCGAAGTGAGCACCAGCTGATATTAGGTCTTCTATAGTAAAATTAGGTAAAACTTGCTTAGCTAATTCACTCATCTTTTTTCTTTTTTGCTCTGTATGTGGCATGTTTTGTTGTACAAACACTTAAAACTCAATCAAGTTAAGATACAGTTTTTACAAAAGTCAACAACTTTTTTAAAAATAATGCAATATTTGCAATATTCGCTAATTTGGCGAGAAAATCCGCAATATTGAAAAGCGTAGGCGCAGGTATAGGTTTGATTTTCGTCAACTGCTGGTTCATAATTTTGCTTGAAATTTTAGCGTTTTTCGGGTTGGTTTTGGGGGTATTTTTACAATCTACCTCTAGCGCTGTTAGACTTAATCCATTTTGCATCAAATTTCTTATCAACAAGATATACCTTAATATCAGCATCATACTTGCTTGTTGTCCAAAATATTTTTGATGTTGCCGCGCTTTTGCTTTTCTCGATATACCATAAAAAATCCTCCTTTGCATCAAAAGATTTATCGACATAACATACTGATATATCAGCATCAAATTTACTTTTGACCTCATAGCAAATAAAATCTGCTTCATTTTTAGCTTTCACAATATGTACCTTAGCCATAACGATTTGTAAGAAAAAAATTAGAATATTGCGCACCTTTCTGTTGACAGGTTGGTGCCACCCCGTATGTTTAAAGTGAATCACACTTTGCTGCTCCAAGGGCTACGAATAACCACTTGACGCAATGGCTTTATAGGCTACAACTAAGCGAAAGCATAGCTTGCTCTAGGAGCAAACATATTTGCCAAGCTATTTCTAGCTACAGCAAACGCAGACGCAACAGTTGCAACTAATGCAGCAACAGCAACTTTAAAGTTTGTGCCATTTACATGACTTGATGCTTTTTATCGCTCACTTTTTACAGTAAACTCAAGGTTATTCATCAACCTGGCAAAGCACAATACCTTTCATCTCCGCGTCGAAGCTAATTCACCCCCATTAAAAGATGTTAAAAATAACAACTTTTGGTGGAGGTGTAGGGTTCTGCCCCCTAGTCCACGAAGGTACTCAATATTAAACCTTCTTATTACCATAGCAGAAAAATCTGCAACTATATAATATATATAACTTTTTGTTTGTCAAGTAAAATTATTCTTGACATTTATTTTAACGCCGCAAGCTATAATATATGTATATATTTTTATATAAATATGATCAAACTCATTCTTGTATTTTTTATATTATTAAACTATCAAAATATCGCAATTTCCGGCACAAAAGTTGGAATAGCTGAAGATATTATGATGAAAATAAAAAATAGCAACGCTAACGCAAGAATGATAAAAGATATAGATTCAAAGGGTAATTCCATGGCAAATAGCGCTGAAATTTCAACGCGAATTGAGTTCACAGACTTTCAAAAAAATGTTGAAGAGGCGATATTTCTCTACGCAAAAGAAAATCCAAAAAGTAAAATCACCCTAGCAATTCACACCCCTACCCCGCCAACTCCGCTAAGATTAACGCAAAATGCGGAAAATATTCAGTCTATAGCAAGCACAACCAATGCCGATATATTGCAAAATTTAAAGGAAAGGCAACAGGTGTTAAATAATTTACTTGGCATGAGAAATGTTAAAGTTTTAGCTATATATTACAAGAATAACAAGGAAACGCCAGGTTACGATGCCTACATGGAACTTGTAAAAAAGCACAAAAATTTACTTGATATTGCAGATTCAAATTATGAAAAAGATCTCCGCTCCGGTGCGACATATATAATTACAAATTCCAACAAAAAAGATAGCTTTGTATTTGATATATCCGCCGACCAGGTCAATAAAAATGATAATCTTGCGGCTTGGAAAATTTATCTTGGCGAATATAACAATACGCCCTCCGAAGTTCAAAACAAGGTGGACGCAATATCGAAAATAATTAGCTAAATTTATCGAACGTAATTATTATTTATAATCGACATCATTAAAACATCAACGTGTTTCCCATATTTATAATAACGATAGCTAGGTAAAATGCCGTCTTTGGAAAATCCATTTTTCTCTAATACGTGAATTGATGCAACATTGGTGGGGTCGAGTTGTGCTTCAATTCTGCGCACTTTTAAGGTATGAAAACCAAAATTTACAACCTCCTTTAACACGCCCGTCATGATTCCTTTATTGTGATACTCGCTCATTAAATTATACGCCAGTTCAAGCCTAGCATTATACCTATCCCATTTTGGAAAGCCACAGGTTCCAATTGCTTTATTCGTTGACTTTTCAGCCACAAACCAATAAATCGCAGTGCGAAAAAGATACGCATTTGCATAATAACGCACCTCATCTTTTGCCCCCTCCATACCCCTTGGAATGCAGTCATCAGGGACGAAAATTGTGATTTTTGGATCATTATATATCTTGTAAATTGACTCAATATCGCCATCATTCATCGCCGGTTGACGCAAAATATAGCCATTTCCCAGGTCAATAACAGGAAATTTTTCGTACAAGTTTTTTTCAATATCTAAAACACTCATTGCTCAATAATCAAATCATCATAAATTAAACTAGGAATTTTCACCCTCTGGCGCGGGGTATCTTTTTGGTTGTCCAGAATTTTTAAATAAGTATTAATGATGTTGTTTAGCACAAAAATGGAAATATTGCAGCATTTTGCAAGCTCTTTCTTGCGCGAATAGCTAATCATCAGCGGGTCTTTGCGCTCAATATCAGTCATAATTTTCGTCACATTTGATATTAATTTTATATAGTTATTGCGCGATGAATTCTGTGTATTGTGCCCAAAATATTCAAGCATATGCTCCATCATAACAACCTCACACTCCGTCTCCTTTACGTTAGATTGGTTATTTTTTACGTATAAATTCAACCCCATACACACGCTATTTACAAATGTTTCCGAATCAAAATCGTAAATATCCTCAATCTCCTCTCCATCGCATATATAATATATATTCTTTAGTAGTGAAATTTTTGTATTAAACAATGAACCAATGCTCACAACGCCATCAAGTTTTGTCAAACAAATGCCGGTTATAAAGTGATATTTTTCAAAAGCTTGGCAAATTTGAGAGTTTGCGCAAGAGTAAGTTCCATCGCACACTAGCAGACATTCTGTTACGGAATTTTTATTAATTGCATTTTGCATATCAGTCATGGATTTTGAGTTATTGTGATCAAAAGCCGGGGTGTCAATTAATAAAATATTGCAATCTTTTGAAGCCTTGGCTATCAAATTCTGAATATCACAAAAAATTCCGGAAGAATATTCAACTCCCGTGTCAATATATTTAACATTACCGCCATTTATCAAGCGTTTAAGCTGATTATGCCCGCCATGCCTTGTGAAGTCTGCACTTGCAACAGCAACATTTAAGCCCTGCTTTGTAAATTTATTTGCAAGTTTTGCAATTGTAAGGGTTTTTCCAACGCCATAACCACCAACCAAAGCAATTACATTCAGCGAATCTTTTTCCAGCGAAATTCCATAAGATTTTTGCATAAAAATATCCAACATAACGCTATAAAGAGCTCTAGAGATGATATCTTTTACATTTTTACCAATAGACACATCGGTGAATGAAGCGTCAACCCTCTTTAAAATATCTACTTTCATGGCATCCACAAGCGATTTATTGACACCATGGGTTAAAAATTCTTCTTCAATTACCTTGGATAATTTTACAATAGCTTCATACTTATCTTCCTGTTTTAAGGCGGATAAAATTTTATTTTTCAAACTTCCGATGGAAAGAATTTTCACACTTTATACAAAAGACACAGGTAATTTACATAATAAGAAATATTAGTCAATATTTTTATTGATATTTATATTCACAATATTAACCTTTCTTGGATTTTTTGTAAAAAACCAGTGATTATAGCAGTTTTATCAAGATCAAGTTCATACGAAATTGAGTCAAGTTATATAAAAATCACCCAGGCAAACGACGAAATAACCGTTATGGAAAATCATGAAAAAATGATATATGCCGTGCAAAATGGCGCATTAACATTTGATAATAATCGCCGAATTGAGGTAAAAAATGCAATCTGCCTTATAGAAAATGGTAAATGTAGAATTTTTACTTGACAAATAGCCTTGCTTGTATAGCAATAACATATGTACAAAGCATTATTAATGCACTATGGCTAAAACTAAAAAAGGGGAGGGCAGCTTAAGCAAGACATGGGCTGAGCATTTCGTGTATATAAAAGAAAATGAAGCAGCTATAGGAAATGCATTTGGGTACAATTTTGGTAGCATCGATTATAGCGAGGTGATGTCAAAGTGTAAATTGAACTCTACAATGCTTGTGCATGCTTTTACAAAACCTAAATCAACAGAGAGTGTTTCGGGGTTTTATTCGGAATTATGGAGTGCTAATTCGGCAGATTCGAGGTTTGCGTATGCACGTTATGCTGAACAAATTTATACATTATTCCAGATTTCTTCATATAAAGAACATAGAAAGAGAATCGCAAATGCGTTATTGAGTGATGATGGCAGGTTTGAAAAAATATTAAACACACAAAGTTCTCAGTGGTCAAAAGAAGATACACAATACGTACTTGCGGCAATAGAATTAGATCCTAAAATGGCAGAATCGTGCAGCGAAATTCTTCAAGTGCCAACAATGTATGCAACTAAAAGGTATTGCAAGGAATTACACTTGTTGGCAAGTGGGACTGTTGATGTGCCAACGGTAGAACTCTACGACTTACTAAATCAGTGGCAAACAACAAACAATGTTGCTGCAAAGAGCTTTTGCAATGCTTTCACAGATTGGCTGTCGCTTGAATCAAAAGAGGGAGAGGGGGGAGGAGATGGCGGGGGGGGTGTTCACTTGAAAATAAAAACAACCAAGGAGCGTGATGAATCTAGTATGCGTATAGATCCAAAACCATATAGCGAATCTCCTGTAAATTTTGAACATTGTAATGATAAATTCGAAGCATCTTTTCCTGATACATGGGGGGTTTTTAAAGAGAAGTATATCAAGCATGACAAGGCTTCACAATCTGTTTTGATCAATGTTGAACGATTAGAATTGTTGAGCGAAGATGAGAAGATGATATTGACAAAATTGTCTCTTTTTCTGGGGGAACCTAATAGAATCAGAATAGATGGATTTAAAAATCCTAGGGGGGCTGCAACAAAGTTAATGCAAACTCTCGTGCCATTAGCGCCATCTATGCCATCTTCGACAAGAGCTCTGATGAACTACAGCAATCCGCTAACATCAGGGCTCCGAAGCGTAGTGAGTGACCCCCGTGGAAAAAGGGGTAGGTCTGAAAAAATATCAAAATTATCTACTGCGGGAGAATTTGTAGTTATAGGTATCAGTTTTGGAGGTGCAGCATATGGGGGTGCAACTACAATAAAACTTCTAATTACAAGTGGGTCATCAGGGGGGGCTACGCTTATCTTGACTACAATTGGAACTACAGCAGCACTAACCCTGGGACTGTGGAGACTTTTTAAAGCAATTAAGAAAGTGAGGGCAAAAAGTAGCTTTAGAGGCGAGTTAAAAATATTGCGGAGTCAGAATAAAGATATTGACCTCCCAAACAAAACGATGCCAATATCTTCTATATCAAGCAGTGTAAATTCCCCAGAAAGCTCAAGCACTCCTAACGTCTCAAGGGCACATTCGCCACAACCATCGCCAAACCATTCTTCCCACACCGAAGCATTGGCATTAAAAAAGCAGAAAGGTGAGAGACTCGTCAAAGGGGGGTAACTAAACACTTGCAAAATAAAAATTACACATTAAGCTTCGCTCTATATATATAAATACTATGCTACTGCTTGACGTTGTAAGTAAAAAAGAAGTGCAAAAAGTGCCATTTTGGTTTATGCGCCAGGCTGGGCGATATTTGCCGGAGTATATGGAAATTCGTAATAAATCCAGGGAAAATGGCATGAATTTTCTTGGAATGTGCTATGACGTAGAAACCGCAAGCGAAATAACTCTTCAGCCAATTAGAAGGTTTAATATGTCCGCTGCTATAGTTTTTTCAGATATTTTGGTGGTTCCGCACGCAATTGGGTGGAATGTTGAATTTCAAGAGGGAATTGGGCCGGTTTTGGAAAAATTTCAATCGGAGGAAGATTTAAAACTGCTATCGCGCAACAGGGGTTATGAAAAATATGAAATTGTGGGAAATGTTATTGCAAATGTCAGAAGCAAACTGGCAAAAGACAAGGCGCTGATTGGGTTTTCCGGGTGCCCTTTTACGCTTGCGTGTTATATGATTGACGGGGGCGGGTCAAAAGATTTCATAAAAACGCAAAAAATGCTATATGAAAATGAGCATCTTTTTGAGCATTTGATTGAAGTTTTAGCAGATTCCGTGGGCGATTATCTTGAAGTTCAAATCAACCACGGGGCGAATATTGTGCAGCTTTTTGATTCCCATGCGGGGCTACTTCACGGGGAGATGTATGAAAAATATATTATCAATCAAAATCGCAAAATAACCAATAGAATCAAGCAAAAATATCCAAATATACCAGTGATTTGCTTTCCAAAAAATAGTGGGATACTGTACCAGCATTTTGCAAATAATGTGCCCTGTGACGTGATTTCGCTTGATAACTCTGCTTCGTGCGGATTTTTCTCAAATGCAATAGAATCTCAGGTTTTACAGGGAAATTTGAACAATTATTTGCTATGCTACGGCAAGGAAAAAGACATAATCGCCAGCGCAGAAAAAATAATTCACCACTTTCGCAAGGGAGGTAAGTCTTTTATATTCAATCTTTCACATGGCATGTTAAAGGATGCAAAAATGCAAAATGTTGAGGCTTTGGTTGATTTTTTACAACAATATCAGTAATATTATGAAATATTTATACGCAATTTGCCTCATTTTTTTTTGTAATAGCGCAGCAGCTCTGGAATATCAATTTACCAATATTCCAAACTGCAAAATTTATAATTTCAAAGAAGAAAAGTTGAAAATTACACTGCAAGCGGCGCAGAAACTCAACCCAACTCCAAATTTACCCCAAGCGGGGCAAGTAAGCGTTGAGTATGAAGATTACAACAAAAACGCCGTAATTGCGCATATTGATCACATTGTAAATATGGCAAAAATGGCAGGTATTTCAAGTAAAACAATCGCAAAATTTCAAAAATTGGCAGAATATCGCCCGAATGTAAGGCAGTCCAGCCAAAATCAACCGGAATTTAAATTAACATTTGAGCGCTACTTGGAAAATATGTTTTCTAGGGGTAATGTGCAAATATTAGCTACAAAAGTGCTTGAAAAAAATACCAAAATGCAAAGCGTTTTCAAAGATATTGAGGAAATTTTTGATGTTGAGCCCTCAATTGCAATGGCACTGTGGATGCATGAAACGAAATTTGGCGCAATTATGGGCAGAAGAAAAGTTATTGACGCACTGCTTACTATGTCATTCAATAACCCGGCAAGAAAAGCATTTTTTGAGGAAAACTTAATAAAGTTTCTTCAACTTGTAGACATTGGGCAATTGGAAATTGGCACAACAGGTTCCTGGGCGGGGGCGTTTGGAAATGTGCAATTTATGCCTCAAACATTCATGAAATATGCAATTGACTACGACATGGACGGCAAGGCGGATTTGCTAAAAAGCGAACCGGACAGCATGGCATCTCTTGCAAATTATCTATTCAACCTAGAGTGGAAAAAGAATTCCGGAATTGCCAGCAGGGTAATTTTACCTGATAATTTTGACTATTGCAATGTGGGTTTTATGGAAAATAAAGCGAAAACAATTTCGCAATGGATAAAACTGGGGATTGTAATTCCAACTTCACAAAACTTGGCAAAAATTCCCAAAATGCAAGACCTTGGAAGGAAATATCTGGTGGATAAAACCAAAAAAGCTTGGCTAATTATACCCGATAAAACGCATATTTTGCAAGATGGATCACGCCCGGAGGCGTTTTTGGTGTATGAAAATTTTGGGAAAATTCTTGACTGGAATAAAAGTACATTTTTTGCTATAACAATAGCGGTGTTGCAAGAGGAAATTGAAGGTATAGTGCAGGACGATCCTGCCAAAAAGATAATTAATAGCAATTAATTCTTGACTTTTTTATTTCAGCGGTGTGGTGTATACAAAAGCTATATAAGAAAAATAAAATGTTGCTTCAATTGATTAAAAAATTTCTACTTTTAGACATTCTTTCCGGAATGTGGCTTGTAACAAAGTGCATATTCAAACCGAAAGTTACAATAGATTACCCCTTTCAAAAAAGCAATATTTCCAATAGATTCCGCGGGGAGCATGCATTAAGAAGGTATGAAAATGGAGAAGAGAGGTGCATTGCATGCAAGTTGTGCGAGGCAATTTGCCCGGCAAAAGCTATAACAATTGAAGCCCACGAAAGGGAAGATGGCGTCAGAAAAGCCACAAAATATGACATAGACATGACAAAATGTATATACTGCGGACTTTGCCAAGAAGCCTGCCCGGTTGACGCTATTGTTGAAACTCCAAACTTCGATTTTGCCAAAGAAACACGTGAAGAATTGCTATATAATAAGGAAAAATTATTGCACAATGGTGACATCTGGGAGAGTGTATTGTCGAATAATATTCAAAATAAATCTGACGCGCAGTAATGTTTAGGCTTGTAAAAATTATCTATGAAATTACCACAGATGCTATAGATAATTGGCTTGAAAATATTGCAAATTTTTATCTATATTTGGTAAAAATACTTGACACCATTACCAAGAAACATCGCAAAATTTTAATAAAAATCGCCTGCGGTTCAATTCTGGTTTTACTTGGCATACAGATTGTATTATTTGTAAATCAAAAGAAGATTAGGGGGGTTATTATGTCTGAATTTATTGAGAATTTTTACAATTCAACCCAAGATAATAATTACAAAATCACATTTGAAAAAGCGGAAAATGTAATGGGAATTTTTAGCACGGGAATTGTGTTTAATAATGTGAAAATAGCCAACAAGACTGGTGATTTTTATATCAAGAGCAACAAAATTGCCATCACGTGTAATGTAATTAGCTGCCTTACCGGTAAATACACAATAAATCCAGATATTTCAATAGAATTTCAGATAAATAACAATACTGGAAAATTGATAGTGTCATTTGCAAAATACCCAAAGATTACTGTAAAAAAACACAGAAACGAGATTTATGTATATTATTTCCTGCCACAGGGAACAATTTTCAATATTGCAACACAGAAAAATATTGCAAATTTCAACAAAATTCACCTCATGTTAAGCGAAATTCAAACAGGGGGTGCGACATATTTCAAAATTATCGCCAATATTTCCGCTAAAAATATCTTCGGACTGGATTACGAAATGGGAAATCAAAAATCAATATTTCTAGACACCGGAAGCATTGATGCGGAGCTGCAAATCAGCGGTAATATAAGGAAAAATAGCAATAATATAATAGAATCTTCCACCTTTAAAATGAAAAAATTTAATCTTCGCACTGCGGAATTTAACATAAAAACGCGCGGGCAACTTGATGTTGCAAAAGATTTACAAAATATTGGCATTACGGGCAACATTCAGATTGAAAAATATCAAGCATTTTTGGACTATATTGGCACTTTAGTGCTAAATTTAAGCAACAATCCCGCCGCGCATAAAACAACCAGAATGCTTGTGCCATATTTATTCAAAACAGCTTCAGCAAGCAAGAGTGGAAACACAATATCCCTTGATATTACTACGAATTACAATAGTGAGATATATGTCAACAATCAACCACTAAACTTTATTATTGCTAATTTTTACCAACACAATGCAAAGAAATAGAATTTTTAAAAAAAACAGCGCAATCCGCAATTTAATCAGCGAAACAAGCCTTTTGCCACATAATTTAATTTACCCGATGTTCATTTGCAAAAATGGAATTGACCCTCAAATTCCTTCCATGCCGGGAATTTTCAGATACACAATAGACGGGGCGAAAAATGAAATAAAACACCTAATGCGCCTGGGAATTTCCTGCTTTATGCTATTTCCATACGTCAGTCAAGATGAAAAAGATGAACTTGGAACCCTGGCTTTATCCAGCGAAAATATCATCTGCAGAGCGATAAAGGAAATTAAAAATTCCTCACCGGAGGCTATTATTATGGCAGATGTTGCGCTAGATCCTTACACTTCGCACGGGCATGACGGGGTTTTGAATTTAGAAAAAAATGACGTAGATAATGATAAAACTGTAGAAATATTGGTAAAACAAGCGCTAATTCAGGCTAAGTGCGGCGCAGATTTTATCACTCCATCCGACATGATGGACGGCAGAATTGCAAAAATACGCAGTATTTTGGATGAAAATTCGCTAAATTATACCGGAATTATTTCATATTCAGCCAAGTATTCATCAAATTTATATGCACCATTCCGCGGCGCAATCAATTCCGGAATTAAAGCGGGGCCTGTAAATAAACACACTTATCAGAGCGATTTTCGCAATGAAAAATTTGCAATCAAAGAGGTTATGGATGATGTAAATCAGGGGGCGAATGGCATTATTATCAAGCCGGCCGGGTGGTATTTGGATATTATCAAAGCTTGCACCAACGCCGTAAATGTGCCAATTTTCGCCTATCAAGTCAGCGGAGAATATGCGATGATACAAAATATTTGCAGTAATGACGGGGTAAATTTGTACAATCTGGCACTGGAATCTGTAACATGCATCAAACGCGCAGGGGCAAGTGGGATTATTACCTATTTTTCAAAAATAATTGCAGAGAATATCTAAATTATTATTGTTTTTTATATTATATAATACATAGTTTATAGCTATTTGAAGAAATATCGTGCATTTTGTTGAAAAGTATAAGTATTTTCTAGCCGGCGTAATTGGAATTGTGAGCCTTGCAAGCTTTGTGCTTTTCCACCATGGGTTTAATTTAGGCCTAGATTTTACCGGTGGTTGTTTACTGGAATTTACCGCTAAAGATGATAATGTTGCTGAAAAAATTATAGATAAAATCGGGGAAATATCCAGCTCACAACGCTATATTTCGAACCCAAAAACAGGTGTGTATAATATAAAAGTTTACACGAAAGATATACGCGAAGCGCAAAATTTTGTATACCAGACAAGGGAAATCATCGTCAATTCACCTGGGGTAAAAATTCTAAGATCAGACGTTTTAGGTCAGCAATTTAGCAAAGATATATTGCATAAGTCTATGTTATCATTGGGAATTTCATTGTTTTCAATATACTTATATATATTATATAAATTTGGAAATAGGCTTGCCATGGGTGCCAGTCTTGCGCTAATATTAAATTGCATTGTAACGCTTTCCGTGTGTGCGTTTTTCAAAATGGAAATAAATTTAATGATAATTTCAGCAATTTTAACAATCATTGGCTACTGCATAAATGATATTGTTATAGTATTTGACAGAATAAAACAGGTTGCAATTCAGAATCGACACAGCAAAATGCCCCAAAGTGAAATTGTAAATCTTGCAATAAAATTAGTGCTCAAGCGCAGTATAATCACCTCATCAGTAACATCTCTTGCTATTTGCCCGCTGCTTTTTGTATCTTCGCAGGAAATATCAAACTTCACAATCACGGTGCTTTTTGGAATTTTTATAGGAACAATTGCATCGATAATTTTATCAGCAATTATAAGTGGAATTGGCGATATTAAAATAAAACTTCCGCGTGAAAAGCAAAATAATGACGACCCAATGAGATTTGTGTAATGCTAAACAACTTTTGTAAATAAATGAGAAATAGATACAACATTTTCAAGCTTTTGCGCGGAATCCTCCTTCTCTTGACGGCGTATTTTCATAACATCGTTGCGCCATTTACAACCATTGGAAATGGCATTTTTAGCTTTGCGCATAACATATTCCGGCTCAAGATACGCATATTCACAAACTTTTACAAAATCAGGATTTTGCATGGCAAACCAAGACATGGCACTGTGTTTTGCAACCTGGTCTTCCGTTCGTTTCGACATACTTGCGCAGTCAAGCAATGCCTGGGTAATTACTGCGCGCCACATGCCAATTTCCCTTCGCATCAGGGCTAATTCGTCATAATCGCCCTCAAGCAACCCGTTTGACGTATGCCGATTATTGCGCGATTTACATATAGATTGATTTCCAAAAATACTGGCAGCCTCTTTTTTTACGTCTTTATCATCAGGCGCAGGATAAAAATTCTGCGGCTTTGTGATGCGTATGGTGGTTTTTGGGGTATTGTTAGACATATAAAAAGTAAGCTTTGATTCTTACTTTTTGTTAATCTCTTTTAATGGAAGCAGAATTTTTGCAAAACTGCAAAATAATCCAGGAATCTACTTTTTTGAATTCTTAATTGCATCCAGCGCCATTTCCAAAGTAACCTCTGAAACCTCCGAGGCAGTTGCAATAGTATGGAACTTTTTCTCATACAAGGCATACACCCCATAGCCACTTTTCCCGATAGAAATAGGCTTGTCAGTTTGCGGGTGATTCCCTATACTCACAGTCTTTTTTACATATTTGCCATCGCCACCTTTCGCCTTATCTTTCTTCGGATTTTCCTGCATATACTTCACGGCGGAATCAAGATCAAGATTGATAAAATCAACAGTCCTCATGGCAGAATAATAGACATTTTTGTGCAAAATATAAGGCCCAAACTTACCTATTCCAATGCTCACTCTTTCGCCTTCAAACATTCCAATTTCACTTGGCATTGCAAGTAATTTTAGCGCCATTGGCAGATCAATTTCCGTAATAAATTTTGGAATTGACGCGCGCTTTGGGTCTTCACCGCTTAGCGATTTTCGTTCAACATAATCACCGAATTTTCCTGTTTTTTTGAATATTTTATTACCCGCTTCATCGCACCCAATCAACCCAACGTCGTTAGAATCTTGCGGGGAATCAGACTTAATTTCAACGCTAGACACCATTCCCGCGGCATATTTATCAATTGCAGAATTTTCTTCGCAGTCCAGGCAGTGCACATAGACCCCGAATTTTCCTGTTCTAATTTCAACATTTTTACTTTTACATGCCAAACATTGGCGGCTTTCAGCGTTATTTCCCGAAAAAACATACCCATCTATGTCTGTGACAATCTTACTAGAAACCGAAAGCTTGTCAATTGCTAAAACATTTTGCACGCAAGTGTTGAATTCTTGCCAGAATTTTTTCAAAAATGAAACCCTGTCAAACTTTCCATCTGAAATCAAATCCAGCTCCTCTTCCAGGGTGGCAGTGAAACTATATTCCACGTATTTAGGGAAGAAAGTCTTCAAAAACACAGTCACAACAACCCCGTTTAGGCTGGGGTGAAACTGACGTTTTTCAATTCTAACATAGTCTCTATCTTGTAAAATTTTAATAATAGTAACATAGGTAGAAGGACGCCCAATTCCCATTTCCTCAAGCTCTTTTACCAAACTTGCCTCGGTATATCTAGGTTTTGGTGAAGTAAAATGCTGCTTTGGATCAATTGGTTGTAAAATTTTCATCTCATCCTCAAGTTCCACTTTTGGCAAAATCACCCCACTTCCATCGTCATTGTCCTTAACTTCGTATACCTTGAGAAAGCCGTCAAATTTCACAGTGCTGCCATTCGCCCTTGCAAGCACAAGATTTTTTGCATCAGAAAAATCAATCGACTGACGCAGAAATATCGCCTCCTTCATTTGACATGCAATTGTTCTTCTCCATATCAATTCATATAGCTTGTACTCCTCTGAAGTTAGATATTTTTCAGCCATTTTTGGCGACAAATTAACATCTGTTGGTCTAATTGCCTCATGCGCTTCCTGGGCATTTTTCGTTTTAGTTTGATAAACCCTCGCCTTGGAAGGAAGGTAATCTTTTCCAAAACTTTCTTCAATATATTCACGAATTACAGCCAGGGCGTCATTCGATATTGTTGTTCCGTCGGTTCTCATATAGGTAATTAACCCCTTGGTTTCCCCGGCGATGTCTACACCTTCATATAACTTTTGAGCAATTTTCATCGTTCTATCGGCAGAAAAGCCAAGTTTATTAGAGGCATCTTGCTGAAGCGCCGAAGTGTTAAATGGCGGGAACGGATTACGTTTTACCTCTTTTGATTCAATATTTATAACTTTCAAGACGTCATTTTCCTCGACAACTTTTACAATTTCCTGTGCCTCGGCAAGGTTTTTTGGAAATTTATTGCTAAGTTTTTTACCCGAAAATTCCACAACTCTCACAGGTAATATACATTCATCGGAAACCGAAATATTAAATTCCAGGCTCCAATATTCACTAGGAATAAATGCGCGAATTTCCGCCTCTCTTTCAACTATCATTCTAAGCGCAACAGACTGCACCCTTCCTGCGGACTTAATTCCTGATAATTTTTGCCATAAAACAGGTGAAACATTAAAGCCTACAAGGTAATCAAGTGAAAGCCTTGCCTGCTGCGCATCAACAAGATTATAGTCAATTTCCCTGGAATTTTTAATAGCATCCTTCACCGCATTTGAAGTAATTTCCGAAAATGCAGCGCGCTTAATTTCAACTTTTATCTTCTTTTCCTTGAGAATTTCAGCCAAATTCCAGGCTATTGCCTCCCCTTCTCTGTCGGGATCTGAAGCCATGTATACTATATCTGCAGATTTTGCCTCTTTTACTATAGCTGCCACAGCCCTATCAGATTTATCTTTAATTTGATAATGCATTAAAAAATCCTTCTCTGGATCAACCGAGCCATCCTTGGACGGCAAATCTCTAACATGCCCGAAGGATGCAAGAATTACATAGTCTTGCCCTAGATATTTTGATATAGTCTTTGACTTTGCAGGAGATTCCACAATTACTAACTTCGAACCCATAATGATAAATAAAACTACAACCCAAACAATACTGATATTTCCAAAGCATAAAGCTTAACAAGTGTATTTGCGTCAGACTCAGCATTTGAATTTGTATAAGCCGGCAGTTTTTCCAAACTTCCGCCGCTCCAGGTGTTGGTTGGGGCGGTGTATACCATATATTTTAACTTGCTTTGCATTACAATTGAGTCAGATATATCGTAAGTTGCACCAAGAAATCCTGAATAAACAGTAGAAATTAAATTTTTTGCAGATGTAATTGCTACGCCCTGCGTTACGGTTGTTGTGGAATCTGCATCTGCAGTTGCAGCAGTGGTAACCGAACTTGTGCCTGTCATGGAAATTGAAGTTACCCCAAAACCAACTCCACCACCTATAAACATGCTAAAATTATCACTCATTGAGGGTTGGATATATAGATTGTACATTGTATATTTTTGCTTAACTGTGTAATCAACTGAAGTAAAATCGGTTAAAAATCGGTTAGAATCTGAAACATGCCCTAAAGATTTACTATACCCCCCTGTGCCAATTTCAAGTTCATGACGCAAAACACCAGCCAGCCCACCGGTTTTTGGCGCATAACCTATAACAAAAAAGCCATTTTGCACATTTTTCATAGTATGACCATATTCCGGAGCGTTAGCAGAGTATGCTTTTTCCATATTATATATACCAAGATTATATTTTTCCTCCATTCCAAAAGATCGCATATCTGACACCTCACCAAACATCCACCCTGCTCCGCCACCTAGATAAAATCTTCCGCGCGACACCTGTTCTTCTAGGAAAATTGGCCTATTATCACTCTGTCTATAGACTAAATTTTTTTCAAAAAGAGCGTAACTTGGCCTTTCAAAGCATAAAAAAATAAGTAAAGCTAAGAATAGGTGAATCATTTAATTTTCCGTGACCACAGAATTGATAAATGCATTTTTACTAAAATCAATAAAATAATAATCTTGCTAATTATTTTTTACATTTCATAGGTGATTAACTTATATATGTTTGTAGATGGATAAGCTGAATTTTTTAAAATTCTCTCCTCATTACCAGAAAAAAATGACCTTATTGGAGAAAATATCCAATATTTTACACACAAAGGGTGTCAAGCCTGAATTGGTTGAAAAAATCATCGCAACATTGGGCAAAATGAGAGAAATAGAACCCAGCACGGCAGTTAATATAGTTCAACACGAAATTGCTTCAAGCATTGAAAAATATGCCACAGATTTAGATATTGACACGCACCTAAAACCACAAATTATAGTATTATTAGGCGTAAATGGCTCCGGAAAAACAACAACAGCCTTCAAAATGGCGGGCGTACTAGAAACGTATAACTGGAAAGTAACAATTGCAAGCAGTGACACAATAAGACCCGGTGCCTCATTTCAAATTGAAGAATTGCGCGAAAAAACTTCAATTCATGCACTATATAATCAATCCCAAATCAACACTGCGCATTTTATCACAGAGGAATATCAAAACTCACTTGCTCGCGGGGATGATATTTTTATAATTGACACCCCTGGGGTTGTAATAGGAAATGTTTCCACACTGACTCACATTCGCCAAGTTATGAAAAAAATATATACACAAGTTCCGGAACATAGGGTAAAAAAAATCTTTATTATAGATGCAAATGCGGGGTTTGATATAGAAAGACAGGTTAAATTCATGCAGAACAAAATTAAAATTGACGGCATGTTTATATCTAAAACTGAACTTACTACCAATATAGGCGCCATACTTTTTGTTGCGCGAAAATTACAAATTCCCATTCACGGCTTTGGAAATGGCATAAATGTGCATGATATTCACCAAGTTACCCCGGAAATTATTGCAAATCACATCTTCAATCATTCAGACTTACTTGCGCTATGACCGTAAATTTATTGCAAAATATCGCGCATCAGTTGCAAGAATATGATATGTCACCACAGGAAGCCCAGGCGGAAAGCAAAATAATTCTATCACACTATCTAAGACTGCCATATAATCAGGTATTTTTACAGCAAAAAAAGCCCACAGAAGAAGAAATTAGCTCAATAAACCGCGCAGTTGAAAGGCGAAAAACCGGTGAGCCACTTGGTTATATATTACAAAAATGGCATTTCTATGGAGAGGATTTTGAAATTAACAACGAATGTTTAATACCCAGGCTTGACTCTGAAATTTTAGCTGAAAAAGCCATAGAAAATGCCAGAAATCGCCTCTTAAATGACGAGTGTAATGAATATCATGTTTTAGATATATGCTGCGGATCTGGCTGCTTGGGGGTTGTTGCGGTCAAGGAAATCTGTCAAAAATTTCCATATATTTTAGCCTCTCTAACGATGGTTGATATATCTCAAAAAGCCCTAGAAATTGCTAAGAAAAATGCAGAATTTATCCTTGGTAATTCGGTGAAAATTACCACCAAAATTTGCGATATTTTAAAGACAAATAACTTGGAAAACTTGGTGAAATCTGCAGATTTAATACTATATAACCCACCCTACATTCCAACAAAAGATATTGAAAATTTGGAGGCGCAGGTGAAAAATTTTGAGCCGAAAATCGCGCTGGACGGCGGGCAGAATGGGCTTGTTTTTTATGAAAAAATTGCGCACATTTTAATGTCAAATATGAAGAAAAATGCAGTATTTGCATGCGAATTTGGCATAAATCAATCAGAGAGTGTTAAAAGTATTTTTCACAATTTTGCCAATCTAAAAATACACCAAGACTTGTGCAATATTCCGCGTTGCGCTATCTTTATTAACAACTAAATCTTTTATTTAATTTCCGAAATTATTCTTGCAAAATATTTTTTATTCTTTAATTTTGATGTAAATCTTAAGATTTTTATGAAAATTGCAATATTTATTCCCTCCAGAATAGGCTCCACAAGACTTCCCAACAAGGCGCTTGCGGAAATTAATGGATTGCCAATGATTGCGCATGTTTTACGCAGGGCGATTGAATCTGGAATTGCAGATATTTTTGTTGCCACGGATGACATTCAGATAAAAAAAGTGGTTGAAAGCAACGGCGGAATTGCAATAATGACAGACTCAAATCTGCCATCAGGAACAGATAGAATATATGCAGCAATGCAGCAAATTACGGCAAAATTCGACATAATTATTAATCTACAAGGCGACATGCCAAATATTAATCCCAAAATTATCAGCGAAGTTGTAAATGTTTTAAAGGAAAATGCCGACGCAGATATATCAACCGCTGTTGCAAAAATTACCAGGGAGGACGAAGTTGTAAACCCGAATATTGTGAAAGTAGCCCTGGCTATAAATGGAGAAAAACACCCAAAAGCACTGTATTTTTCACGGCAATCAATACCTTCTCATGCCTTCAAGGCGGAAAATCAAGAACACTGGCAACATTTAGGAATTTATGGATATAGGCGTGAAGCAATTGAGAAATTTGTGCAATTAAGCCCGTCTTATTTGGAAAAAATAGAAAGACTAGAGCAGTTGCGGGGGTTGGAAAATAATATGAAATTTCGCGCCTGCATTGTGCAAGATGTGCCCATAAGTATTGATACTTTTGATGATTTGGAGCGAATTAGAACTGTTGCATTAAAGTAATGAAAACCGGGTACCAAGGAATTGACGGCGCATTTTCCAGCATTGCTGCAAGAAAACTGTCACCAAAATCAGCAGAATATATAGGATTTCCCGATTTTTTCGGTGTTTTTAGAGCGCTGGAAGAAAATTTATTGGATAATATAGTTATTCCACTGGAAAATTCTACCGCGGGCAGAGTTGCCGACCCGCACAGATTAATTGCAAAGCACGATGTGCATTTTCACGCGGAATACATTCTAAAAGTTGAGCATAATTTGGTTGTAAAACCAGGCACAAAACTGGAAGATATTCACGAAATTCACTCGCACGAACAGGCAATTATGCAATGTGAGCGGAAGATTAAGCAAATTTTTGAAAAAATAAACCCATCTGTAAGGCTTGTAAAAATGGAAGATACCGCCATTTCTGCGAAAAATACCTCTTTGCAACAGGGAAATTCCATTGCGGGAATAGCATCATTGCGCGCCGCGGAAATTTACAATTTAGACATTTTAATTCCCAAGGTGCAGGATGTAGATGAAAACTTTACCAGCTTCGTTTTAATTTCAAAAATTCCCAATAAACAAGCTGGAATATCAGGAATTTCATACATTACTTCGATGATTTTTGAGGTTGGAAATCAGCCGGGTTCGCTTGTAATCGCCCTGAATGCGCTTTATAAAAATCGAATTGATATCACGAAAATTGAAAGTTATATACCTGGAATAAAGTCTAACAAGGCGCAATTTTTCCTAAGCTGCATGGGGCATTGCGATGATTTAGCCATGAAAAATGCCCTAAATGAAATAAAATCTGTGTGCAATTGGATAAAAATTTTTGGTTCATACCCGGCAGATTTGAAGCGATTATAGGCGAATTTTACACACTAATCTCTCCGGAAAATACAAAATTCCACCCCCCGCACAATTGAATATTTTCAGCGGAAATTTTCACCAAAATCTCATCTTGAGCACCAAATTGATTGCCAATTTTCACCCCCTGTGTTATTGCTTTTATGTTGGAATTTTTCAACAAATTAGTGGAATAAACGTAGTAAGCACTAGCGCAAATTCCCGAACCGCATGCCATAGTGAAACCCGCGCCGCGCTCAATTGTTGTTACAAAAATTGTGTCATTATCAAGTATTTTAACATAGTTTTTATTGTATTCATTGCTTACGGAGTATTCAATTTCTGCATCATTTTGAATAACTTTTACAAGGTGTAAATTTCCGATATTTATCAAATTTTTCTCAAGAATTACCGGTGGCATAAAAACCATTCCCATGTTATTTTCCTTGGAAATGCTTGTATTTCTGCCGTTTTTTATATTAACCAAAGCCGTTTCACCGTTTTGTAAATACATTCCAGCCAGGCATCGCAAGGCATTTCCGCACATTCCGGCGGCCGTTCCGTCAGAATTAAAAAATCTAATATCAAATGTTAATTTTTCATCAATTTTTGCCCTGTTTTCAATGAAAACAACCTGGTCGCAACCCACGCCGAAATTGCGATTTGCAAGGTATATAATTTGGCTTGCGGTGAGATTGCACGCGCCATCTATAAAAATAAAATCGTTGCCGGATGCGTTTAATTTTACAAACGAAAGTACCATATAATTACCAAATTTAACTACTTAATTGCACCTTTTTTTATTAGAAAATAAGCCAATAAAATGCAAGGTATTTCCAATGCGCCGGCGAAAATAAAAAACCAATTCCACCCCAAATGCGAAGCAACAAAACCGCTGCTTGACCCAATCACCGTGCGACTAAATGATGCAAAAGACGTCATAAGCGCGTACTGCGTGCCGCTAAATTTAACATTACAAGCCTTGGAAATCAAGCAAACCAGAGTTATTGTGCTGATGCCACTGCACAAATTTTCCACAAAAATTGTCAACATTAAAACATTGATATTGTGCCCGGCGAAATTCTGCACAATGCCCATTTGATTGCCTATAATTTGCAAAATCATGGAGGCGATAACCATTTTTGCGATGCTAAATTTTGAAATACAATATCCGCCAATTCCCAGAGAAATTAACGTAGCTATAAGCCCAAAACCCTTGACAATCTTGGCTATTTCAAGCTTGGAAAAGCCTAATTCTACAAAAAATGGATTCATCATTCCACCAACGTAGGCATCGGTAATTTTAAAAATTGCAACCATTAATAAGAAAGTTTTCGCATATTTCATAGATAAAATATCCAGAAATGGATCTAAAAATATCTCCTTAAAGCCTGATTTTTTTGTCAATATTCCTGCGTGTTTATGTGAAAAATTTACCGCTATTAACTTGGAACAAAATCCCAAAAACACAGCAATTCCAAAAAATATCACGAACAACAAACCAACAATAATATATGTTATTTGCCATTCAAAATAATGTGCTAAATAAAGGGTAAAACCCCCGGATATCAACATTCCCAGCCTATATCCATAGACATAAATTGCACTAATTAAGCCCAAATCTGACGGCTTATTTTTTTCAATTCTAAAGCCATCAACAGCAATATCGTAAATTGTTGACGCAAATGTGATTAGTAGACTTCCCAAAATAAATATGATTAAATCATGCCTTCCATCAACAATTGAAGACATTAAACAGCCCACAAACATTGCAAAAATGGCTAAAAACATCCAGCAAACATACCGTTCAAAAAAACGATGTAAAACCGGAATTTTTACGCAATCTATCAAGGGGGCGTATAAAAATTTTACAGAATAAAGCACGCCAATTGAGCCAAATAAACCTATGCTAGATTTATTAATCCCCATGTCTATAAGGCGCAAAGATAAAGTTGAAGCGGTTAAAACCAGCGGCATGCCGCCAATTACCCCTAAAATGAAGAAAATAATACGATTTACCAGTGTTTGCATTGCGAAATTACCATTTTGCTTCCTGTTTAACATCTTGACATTTAATTGCAAGTGTTTATTAGATTTAAGCATGCAAATTATTGAATATTTAAAGAGCTTATGCAAAGATTCAATGTATAAAAAATGCAATACAATTCGCGCATTTGAAGTAAAATCCACACATTTTGACTGCATTGGTTTGATATTTTTTTATCTCAATCAACTAGGAATTGAGACCAAAAATTCAGAGAAAATAATTAATATAAATCTATACAAGGAAGTTTTCGACAAAGATCTTGAAAATATCCAACAATTAATTGCAAAAATCGATGAAATTCAATCAATTTCTCCAGATCAAAATCTGCAAATTGGTGATATATTAATGTTTTATAAAAAACAGTATCTGCATTTTGCAATTGTGTCGAAAATTGCAAGTAATACGGCATATATATTGCATGCAAATGCTGAAAATCTATATATTCACGAACAAATATTAGATGTGCATTTAAAAAAATACTTGATAAATATATTTCGCCCGGTGCAAAATATAAATGGTTTATATAGCACATGTCAGACGAAAAAATAGCACACGTAATTGAAAATTTTTCCAAACAAACTGGGGTAATATATAAATATTTTATCATAATTTCAATTGGTTTGCTAATATGTTTTGCATCGCTTACCGTTATGAAATATAGATCTACATTCCTTGAAATCATACTTCACCCTAAAGATTTTGTTGCAAAATCTATTATAAAAGATAAAATTCCCGCGGTAGAATCGGAAAATATGTCGATAGATTTGAATGGAAATAGCCTCAATATATCAATCTTTGCAAAAAAAGTTATTCCGCACGAAAATTCCACGGAATTACTGAATATATCTTCAAAAGCGAAGGCAACAAAAAATAATTCTGAATACACCATTACTGCAAAAAGTGGTGACATAACGGCTGATAAAATATTTACCCTAAAAAATGGCATAGAGGTTAGTGATATTGCCGGAAATAATGTGCGTTTTGCGGAGTTGATTTACACTGCAAATGCAAATATTGTGAATGGATTAAGTCCGGTGTTTTCAGGGGTAAATAACAAATATAAATACAACATTACAGCGAATAATTTATCTTATTACCCGCTGTCTTCATTGGTAAAATTAATAGACAATGTTAAAATTATAGCAATCAACGAAGAGGCGAAAACAAAAACCGTTGCTACCTCCGAATTTGTGGATATTTCCTCTGAAAACAATGAAATAATTATGAAAAAAGATGTCAATATTCGTCACATGAATTATATTATAGACGGGGATGTGGCAATTATTAAAATTGTTGCAGAAAATAAACACAAAACCCAAGCAAATTCAATGTTTTCTTCAGATGTAAAAGAGGTTAAAATTCAGGGAAATGTAAGAATGAAAGATGGCGGCATGGATATTTCGTCGGAAACTGCGAATTATACAGCGGAAAATAACGAAATTGTGTTCACGGAAAATGTAAATATAAAAGACAAAATGAAGAACATGAAGGCGCATCGCGTTATATACAATACCGCGACAAAACAGGCAAAAATTGAACCAAAACATACCACCAAATCTGTTTTATCTAGAAATAGTGACTCCAAAATAGAGATAGTTTTTGATTAATTATTATGAAGAATTTTAGGCAAATTTTTGTAAATTTATTGGCATTCACCGCTGGGGTTTTTGTGTTTATAAATATTAGAATTTTCAATGCATTCCTGGCGATTTGCGCGGTATATTTCATAATTCAATGGTGCAAAAATAGGGTGGAAATAGGTCAAAAAGTTAAAAGTCTGTGCAAGCTGCAAAATTTGCCTAAAAATATACGTAAAAATGTCATAGAAATACTTATTTTATCAGGGTTTTCATGCTTTTCATCGCTAGATATGATGTATTCCCTAACTTCATATGTATCGTGCTTATTTTTGTGGTCGATTATCTATATTTTATGGGGATTTTTCGGTAAAACTGACATTAAAATCACTAAATTTTTTGCATACGGATTCATCACAGCCACATTGGTGCTGACAATTTTGTACGTTTTAAACATTCCTTTCATGGTATCGCATGACGCAATTTCATCAATGTTGGCGGGGAAAAGTTTGACTATGTTGATGATAGTTTTCTGGCTAATGGTGCGTGAAAAAAATGCCATTTTTAAAGTCAAATATCAAAACGCAATACTGCTCACGGTATATCTATTAATTGCCTATATTACAATAAAAAATCACTCATTTACCTCAAAAATGACTATCATTTTATCGCCAATTGTATATATTTTATTTCAAAATTTAAGCCGAAAAATTGCTGTACGCGCAATCAATATTGCAAGCGCGATGGTGTTAATTGGGGTGCCGTTAATTGTATTTTTTATCGATATGCACTGGGTTTTTAACAAATTTCCAAACATGGAACCAAGCTTTAAACATAGAATTTGTATTGCAAAATATTCAATGGAAAAATTTACGGAAAACCCAGTTTCTGGAAATGGATTTAAGGCTGCCAGGTTGCATAATTCACAGAACCCTTGCTTCACAATTTCCGAAGAAGGCTGGCAAAAACACACCCTAAAACATGGAATCATTCTGCCTAAAAGCGCTCTGCATGAGGTAGTTATACCGTATAATGCAGGCTTTCACGCGCACAATTTTATCATTCAAATTCTATTTGAAATAGGGATTTTTGGCATAATTGTGCTTTGGGTTTTCATTAGAAATATACTCAAAAATCTACCGGAATATATATATAAAACAAACGAATTTGCAGCGAATATGGCGATTATATCCTGCTTGTTTACAATATATATTTTCGCCTTTAGCCTGTGGGAAAGTTGGATTTTAACAGCCCTGTTTGCGTTATTTTATATATTTAAAACACGGAAATAATATTTGCAAATTAAAATTTTGGCTTGATAATTAATCGTTTTTGAAATCAATTATTATGATAATCGAATCGCAAAGTGGAAAAAAATACGAACTGGTAATAGGGTTGGAAATTCACGCACAAATCAACTCAAATTCGAAGATATTTTCTACCTCTGAAAACAACTGGAATTCTGGTGCCAATCAGAACATATCTCCAATGGATATAGCCCTTCCCGGGGCATTGCCGGTAATCAATATAGATGCGGTTCAGCAGGTAATTCGCGCAGGAATTGCAATTAATGCAACCATCAACACAACCTCATATTTTGACAGAAAAAACTATTTCTACCCAGACCTGCCATCCGGCTATCAAATTACCCAATTTTACAAGCCAATTGTGGAAAATGGATATGTAGAAATATCAACAGAATCAGGTGAAAAAAAGAGAATCAACATACAAAGAATTCACATCGAGCAAGACGCCGGAAAGTCAATTCACGATCGCGTGGAAAATGCAACAATGCTAGATTTTAACCGTGCCGGCATTGGATTAATGGAAATTGTATCCTACCCGGAAATGAAAACTCCTCACGAGGCAACCGAATATACGAAAAAAATTCGCTCCATCCTAAAAGCTGTAAAAAGTTCCGATGCAGACATGGAAAAGGGCTCAATGCGCGTTGACGTAAACGTTTCCGTCATGCCGCTTGGAACGACGGAATTTGGCACAAGATGTGAAATTAAAAATCTGAATTCAATTCGCTCAATGCACACGGCAATTGAATACGAAGCAAAAAGACAAGTAGATATAATAGAATCCGGCGGAAAAGTTACGCAAGAAACCAGATTATTTGACAGCGAAACCCTAAAAACCAGAACAATGCGCGAAAAAGTTGATGCGGTGGACTATAAATATTTCCCCGATCCTGATTTGCCACCCCTGAAAATTTCCCAAGAATTAATTAGCAAATTACAGGAAACTCTGCCCGAATTGCCGGAGGCAAAATTCCAACGTTATCAAGCACTTGGGCTTTCTGAAAAAGACTCAAAATTACTCGCAGAAGACAGTGATTACAGCGATTATTTCGACAAAGTTATTGAAAAACACGATGCAAAAAATGCATATACCTGGATTATGGTTGAAATGCTTGGCAGAGCGAATAAGGCCAATATTTTATTCAATAATCTTCCCATTTCCCCTGAAAATATCATAGAATTACTAGGTTTAATTGCCGGTGGAATAATTAATGGGAAAATCGCCAAAAATGTAATGGATGAAATGTTTGAAAACATAGCCATGGGCGACACAAAATCTCCAAAAGAAATTGTGCAAAACAAAGGTCTGCAGCAAATAGACAACACTCAAGAAATCAAAAAAATGGTGCAAGAGGTAGTTGCAAATTATCCCGCGCAAGCAGAAGCCTATAAAGCGGGAAATGCCAAATTACTAGGATTTTTCGTAGGCGAGGTGATGAAAATAGCGGCTGGAAAGGCAAATCCTGCAAGCGTAAATAAAATTTTGCTGGAAATCTTGAACGGCTAACATGGCGAAAATTGAGCAGGAAGTGGAAAAAATTTTGCAATCTCACCCAGATTGGCTGGCATCTTATGGAAATGGAAATCAGAAACTTTTTGGCATGTTTGTAAAAGAGGTGATGCAAAATATCAAAAATGCCGATATAAATTTAGTCAACATAACGGTTAAAAAATTTTTGGAAAATAAATTAAAAATACTTGATTAACAAAATAATATGTATATATTGTTCATGTAAATAGTTTTATTTTTTATGTCAGAAGCCAAGAAATTTGCCGATAAGGAAAGTCAAAAATCTCAATCCAAAAATGATACAGATCGCGCCAGTGAAGCGCAAACACAAGAAAACTCAAGCACGAATCAAGAAAATTCAGCCAGCAAAAGCAAGACCGTTGCAGACTATGAGGCGGAAATTTCCGAGCTAAAAGAGACAATACTACGCATCATGGCGGATGGTGAAAATGCAAAAAAACGCCTAATAAACGATAGAGATTCTGCAATAAAATATGCAATTACAGGCGTTGTTAAGGACTTGGCGCTACTTATGGACAATTTTTATCTGTGCACGTCAAATGTTAAGGAGGTTGATCTTTCCCATACGCCGTTTAAGTCTTTTTTTGAGGCTATAAAGCTAACATTGCTAGATGTAAGCAAGCTTTTGGAAAAAAATAATGTGCGCAAAATCAACCCATTAAATGAACCATTTAACCCAAAAGAGCACGATGCAGTTTCGCAGGTAAAAGTTGAAAATACCCCGCCAAATATGGTAATTCAGGTATTAAGCACCGGCTATGCTATTGAAGATAGGGTTATAAAACCCGCGGTAGTAGTGGTTAGTGGGTAAATAATTGCTCAGATTGCCGTGATTTTTTTGCGTCGCGCTGAATTTTTATTTTGCAAAAATATTAATTGCCTTTTCGGTTGCGCAAATTGCAGACATTATTTGGTCACTTGAAACCCCAACAGTGCGCACATTATCTTGCCACTGAATTACTGTTTCCACCAGCGCATTTGTTTTACCACCTTGCGGAATATGCACCTCAAAATCCAGCAATTCCGGGATCAACATCCCGGTTTGCGTGGAAATTTTTCTGATTGTATTCATAAAAGCGTCGTACCCGCCATTCCCGCTGGAACTTTCGCAATATTCGGTTGATAAATAGCGAATTTTCACATTTGCAATAGGTAAAAGCGTGGTAGAAGAGATAATAATGCACTCCAAAATTTCAAATTTTTTAATCGCATCATTGCCAATTGCATCAGCAACCAAAAATGGTAAATCGTGAATAGTTACGGACTCTTTCTTATCCCCCATTGCAATAATTTTTTGCAAAACAAAACGCTTTTGCTCATCCGTTAGCAGAATTCCAAGCTTGTCTAAATTCATGCTCAAACTTCCATTTCCGGACATTTTCCCAAGTGCATAATTCGTATCGCGGTTGAATCTTTCGGGGTTGATTTTTGAGATATAAAGCTTGCCTTTTTTGTCGCCATCAGCGTGAATTCCCGCGGTTTGTGTAAACACATCCCGCCCAACAATCGGGGAATTATGCGCTAATTTCTTGCCGGAAAATCGCTCAACAATTGATGAAATATGGCAAAGTTTAGTCTCATCAATTCCAAGCTCAACACACAAATGGTCGCGCGCGGAAATGGAAAAATCAATCAAATTCGTATTCCCAGCCCTTTCCCCAAGCCCGTTTATCGTACCGTGAATACAGGAAATTCCCGCGCGCACGGCGTAAATTGAATTCGCTACAGCCATTCCATAGTCGTTGTGACAGTGAAATTCAAACAAGGTTTCGGGGAAGTTATCAAGCATTTTCGAGATATATTCCTGCGTTTTCCAGGGGTTTAAAATTCCCAAAGTGTCGCATAAAATCAAGTTTTTTGCACAAGATTTTGTTAAAAATGCGCACAATTCACGCACATATTCAGCATCGTCTTGAATGCCATTTGACCAATCTTCCAGGTAAATATTGCACTTTATATCGTTTTTTTCTGCAAAATTTAGCGTTTTTTCTATGTCAGAAATATGCTGCCCAATGGTTTTGCCAAGCTGAAACTCACAATGTTTTCTAGAGCCTTTTGTAAGTAAATTCACAGTTTTACAGGCAGTATCTTTCAACCAATTAACGGATTTTTCCCCATCTGCAAAGGCTAAAACCGATATTCTATCTAGGAAATTGTTGTTTTTTGCCCAGGCTGAAATATTGCATATTGCATCTTTCTCCCTGTCACTCACTCTGCAAGATCCAATTTCAATTTTATCAACCCCAACAATTGCAAGTAAATTTTGGGCAATAATCATTTTTTCATCTGGGGAAAACGAAACGTGATCCGTCTGCTCACCATCACGCAAAGTTGTGTCTAAAACCGCTATTTTTTTCATATAAGAAAAATTATTCAAGCCAAATCTAGGGGTAATAATTTAATTGTCAATATGCATGGCTGCATCATTGAGATGATATTTTACTCCCCGAAACCTGTAATTTATTTAGCAATAATCGCGCGGCTTCCTTTTCGGCAACTTTTTTTGAAGCCCCCTCGGCCTGCACCCTAACCCCCGCAACTTCTGCAAATACCACAAAAATTGGTGCATGGTCAGATCCCTGAACTTCCACCACGCCATATTCAGGAATTGTGCCATATAACATTTGAGAATGCTCTTGTAAAAGGCTTTTTGCATCAGATTGGCTGCTATCTTCGTGGTGAATATAGTGCGCCCAGTGCTGCTCAATAAAGTTTTTCGCAGCCTCAATTCCGGAATCAAGATATATCGCGCCAATTAGGGCTTCCAGCGCATTTTCCAATGTGGAAGGGTTGTTTCTGCCATTTTGCTTTTCCTCCCCGTGGGAAATTTGAACATATTTATCAAGATTTAGATTTTTTGCAATTTTAATACATATATCCTTGCACACTAAATTCGCATATCTGCGGGAAATTTTACCCTCACTTTCATCGGAAAACTTTAAATATAAAGCACTTCCTATAACAAAACCCAGCACTCTGTCGCCTAAAAATTCAAGCCTTTCATAGTTAAAAGGTCTAGATCTACTTTTGTCAAGCCCTGCGCTTTTTTGCATAATTTTCTGTTCAATTGAAAGCTCCTTCTGCCCGGCGCATTGAATTGAAAGTTTTAAACTTGGGTGGGTTAGCGCCTCTTTTAGCAATTCTGTGTTTTTAAAAGTGTAATTTATATGACCAAAAAATGCACTATAATTGCTATTATCACTTAATAAATCTGCAGATTTCATATTGCTACATTAATTTATTTCCATACCTCTTGGAGTTAAGCTGTGAATCAAAATCGCCAATCATTTCATCCTCAAAAATGTCCACAGCTGAAAAATTGTCAGACTTATTCACTTTTTTTTTTGGTTTATTCGCGCTATCAGTTCCAAACAAAACGCC
>CAMDIK010000003.1 GCA_945898725.1 Rickettsia typhi
GCTTGACTTGAAAAATAACAAAATTCGCAAGGAAAACGGGGAAATTATGTCCCTTCGCCCGCAGGCACATGAAATTATTCGAACCTGGACATTTACAACGCTGGTGCAGCATTACTTCAATCTTGCAACGGAAATCACCGATGAAATAAGCGATTTTGATATTCAAACATCGGAAAATCCAATAGAATTCGGTGAAAAAGATTACGTGGTTATCAAAACAGATAAGGCATTTCTAAAATGCCATCGTCCGAAAAAAGCCCATCTTCCTTGGGAAAATGTGATGCTTTCCGGCTGGTGCCTGGCAAGTGATAAGACGAAAATGAGCAAATCAAAGGGAAATATAGTAACCCCTGTGCCACTGGTTGAAGAACACGGCGCGGACGCGGTGCGATATTGGTCTGGTTCGTCAACTTTGGGGGCTGATACCGCCTATAATGAGGCAAGTTTAAAAGACGCGAAAAGGCTAATAACAAAGCTGAAAAATGCGGCGAAGCTGTGCCTTCAAACGATTGAAAAATCGCAGATTTTGGGCAAGTCTCACGATGATATTATTGAGCTAACTCGCAATATTAAAGGCGATATTGACAGGGCAATTTTGGTCAAAATTTCCAATATATTCAAGGAATATTGTCAGTATATGGCTAATTATGAATATTCCAAAGCGCTGGATTGCGTGGAAAAGTTTTTTTGGTCAGATTTTTGTGATAATTACCTGGAATTATCAAAAGTTAGATCCTACGGGCTTGATGCGCAGATTTATGCTGATAAAACCCCGTCAGATATAGAAAAAACGCAGATTATCGATGGTCAAACCGAGGCAGCATGCGCGATGTATTTTGTAATATCAAAAATTCTGATGCTTTTTGCACCATTTTTAACCAAAACTGTTGATGAAATCTATATAAATTCTACGCTAAATAAGAAAAATTTAACCTCATTGCATCAAAGAGGGGTTTTTGCGATTTTCCCTGTAATTTCAATAGAAAATCAAGATTTATTGCTTGAAAAGTGGTCTAGTGTAATAGAGATTATCAATGCAATTCGCAAGGCAAAATCTGACGCTAATGTTTCACTTAAAACCGAGGTGAAATCTGTGATTATTCCAAGTAGAATTGGGGAAATATTTGAAGATGGCCTGCATAATTTTAATGGAATTATGGATATTTGCAATGCGGGTATTATTTTAAATAAATCTGTATTTAGCATTGGCTGCGAAAATAATATTGATGTAAAATTAGCACTTGATTAATAAAATATATCATATATTGATTGTTTAATTGGTTAATTAGCACTTTTTTACAGGCGCCATGGGTGAGAAAATTATATACTATTTCGGTTCTAAAGTTGTTGACGGAAGTGGGGAAATGAAGGATATTTTAGGCGGAAAGGGCGCAAATCTTGCCGAAATGTGCAAGATGGGAATTCCCGTGCCTTGCGGCTTTACAATATCCACTACACAATGCAATGAATATTATCACACAGGGGGGGAGTTATCTGAAAAGTTGGTTTCGGAAATTTTTTCCCATGTTAAACAGCTGGAAAATGAGCTGGAATTGGAATTTAATTCTGATACAAAGCCACTTTTGGTTTCTGTGAGATCCGGGGCAAAATTTTCCATGCCGGGGATGATGGACACAATATTAAACCTTGGACTAAATGATAAAACCGTTGAAGTTTTAGCAAAATTAACTGATAATCCGCGCTTTGCATACGATTCTTACAGAAGATTTATTCAAATGTATAGCGATGTTGTGCTTGGGGTTTCTCACCACCATTTTGAATCCGTTTTAGATGATATAAAACTTGCAAGAAATATTTTCAATGACGCAGAGATATCCGTCGCAGATTTACAAAATATCATTGTAAAATATAAACAAATTGTAAAAAAAGAGACAGGTGCTGATTTTGAACAAGATATTTCCAAACAATTACTTGGCGCTGTGGAGGCGGTTTTTAAATCTTGGATGAATGAGCGCGCTATTATATATAGAAAATTACACAATATCCCTGACGCCTGTGGCACGGCGGTGAATATTCAGTCGATGGTTTTTGGAAATATGGGGGGAACTTCGGCAACCGGGGTTGCTTTTACGCGAAATCCGTCTACTGGGGAGAACAAAATATACGGCGAATATCTAATAAATGCACAAGGCGAGGATGTTGTTGCGGGAATTCGCACGCCACAATCGCTTTTGCGTAGCGATGGGCAAAATTCTATGGAAGAGTTAATGCCTCAAACTTACGGAGAATTATTGAAAATTTTCCATATACTGGAAGAGAAATATAAAGACATGCAAGATGTGGAATTCACAGTGCAGGAGGGGAAATTATGGATTTTGCAAACAAGAAACGGAAAAAGATCAGCCAAGGCTGCAATTAAAATTGCCGTTGACATGGTAAATGACAATATAATATCTAAAGAAGAGGCGATTTTGCGAATTGATCCGGCTGTTTTAAACCAGATATTACACCCTATTTTAGATCGCTCGAAGGCGCTAAATACTATAGCCCGCGGGCTGCCGGCCTCGCCTGGTGCGGTTTCCGGTCATATTGTATTTTCTTCCAAGGAGGCAGAGGAAAAGCACAAAAAAAATATCAATGTTATACTGGTTAGAAATGAAACTTCCCCCGAAGATATTGGTGGAATGCACGCATCAGTGGGTATTTTAACCTGCAAAGGGGGGATGACTTCCCACGCTGCGGTTGTTGCGCGCGGAATGGGAAAACCTTGCATTTCCGGGTGCGATGATGTGATTATTGATATAAAATCCCGCGTTATTAAGATCAAAAATTCCCCTATATCTATTGGAGAAAATGAGATTATTACCATTGATGGAGGAACCGGTGAGGTGATTTTAGGCAAGGCAGATACAATTAGTGCTGTTGGTTTTGCGGAATTTAGCACATTTATGTCTTGGGTTGACGAAATTCGCCAGGTGAAAGTGCGCGCAAATGCAGAAACTATGTCAGATTGCGAAATGGCGGTGAAATTTGGCGCAGATGGCATTGGGCTTTGCAGAACGGAGCACATGTTCTTCGATAAAGTCAAACTTTTAGCATTTAGAAAGATGATTTTATCTGACTCAAAAGCAGAAAGAATGGAGGCGCTTGGGGCGATTTGTGAATTGCAAATTGCAGATTTTGAGGGAATTTTGCGGACTATGAACGGGCTTCCTGTGAATATTAGGCTGCTTGACCCGCCTTTACATGAATTTGTTCCGCATACGCAGGAGGAAATTGACGATTTTTGCAATTATTACCACATGGAAAAGAAGGCGGTAATGCTGAAAATTGAAGCTCTGCACGAGCAAAATCCGATGCTTGGGCACAGGGGTTCGCGCCTTGGAATTACCTATCCCGAAATTTTTGAAATGCAGGTAAATGCAATTTTCCAAGCGGCTGTAAATTTAAAGAAAAGCGCTGGAATTACTGCAAATATTGAGGTTATGCTGCCCGTGATTATCGAGAAAAAAGAGTTGGAATTTTTAGGAAAATTAGTAAAAAACACAGCGAACAAAGTGCTATCTGAAGCGAAAATTGAAATTAATTACAAGGTGGGAACGATGATTGAAATTCCGCGCGCTTGCCTGGTTGCCGATGAAATAGCCGAATTTGCGGACTATTTTAGTTTTGGAACGAATGATTTAACCCAGACAACACTTGGAATTTCCAGAGATGACGCGGGAAGATTTCTGCCGGAATATACCGAAAAGGGCATCCTTCCTGGCGATCCATTTGTTTCAATTGATGTTCCTGGAGTTGGGCATTTAATGCAAATTGCAATTGAAAAAGCGCGAAAAGTCAAGCCAAATATGAGTTTTAGCGTGTGCGGTGAGCACGGCGGAGACCCGAAAAGTATATCGTTTTTTGCAACGCTTGATCTTAACTACATATCCTGTTCGCCATATAGAATACCCCTTGCAAAACTTGCATACGCAAGGGAAGCTGTGCTGGAAAAAGCCTTAATTTAGTAGGTAAATATTGATATTTAGCACAAGCGCAAAAGTTATCCAGACCAGGTAAGGCACAAGCAGGCGCGCGGATAAAACACTTTCTCTATTCATAATTTTCATGAGCAAAACTAGAGTGACAATCATAAATATTAGCTCTAGCGCAGCCGCGCCAATCATGTGCATTTTAAAGAACAATATCGACCAAATTGCATTTAAGAACAGGTGAATTCCGTATAGAAAATACGTTTTTTTAGTGCGGAATTGATTTTTTTTGTGAAAATAATAAAATGCAATGCCAATAAGGGTGTATAAAGTTAGCCACACGGGCGAAAATATCCAATTTGGCGGGTTAAAACTGGGTTTATTTAGGTGTGCATACCAGATTTTGATGCTTGGAACTGTAAAATAACTGCCAATAATTCCTGGCAGGTGCGCAATGACAATATTGGTCAAAAATCGTATTTTATTCATATAATTTAAGTAAGTTTATTTGAAAGTTTCCAGGTTCTATAGGCAAAAACGCTAAGCCCCATGCACATAATTACCATTCCGCAAATTTGCGCAGACGAAGGTATGGTTTTATCGTCTATATATGTCATAATAGCGCTATTAACTGCTTTAAAAAATATTCCCACAATGATAATTCCCGCAATGTGCTTGGCTTTGTACGATAGCATCTTAAAATTATGCGCCAAAAATGACAGCATGGTCACTGCAATTAGCGGCAATATTGCGTTCATTGTAATAAGTTTTTCAAAGCTGAATTTACCCACACCCAGGAGAGATTTGGTTAATTTTTCGTTAAAAAAAGCTGTTACAAAGACAATGCTGGATACAAAAAGATACATAAGATTATCAAATAACATAATTTCAATGCCGCGCGCGTTGGAAATTTGCTTCAGTTTATAGTCTGAATATCCGTTGATAAGGATGTAAAATATTAGCATACAACTGAAACCAAACTGCCATTTTGCATTAATATTGAATATCAAAAAACCCAAAAAACACACTATAAATGCTAGTAAAAATGAGCGATTTAGTCTTTGATCCTTAAGAAAAAAATGACACAGAAGCAGGGTAATAAATGGACACATAATTGAATAACTTCGCAGGGTAATCTGTGAGATGTTTAGAATATTTCCCAGCAATAAAGTCTTGATATATGCAGCAAAAACACTGAGCAATGTAGCATGAATAATTGCTTTATTTTTGATATAATGTCTAATTTTCAGCAAATTTATGTTATATTTTCCCTTAAGAATCGGGTGCAATGCAAGTATAATAGCCAATATGTATATATTGCAATAGGCAAACATTTCCGTTGTGGAGTAAAACGCGGTGGTGTAAAATTCCTTAGCCAACACATAAGAATATGAAGCGCACAAGTCTGATAGGTATTGAATTAAATATAAAATCATAGATAAACCCTATAATTATTCAAGAAAATGCAAATAAAATAGGGGTAAACTATTACTATGCAAATTGTAAATCTTCAGGTGTTTTCCCTTCAATGTTTCTTTTTTTCAAATTACTTTTTAAGCGCTTCATTAGAAGTTGCATTTCTGGCGAAAGAGCGCTAGGATTGCTGTTTAGAATATAGCAATCAATGCCACCAGCACGAATAATAGTATCGCTGGCACGTTTTGTGCACTTTATACTAACTTGCAAGCCTAAAATCTTGCTCAGATACGACCTATTTTGCACACTATTTTTCACAGTTTTTCTAGTTTTCTGATTAGATTTCGGAACGTTATTTCCCCTGGTTGTTCTAGATCCCGTAACTTGACATACAGCCATATTTATTATAAAAATACTCAAAGTCTAAGTCAGAGTTATGGATAATTTTTTAATTGTCAAGCAGTTTTTATTACATGCTTAAAAATATTTACACAATATTACTTGACAAATAACTCAATATATGTACAATATTAACAAAACTTTTTAGTAGAGGTGTTAAACGCAAGTGCGGCTTTTCTCAAAGACGGAGGGAAGAGCAAATATACCTGAAAATGGTAGAAAAATTATCTGTTGGGCGGAGAATAATGATACAGAAAATCTAGGATTATTTGATGCACTTATTGCTTTTACTGTGCAATGGGATGGTGCAAGGAAACTGAGCGATGAGATTTTACAGAATGAACCTTCCACCATCAAAGCCTTTATTCACCATGTCAACTTTTGCACATTTGTCACTCTTCTTTACAATACTTTGCAAATTATTTTATTTCTTTCTTGACATATGTGAAAAAATATGCTATACTATATGGATAATTTATCCATGACAATGAATTACCAGACACGCCAGGCGCGCATAAGAGCGGCTTTTTTCAAGAAGAGTAGAGAGGATTTATGTGAGGACAATGTTCCAGATTGCTCCTATATTAAACAAGAGCACAAGCATAAAACAGTTGTAAATTTTAATCCCACAAATCTTACACCCGGGAGTGAGTTATTGTTAATTACATCAATTATCCCAGAGACAAGCACATCTCCCTTTATTGTAAGGCAAAGCAATAACTTGCCTATTGCAGTATATTATACAGGAGGAATTGTTAAAACTAGTACAAACGGCACAAAACAATACTACCTTGATGGGCAGGGTAAGTTTGATTATGCTGATGGTGTAGTTATTGAAAGTAATAGCACTAATGGCGGAATGCACGGCGTACAAAAGCATAGCGAATATGGCAATTTTCATATGCATCATGGTATAAACATACAAAATAAGATTCCTCATTGCAACACAGAAAAGCCGCTGCATCCATACATTGTTATCATTGCCTCACCTAGCTTTTCTCAAGTTAATCCAGATGGCAGTGTTAATCGTTACAAAGGTAGTATTTATCGGAATAATTCCTTGGATGCTATCACAGTTCATCCCAATAATACTAGTAAAGACAAAATGGAAAGCCAATTTGTTCAAATTGCTAAACATATTCATGAGGCACCTCATAGCAATAGGATAAAAATTGTCTTCGATTCTCATGGTAAATTGAATAGCAATGGCGACCCTTGCTCCGAAATTAGCCATGCATTAGGTGATACAGGTTTAAAAGGTTTAAAGGATGGCATAGTACACGTATTAAAGCAAAATCCACAGATAACAAAGTTAACACTCTCGGATATGGCTTGTTTCCATGGTAATAAATTTATAATTGACGACTTGATTGATAAACTTCAAGCAGAATTTCCATATCTTGACGCTACCGCGAGGCATGGAATGTTAAAATTTCCTATAGCAACACCCGATTTTAGCTCTTCAGGTGATACTTACACGGAGTATGAAAGATGTGCAATAAATCTGAATAACGGCGAGGGGGGTATTTACATACCAAGGATAAAAACGGTACATCCTCCCAAAGTTAGATCTAATGTAGCTAAATTAGCACCCGAAGCAAGATCTAGCTGTTGCTGCAATATATTCTAGAAGAATCTCTTGCAAATTATCTTTTATAGGGTAGATTTCGTATTGTAGAGTGTTTTAAACGTATGATAAAAATTGGAATATCGGGATTTTACGGAAAAATGGGCAGTAGTATAGTCCAGCACTGCACTCAAAATAAAGGGGAATGCGTCATCTCCGTTGGTCTTGATAAAAAAGAAAGTATTGGCACCGCAATTGATAAAATAAAACGCACCTACGATTTAGATGAATTTTGCGAATCTTGCGATGTAATTATAGATTTTTCCTCTCCCGAACTTTTGCAAGAAATTATTAAGGTCAATACAAAACACAAAAAACCCCTTGTAAGCGGAACTTCCGGGCTTTCTGTAGAACAAATAAACAACCTTGTAGAGCTAGGGAAATTAACCAAAGTATTCTGGTGCTTGAATATGTCAGAGGGGGTAAATTTAATGCGAAAATTGCTGACTCAAGCCACAAAATCATTAACCGACAGCGATATTGAAATATTGGAAACCCATCACAATCAAAAGAAAGATGCCCCATCAGGCACGGCATTGTTACTGGGAAATGAAATTGCCAAAGCGCGCAATGTAAATCTTGGCGATGTTATGAAAACTGATCGCAATTCGGTTAGATCACCATCGGATATAGGTTTTGCGGTAAGACGTGGGGGGTCTGTAATTGGCGAGCACACAGTATCTTTCTTTTTTGGTGACGAAGTTTTAGAAATAACGCACAAGGCATTTAATCGCGCTATTTTCGCACAAGGGGCAGTAAAAGCGGCAGTAAAATTATTCAACAACCCTGCGCAATTCGGCTTTTTTGACTATATTGATTTATAGAAAAATTTGTGTTGACAAAGTATAAAAAAAATGATAAACTGTAGTAGTTTTTAATTTTACTGTATGAACAATCCAAACAATAACATCATTAGCAATATGAAAAAAGAGCCAAGTATTTACAATATAAATCCAAGTATTAGTGCTGTAAAGGTACTTGCTATTGGCATTGCAGCACAAGTCATGGAGCAGGATATGAGCAAGACAATTGGTATATTACCTAAAGTGGCAGAGTTGGACAATTTTGATCGCAGATACAATGTACAGATGCAGTTACAGAATATCTTGACAACATTACAAGAATCTGTCTATGAACGTCAAGACTCACAAACTCAATGGCGTAAAAGCATACATAAATCATGCCATCAGGAGGCAAAAGGGCGTGATTTTTAAACATTGAACAACAACGTGATGCTACAAAATTTCAAATCCATTATTTGGTAAATCTTTAATGGTATAGCCCAGGCTTTCAATTTTTTTGCGAATTTCGTCAGCCTTGGTGAAGTTTTTCTCCTGTTTTGCAGCCGCCCTTTCTTTTCCAAGATTTAATATTTCATCTGGAATGGCCGGGGTGGGGTTTTGAAAAAACTTTAGAAAATCTGCCGGTTTTTCGTTGAATATTCCAATCAGCCTACCCGTGGTAAAAAAGCAATTAATCAGATCTTCCTTGTCCGCCTTGCTGCCGGAATGCTTAATATCGCTGGTTAAATAGTGCATTGTTGCCAGGTAGCGCGGGGTATTTATGTCATCTAATATCGCCTCAATAGCCTTGTCAAAAACATTTGTTTCTTGTAAATTTTCCACGTGAGAGAGTATTGTGTAAAATTTTTCCAGCACAATTTTGCAATCATTTAGCAGTTTTTCAGTAAAATCAAGAGGCTTGGAATAGGAATTTGAAAGCAATGCCAGGCGAATTACCTCCGGATGATGCCCCTTGTTAATCAGGTCGCGCGGGGTGGTGAAATTTCCCAGAGATTTGCTCATTTTTTCACCATTTACCATCAAAAACCCATTATGAACCCAGTATTTTGCAAAATTTTTCCCACTTGCGCACACACTTTGCGCAATTTCATTATCATGATGTGGAAATTTCAAGTCTGCACCACCGCCGTGAATATCGAATTCATCGCCTAAATATTTCCTGCTCATTGCAGAGCATTCAATATGCCAGCCGGGTCTGCCATAGCCAAATTTGCTTTCAAAACCGTACTCTTTTGCGGCTTTATCCGCGGGCTTCCACAGCACGAAATCTCTATCGCTTTTTTTGTAAGACTCAACCTCAATGCGCGCGCCACCCACTAAATCTTCAATATTTTTCCTTGATAAACAGCCGTAATCGGGAAATTTGTCCACAGAAAACAAAACATGCCCTTCGTTTTGATATGCATAGCCCTTTTCTATTAAAACATCAATAATTTCAAGCATTTCTTCAATATTTTCAGTAGCTTTTGGCTCAAAAGTTGGCTGTAAGCAATACAGCGCTTGAGTATCCTCGTGAAACTCTTGAGTCACCTGATTTACAATTTCTTGTGGCGAAATATTCAGCAATTTAGCCTGATTTAATATTTTATCGTCAACATCTGTGATATTTCGAACATACGTTACGTTTGGATAAATATACCTTAAAGTGCGGAATAAAATATCATAAATAACGTAACTTCTGGCATTTCCTATATGCGGCCTGGAATAAACCGTGGGCCCGCAGACGTACATTCTGATATTTTCAATATCCAGCGGGGTAAAAACCTCCTTGGAATCTGTAATAGTATTGTAAAGTTTTAGTTTCAGATTGTTCATAATAAAACTCTTATGCACAATATACGTACAGTGTTAAAAATAATTTGCAAGTGGTTGTATAGTTGTTGGTATAATTAGCTAAAATTTCCAAGTAATATGATATCTTTTTTTAAAAAATCGATGATGTAATTTTATAATTTTGACAAGAAAAGCTTAAGAGGCGAGTATTGTGCAGAGCAAGCAGTGGAACATAAAACTTAAAGCGAGACTGCTGATTTGTTTAAATTTAAACACACAAGCTTTCAGCGCTAGTTTTGGTTTAGCTTTCGCAATAATTACTTAAAAGCCCCAGTAATAACACTTTCCTGCTCTTTTTTGTGAACTTTTTCAAAACCGGTAGCAGGGGAGGCAGATGCACTGCGCCCAATATATTCCAATTTGCTTTTTATGCCAACTTTTTCCATAGATTCCTCAATATAATCGCGAATAAAACTCCAAGATCCCATATTTTTTGGCTCTTCCTGGGCGAAAATCACAGATTTCGCATTTGAATATTTCAAAAGCTCCACCTCAAAAATTTCCGACGCAAATGGGTAATATTGCTCAATTCTCACAATTGCAACGTCATTTATCTTATTTTCCGTGCGATATTCCAGCAAATCGTAATACAATTTGCCACTTGTTACAACAACTTTTCTGATTGCCTTGCAATCTTCCAAGTCATCTGAAATTATAGGTTTAAAGCCGGAATTTTCTGAAAAATCATTCAAATCTGAAACCACAAGCTTGTGACGCAATAGCGATTTTGGCGACATAATAATTAGCGGTTTGCGATATTTCGCCTTAACCTGCCTGCGTAAAATATGAAATAAATTTGCAGGCGTAGTGCAATTTGCAACAATTATGTTATCCTGCGCGCAAGATTGCAAATATCCCTCAAGGCGCGCCGAGCTGTGCTCCGGGCCCTGCCCTTCAAAACCGTGCGGCAAAAGCATAACCAGCCCAGACATTAAAAGCCATTTTTTCTCCGCCGAAGATATAAACTGATGGAAAACAGTGCTTGCACCATTGGCAAAATCGCCAAATTGCGCCTCCCAAATTACCAAATCTTTAGGCTGCACAAGGGAAATTCCATATTCAAACCCAAGCACGGCATACTCTGATAAAGGTGAATTATGCACTATGTATTGCGCATTTTTACTTTCAATTCCCGATAAAATATTGTATTTCCGCCCCGTGACGCTGTCTGATAAAACCGAGTGCCTATGGGAAAAAGTGCCACGCTCTGCGTCTTGCCCACTTAATCTGACTGAAGAACCATCTTGCAGTAACGAGGCAAAAGCCAGCATTTCCGCCGCCGCCCAATCAAGCTTTTTTTCGCGCTGAATAACCTCCCATCTTCCTTCAATTTGCTTTGCAAGTCGTGGATTTGCTGTGAAATCGGCAGGAATTTTGCAAAATTTTTCAACTAAATTCATTACAGCCTCCTGATTTATTCCGGTTTTAACCCCAGCAATTGTGTCAACTTTGTAATCCAACCCGTCAAATTCTTTACCCAATTCGCGATCTAATATTGCACCTTTTTCTAATGCCAAGTCATACGCCGCATCAAGTATGTTAATATAACTTTCCTTCAATTTATTCAATTCTTCCGTGGAAATTACAGAATTTTTCACCAATTTTTCCGCATATATACTAGGGGTGGAAATTTTCGCCTTCAAAGCATTATACATTGCAGGATTTGTGTAAAAAGGCTCATCGCCCTCATTATGCCCATATTTTCTATAGCAAACTATGTCTAGCACAACATCTTTTTTGAAAGTATTGCGATATTCGCCCAGTAATTCAGAAATCTTCACAACGCTTTCCACATCTTCACCATTGACGTGAATGATTGGGCATTCCAAAATTTTTGCAATATCCGTTGCATAGCGTGAGCTGCGCGAATCGCAAGATTCTGCCGTAAAACCAATTTGATTATTCACAACAATATGCACCACACCATTGGTGTTATACCCGGCAAGATTAGACATATTAAAGCATTCCGCCACCACTCCTTGCCCTATCATTGCTGCATCACCGTGAATTAATATAGGCATTGCAGATTGATTTTGCATTTTGGAAATTGCATAAGATACCCCCATGACCACAGGATTTACCGCCTCTAAATGCGAAGGATTGAATGCAATTTGCACATTTATGTTATTACCATCAACATTTCTGGAAGATTTATAACCTGCGTGATACTTAACATCGGACGAAATTTCCCCAATATTTGCGCTTGGCTTGATTGTTTTGTGAAATTCGCTAAATAATACGTTATATGGCTTGCCTGCAACTTGCGTCAACATTCCCAGTCTGCCGCGATGCGCCATTCCTATTATAACATCGCTGACTTTATTGCCTGCAGCATTGGAAATAATTGTGTTGATTGCCGCCATTGCAGCTTCCCCGCCTTCTATGGAAAATCTTTTCATTCCAGGGAATTTTTTGTGAATAAATTGCTCAAATAGCTCCGCGTGCATAACATCTTGCAAGATGCGCTTTTGCTCTTCTTTGGAAAGCAATTTACCTGCCGCGCTTTCAAATTTTTCAATTAACCAAGATTTCTCCTGCGGGTTTGAAATATGGTCAAATTCCACACCAATTGTGGAACAATAAAGATTTTCAAATGCTGCAATGTCATTTCCTGAATATTGCGCGCAACCTTGCGTTAATTCTGGGTGCTTTGGCTCTGTTTTATTCCAAATTGGGTCTAATTTTGCAGAAATATGCCCATATTTTATATACAAATTTCGTATAATTTCTTTTGATATTCCGCCGGCTTGTGTTAATTCTTGCTTTTGTGGATATTTATCAGCTTTTGGCGCGGAAGCCGCCACAACTTCAGAATTTATAACAGAAAGATCGCGCTTTTTCCACGAAGGCCCAAAAAAATCTGCTTCAAAACTCTGCCTATCGCCGTCCGAAAGAGAGGTGAAAAAATCTGCCCATTCCTTTGAAACACTAGCAGGATTTGACAAAAATTTCTCATAAACCTGCGCGATGAAAACAGCATTCGCTGCAGACAAAAATTGCGTTTTATTTAACATATCATTAGACATAGCTTCGATCAAACTGTTGATGAAAATATACACTTTAAAATATCAGATTTTACCTGGTTTAGCGTGTTATACATTGAAAAATCCTTATACATGCACAAATATCCCGGGCTTGATAAATCACCTGGAATAAACTGAAAATGCAAACCGGAATAATCAAGATCCCTTATTTGCACTTCAAAAAAATCTTGAACCTCCTGAAGATCAGGTGCGAAATCTTTGCTATGTATAACATATACGGGGCTTTTATCAAGTTTTTTCAAAACTTCCGCCTGAAGAGCAAGCAGTGTTGCAATAATCGCTTTTTTATCGAGTGATTTGCAAATTTTGCTCAAAATTTCCATAAAGTTACCATCTAGCGCCTTGTCAATTTCCTCATTTTTATATGCAAAATTTAGCACACAATCCACAGTATGTAAAATATTTACATCACATTTCAATGTACGAAACATTGCAATTGCCCGCAATTTATCGAATTTATTAATATTTACCGCAATACTTGACATTTTTAACCACGCACACACCCGTGTCAATAAAGCAGTGTGAATAATTTTCAAGAAAAAACTTGACTTATTATGCATAATGTGCTATAATGTCAATAAGCTTGAATTGTAACATGGGAATTTTTCAGAAAAATAACGTAATGACAGTGCTCAAGCAATTGCTTGAGCAAATATTGCAAAAGCAGGAAATTTATTACAAAAATAACAGAAAGATTATATCAGATTTCATTTCCCAGCAGGAAAAAATGGAAAGCCAAATTCGCTCCATGGCGGAAGAAATTACAAAATTACAAGAAGATGTTGTGGTTTACAAAGCCAAATTTGATTCCCAGGAAGTTAATGTGCGTAAATTTTCGGAAAATACTACGCAAAAAGTATTTAACGAATGGATTGAAAACTGCAAGCAAGATATTAAAGAATCTATATTTCTTGATACAAAAACATTAATAAAAGATACACTTGAATCGGCAAAAAATTATATGACAAATCAAGTTAGTGCCAATGTTTCCAAGCAAATTAAAAAAGAAATTCAAGATGACGTGAAGGCAATGGTGCGTCAAAGTATGTATGATGAATATCTAAAACGAGGCATTACCTCCCCAAAAAAACCTATTCCGCAAGAAGCCCAGGTTAAAAGTGAAAAGCAGTCAGATATCTACATAAAATTGCCTGAAACGCAGGAAATTGCCGATTCACAGCAGGGGAATATTATCACAAAAATTGACACAAATGCAATTCGTAAAAGAATTCTTGAGGCCGTTGAAAATAAAAATAAAATTATAGCAGAGAGAAAAGCAGGAATGCTGGGTGGGAAAGAAAATTCCACCCATGAATGTAATAATTATAGCCCGGTGGACGAAATTTCCATTACCGAGGCAAGTCAAAGTGTGAAAAATATCATCACGCAAAGCAAGCTTGGAATATACAAACTGCCATGTTTTTTTGATGGAGAGAAAATTTTTGGAATCTACAATCCAGATCATCACACGCAGATTATTCATGCGGGAATGAATGAAGATATTATGGTGGAAAGCCCGGCTTACTTACAGAAAATTCACATTTGGCCAAATTGCGAACACATTGCCGCATTGCCAAATAATTCTCTTGCCACAACCACTAATGAATGCGAAATTCACTATACAAAAGGGGGTAAAATTCACACACTTCACACAGATCTTCCTGTTTGCGAATGTTGCCTTGTGGGCGTTTACCGTGAAAGCAATTGCAATAAAACCCTAGAGGAATTTATCACAGATTTCATGGATGGAAAGGTGCATTGAGCTTTTTATAGTACTCAATTCTATTTTTATAAGCTGTAAAATCAAAATCTCCTTTTTCTCTCGCTTCGTGAATCTGAGCCTCATAATACCCAATAGCTAATGCTATAAATTCTTTTAAACTTTCTTCCCTCTCTACTGCATAACCAGCGCGCAAGCACTTCTCAAATACCATCTCACATGGATTAAATACAGGAGCAGTTGGCAATACCCCTGCCGCACACATCTCAAACAGAGGAATACATAATTTCTCGAGTTCATCTATAGGATCTGTGTTAGATTGATACTGGTGTGTATTATTGTTAATAGTGTTGTTAGTATTATTACTATTAATATTCAATTTCCAACAATCTTTGATTCTTATATGTATATTTTTCAACCACATAATCATATCATTTAGTATTAGTATCTTTAGTTGGGGTAACATCGCTAACATTCTGCTGTGGTACTGCGGTAGTAGTAATAATCTTTTGCTTCAAGTTATTCATTGCATGCAAGGCACGTGTTATATTTCCGTTCTTAATCTTTTCACCGGTTATCTTTGTAATCTGTATTACTTTTTTATCATCACTCATTATTAATTTTATCAAATTGTACCAATATTAAGAATATCTTTTTTTTAATCAAGATAAATTATTTCCCTTGACATTAACCATATTTTATGGTATACTTACAATAAGTATTTTAAATTTATATGAATATATTAAATGAAGGGCATCTTGATACCTCTGCTAACAATCTAACAATAGTAGAGATGGATCCAATAGCAGTTCGGGGAGTTTTACCCATAGATAAATACACTGAAGCGGTGAATGCTGAACAAGTTGCCATAAATAAAACTCTAGTATCAACATCCACAACCATCGCTGCTTTGGGATTTACATTGAGTGGCGCATCAGATGCATTGGAAGCGGAACCTGGAACCAAGAAAAACTTATTAATAGGGGGTACGGCTGCTTTTGGCTTAACAGCTGTTGGCGGTCTTTCCATCATGGCACGGAGCATTTCAGAAATGTATAAAGCTAAAAGTACGCAAAAAGTATTGAACACTGAAGCAATGGCAAATGGATTTGGTGCAAATGCGCTAAAGGAAGAATACAAAAGAAGAAATCCAGGTTGCTGGCAAAGCTTTAAAAACAGCAGCAGTTGTGGCATAATGTAACACAAGTTGCAATAATAGATTATTCTGCTTGATATTTATTGTGTATGTTATAGTAATTTATTGCACGCTCGTCCAATCGCTTAATTTTGCAAAAAGTTAAGAGGAAAGTCCGAACCTCAAAAAGACAAAATGCCGGCGAAATGCCGGGGAAGTCAGCAATGATTTTACGGAAAGTGCCACAGAAAATATACCGCATACTTGGTGTGTAAGGGTGAAAAGGTGGGGTAAGAGCCCACCGCGTATATGGCAACATATATGGCAGGGAAAACCCCATTTGAGGCAAGTCTAAGTAGTGTTGCACATGCCTGTCTTTTGGTTGCAACAGGGTTGGATGCTAAACTGCTGGTAGTAATATCGCAGAAAGAGAGATGGTTGGAAAGTTTTCGAACTTACAGAATTCGGCTTATAGAGCGTGCATTTTTTGTTGAAATTGCGATAGTATATGGCAAAAACAAGAAAATTGCACAAATTTGCCATACTAACACACATTGCAAGTAAAAAGTGAAAATTTTTTATTTGATTTTTGTTTCCATGTATCAAAGACATCTTATGTAGGCTAAATTTATTTTTGTTACTTTTGATGCAAGGTATAAATGAAATTGAAAATTCTAACAAGAATATCGATATTTCGGTACAGTTATTTGAAAAAGAGCTGAACAATATTCTTCCCGGCGAAACTATTCGCACCTGGTTTAATAATATGAAATTTACCGCAAAAGACGGGGTAATTGTTATTAAATCAGATAATAAATATGAGCTAGACTGGGTTAAGGCAAAATATTCCCAGATATTGTGCAATCTTGCTAAAGAAATTGGTGCGGAAAATGGGGTAATTTTTGAAAAATACAACAAGGTCAACGAAAGTGCGATGCTTGAAAATATTCAGGTGATAAAAAAAGTTGAAAATCATGCACATTTCATCGAAGATCAGTCAAATAAAATTGCGTTATCTACCGTAAAGTATATCATAGAAAACCAAGAAAATTCCGTCATACACGGGAAAGTTTTGCATATTTTTGGCGCAGAAGCATCAGGAAAAACAAGCTTAATTAAGTATTTACAAAATAAAATTGGCGCAGAAAATTGCGTATTTTTTTCCGCTATAGAATTTGTAAATCACTATTCCACTTCGGTAAGAAAAAAGTTATTAGACGAATTTAGAAGCGGTGTTTTGTCTAAAAAATTTCTCATAATTGACGATGTTCATCTGCTTTCTTCGCAAAAAGGAACAATTGCAGAATTTGGCAGGCTGGTTTCAATATTTTGCGATTCAAATCGCGTTGTTATAACCTCTTCAAACAAACCCATTGAATTTATGCCGGAAGATATTACCGCAAAAGTTAAGGGTTTAAATTACGCAATGTCCATCGGGCTTGATGTGCCAAGTTTGAAGTTAAAACAGGAAATTGCGCAATATCACATTCAGCAATGTGAGCTGAAATCTGACCTGCTTAGCGCGGCTTTTATTAAAAAATCCAATCTTCGGGATATTGTTGCAAATATTGCCAGGGCGAAAATTTTTAAACACTCTAAAAATCTTGATCTTTTCTACGATGCAAATCACCTGGAGGAAGCTTCAAATTGCAAATCCGGTGATATTATTGCATTTGTAACTTCGCATTTTGAAATTGAACATTCTGATCTTTTTGGGCGCGGGGGCGGGCAAAATACTTCTCTTGCAAGATATATTACCATGTATTTACTAAGAAAACATACGAATATGACAATGCAGCAAATTGCCGCAAAATTAAAGCTAAAAAGCCATGCAAACGTTAGCAAAAGCATTCAAATGGTAAAAGAAAATAAAAACATTGACATATCAAATATTCTAATCTCAATAGAAAAGAAACTTGTAATAAAATAGCATGATTTTTATTGTATCTTCACCATCTGGCGCCGGGAAAACCACTTTGTGCAAGAGTTTGTTTGCAAAATTCCCTGAAATAGGAAGATCAATTTCCGTTACAACAAGAAAAATTCGTGAAAAAGAAATCGAGGGCGTGGACTATTATTTTCGCACGGAATCTGAATTCAAAACCATGATTGCAGATGGAAAATTCCTTGAATATGTAGAATTTTGCGGTAATTTCTACGGAACTTTGAAATCTGAAATTACAAAAAGCCAAAATAATGATGAAAATGCAATTATGTTTGATATAGAATGGCAGGGCGCGCGCCAGATAAAATCTCACCAATTTGACGTGGTTTCTGTGTTTATTCTTCCGCCATCTATGGAAATTTTGGAAAGCCGCCTAAAAATGCGCAAAACAGAGGATAAAAATTCCTTGGAGGCAAGGCTTGCCAATGCCAAAAATGAAATTCTGCACGCCGGCGAATATGATTACATAATAATCAACGATAATCTTGCAAAAGCGCAAGAGGACATTTGTGCAATATTTCAAGCGGAAAGTTTAAAAAGAATGCGCAAAGATTATTTAGCACAAAAGTACTAAATTCCCTTGATAATACTGCAAATTTTGCCAAATAAAGATGGTAATTCCCCGGCAGATTTCACAGATTTCACAGCCCGAACGCATCTGTAAATTGCAAGTTTTAGGTAGATTTTATCAATCATTTTCGAAGACATTTGCCAAATATTTGCATTCGCCTGCAAAGATTTCACCACCCCTTCCGTCATAATCATTGTTTTTTGCAAAAGCACCAGCTGTGGCTGTATTTCCATGCCAAATTTGCTTGAAACCTGCATCAACGACCGAAAAATTTGCCCAATTGAAAATTGCTCTTTATCAAGATATAAATCTCCAATCTCCTTGCAGGAAATAGAAAAATCCTCCAAATTAGTTCCCGTCGGAACATACCCTATTTGCTGGTGAATTTTCGCAATTTCTGTGTAATCCCGGCGTAAAAATGCACGAATTATTTCTAAAATTGCATTGGAATCCTGCACGGAAATTTCAGAATAAATTCCAAAATCTATAAAATAAAGCACGCCATTTTCGCCATACATAATATTATTATGGTGCACATCTGCGTGAAATTTATGGTGCATATAAACCTGAATTAAGTGGGCATCAAGCAGAAGTTTTGCAATATTTAGCTTCGTTTTTTCGCAGAAATTTACATCCCCGGCAATTTCGCCAATCACCTTCCCACAAATAAATTCCATTACCAAAACATCGGCATTTGAATATTCAAAATACACCCTTGGCGCTGATATTTTATTATAATCGGCAAAAAGATAGCGAAATTCAGCAATATTTTTGGCTTCATTTTCCAAATTTAACTCTTGCAGCATAGCACTTTTTATATTCAGCGCAATCTCGCGAAAATTAAATCTTGCCAGGCATTTCCAACGTGGCAACATATTCACCAATTTGGTAAAATTTTCCAAGTCTGCAGTAATACTTGTGCGCTCTTGCGGTTTGACAATTTTTACCGCAATTTCACTGCCATTTTTCAATTTCCCTTTGTAAATCTGTGCAATTGATGCAGATTTAATAGGGCTTTCATGAAGCTCTAAAATTTCCTCCGCCAAGTTTGACGGTATTGTGCTATGCAAATTTACCGCCCTGTCTATGCCAACATTGTATTGCAATTGCAGTAAAATTTGCGAAACTTTAAGCGAAACCAAGTCCGGCCTTGTTGATAAAAATTGCCCCAGTTTAATGAAAAAACCCCCAAGATTTTGTATAATAACCACGCTTTTTGCAATTTTCAACCTTATTACGCAAACGGCAGTAATAAATACTAAAATTTTCAATATAAATACTATTCTCATTTCTTCAGCTTCTTTAGTTGATCTTCTTCACGTTTTAACCTAACTTCTACCTGCTTAAGCTTTTCTTGTGCATATTGCACTTCCATTGCTTTTTGTGCCGCCACTTGTGCAACTGCCTCAATATGAGCCATATTTCCCAGCTGTGTAGGGTCTATTTTTATGTCAAGTTTAGCGCTTAACTCTGCCGCAACTTGAGGATCTTGAGTTTCAATAAATTGATTTATCAAACCTTCAATGTCATCACCTGGGGAGGTGTTGTATTTCTTTATAATATTTTGCAATTTACTCTTTTTAGTACCCAAACCCTTGATCTTACTCTCATGTGTTCTGATCTCTTCATCCTTCTTGCGCTTTTCGTCTGCTTCTCTATTTTGCATATTACCCGCAGCTTCACCAATGGCATTTTCCGAGCTACTTCCCACGGCATTATTTTTATCCCCCATTTGCCCAATACCTTGCGCGCTTTCCGCGACACCAATTCCTTGCACCTCCCCTGTGCTTTGCCCGCCGGCAATTTCTTTTGCCTTGTCTTCCTCTAATTTTTGTAAATGTTCAGCAGAAATTTTACCTGCCGAAACTAACATTTCCAGCAATCCGGCTTCACGCAGTAATGCAATATCTTCCGCGGTAAGATTGCTCAAATCACCGCTTAAAATTCGCATAATTCTATCTAATTTATCAGGTGTAAGGCCTGACAATTTTTCCATTAAAAGCTCTGCAAGGTCATCTCCGAATTGGCTTCTCAGAGTTTCCTCTATTTTTTTATCCAGCATTCCCCTATCTTTCTTTTCCTCTTCCGGATCTTGCATTTTCATCTCTTTCTCTGGTAATTCATCTCTCTTTTTTAAATCTTTACCATCACCGTCTTTTTCTCCTTTTTCATCTCTATTTTGAAGATTATCGCTAAAGTTTTCTCCGTCTTTTTCACCTTTCTCATCCTTGCCTTTCTTCTTCTTACCATCACCGTCTTTTTCTCCCTTTTCATCTCTATTTTGAAGATGATTGCTCAAGTTTTCGCTATCTTCTTTATCTTCACCTTTTTCTCCTTTCTTCTTCTTACCATCCCCAGGTTCACCGTCTTTGCTCTCTTTGTCATCCATATCCTTATCCAATCTCGATACACTCCCCCTTCCTTCCTTGTTGCCCATCTGATTTCCACTTTCCACACCACCTCTGTCAACACCACCTCTGTCAACACCACCTCTATCAACACCACCTTTTTCGCCACCTTTTTCGCCACCATTTTCGCTACCATTTTCATCCATTTTTGCCTGATTATCTTCTGAATTGCCAGATTGATCCAGTTTGTTGGATTGCATTTTTCCACTTCCTGCTTTGGAATTTGGCAAAACAGCTTGACCCTCACCCGCTACTTCCTTACCTGCTTTGTCTACAGATTCCCCACCTCCAGCATTTGAAATCTCTCCACCTGTAGAGCGAGACATATCTTCATCTGAATCGCCGGAAGGTGTGGCGCTGGATGCGCCCGCAGGTGATAGCCCATTTGACCCCTCGCCACCATCTGGTGCGCTTCCGCTTGAATCCACTCCACCACCACTTCCACCTTTTCCACCGGCAGTTGATGCAACTGGGCTGACATTTGAATTATCATTTCCTATTACAGGTATATCATCATCTTTGTCGTTACCACCTGCACCACCACCTGCGCCACCACCTTTATTTCCTGGTGCTAGTGGATTTGCCTTTGGATTTGCCTTTGGCTTAACTGTCTGATTCCATTTGTCTTTTATTGCCGCCTTACCTTCTACAGCTAGTCTTTTGACTCCTCTTTGCATCGGCTGTGACAAAGATACAGTGGCTCTTTTCATAGCACCCATGGGGTCATCCAAGTCTTTGGAAGATACGGATACATTTGCCTTTATTCCCATACCTGACAAGGTAGAAGTTGCCAATTTAGATGCATTTCCTATGGTGGTATCAAACACTTTATCAAATAAATTTTTACCCAGGGCATCATCCGTTTTACCAAATAGACTTGCCCCCAGAGATTTTACAAACCCATTTGCATCAGCTGCGATAGTCAGGGTTACATACAAAAATACCGTGTTTCGTATGACATCGTTTAACTCTAAACCTTTTGCCTTCCAACCATATAAAGATGCCGGGCCCATAACATTTCTAAGATTCTCAAAGCATACCTTGTAACCTAGCATTATTTTCAAATGGAAAAATATCAACCCCAAGGCGATAGTAAAAACCAACACCCCGCCAAGGGAGCTCATGGCATTTTGCATCATGGTATTGATATTCTTTTGTATCCAACCCTTAAATTTATCACTCCAAAACATTCCAGTAACAGCTATTGGAAAAAGCATTATCATACTGCCAATGGCAAGGGTTGATATAATAAATACCATTGAGGTTTTAATGATATAAATATATACCGAGATTAGTAGCCACAATACTATAGTTGGAAAGAATATAAAAGCCCCACCCTCATTGAACATTCCCATTAGTTTTGCCATTACCGGCGCGCTAAATATATCACCCAATACAGAATCCATTGACGTAAATGGCTCTGCTTTATTGATTATAAAACTTGAAACCCCAGATATTCTAAACATTGTATCAATTAACATTCCCATGAAGTCATTCGCGCCTGTAAAAAATATTGGCAATATAACCTCGTCAATCATTGCATAATTTTCAAGATCCGTTGCCCAGGTTGCAAAACCAACTTCAATTAAACGCACCATAATAATTGTTGCACTAAGTGACTGACTTCCGGTTAAGATCTGAAACCCAAGCCAGCATAGAAACATTGTAAGTAACATTACTGTAAGCGCACGAAATTGAATAGAAGTTACAACTTTATTCCTTACCTGTATTATCACACCATCTTCATCCAAGGTATTTCTTTTTGCATCAATGCCATATGTATCAAATACCATATTTTTCCATACCGCTGCAAGAATACCAAAGTCACTTGCACCTGCATATTTTGCACCCCTCTTGAAGTCAAGGTGATATTTTCCTTCCAAATTGGTAAAATCTTGTACTGAAACCATCAGATAAATTCTTTTACCACCGGGGGCATAAGATCCTTCACATTCATTTGGGGTAAGTTTGCTTGTATTTTCTCCATTTCCAAGGCGCAACCCTTCCATCGGGCAGGGTCCAAAAAATTCTAATTTATTATACCTTGTATCGCTTACAATGTCAATTGGCTCAATGTATTCTGAAACTGTAATATTTTGATATTGCGGGTTGTCTTCTAAAACTTTTTTATAATTATATCCCATTGTGGGAAGCATAAATGGCATTGTTACGGTTTTTCTGGCGCCAAATTGATTAACATTCGGGGCAAGTAAAGTTTCTGATATACCTGGAGAAACTTTTTCCATCATGTCCACTTCTACATTACGCACATGATAGGCAATTTTAGCATCAGAACCCAGTTTCATATATAATCCTGCACCATTTGCAAGTGCGCATGTGCCTATGTCCATTTTATCACTATTCTCCATAAAGCCAACGATGTTGGAAAAAGAATTACACCCCTGTGGCTTGCCAGACTCAACACGAATTGGTTCATAATGAATTCCCTTGATATAACTATTTTGTTCAGAAAGAGGAATTTTTTCTGAATCGCATGAAACATTATCGTAACGTATATTATTTCTACGAAACTCATCCGATTCGGGATATTGACAATTACCACTCACTTTATCAATTCCATATTTGCAATATGAATCATTGGCAATATTATCGCTCATTGGGCATATTGGCGTAGTCTTTTTCATATCAAAACCCCCGCCAATAGATCTTACTGGAGTGTATATTTTATCTGTTGCATCCTCACCCCAGGGGTATATCACTCCGCTAACATATACTTCTACAATATCCCCTGTAGTTACCATACCTGTATCGATCCAATCTACCGGGGATTGCCCTATGTTGCTACCCAGTTCACTCAAGGAAGACCTCTTTCCTATACCTTTAATTTTCGAAGCATCCAATACAAATGTTGTTGTTTGACCAATATCCATTGACTGATAGCACTTTCCATGTAAATCTTTCGTAGACTCTCTAAATATCAAAATAAGCCATATTGCAATAAATACAACTGTAAATAATATTACCTTTTGTATTAACCATATCGTTGCATCATACCCTTTGTTTGCCAGCTTAAAACCAAATGATTTAGCATCACTTTTAGCACTCTTTAGAACCTTACCCCCAAGTTTACTTGCTGCGTCCTTAAAGCTCATATCTATAATATTTTAAACCCGTGTTTACGGAAATAATAAAGTATAGACTGAATAAATATCACAGTCATTTTCCAGTTTGTGTGGCTTGCTCTTTTCCACGCATGCACAATTTTCGCATTTGGATTAAACATAATTCTACCATATTTCCAAGCCCTTTTTGATAAATCACTATCTTCCATGTATAGGAAAATTTTTTCATCAAATCCACCTAATTTGGTGAAAGTGTCAGCGCTTAAAAACATAAAACACCCGGAAGCTGCGGGCACTTCACAGATATTATCATACCCAACTGACATGCGAATATACCTATTGTAACGATTTTGCAAAATGCTCCATTTTTGCAGGCAATTTGGAATAAATCTGCGTATAAACATATCAAAAAGATTAGGCTCTTCCTTGTTAAGATATTGCACAGTCATATCTTGGTTGAAAATTTTTGGAACGGCAATTGAAATATCGGGATTTTCATTCATAAATTTTTCCAAAACCCCAAGGCAACCGGGCAGAATTTTCACATCCGGATTTAGAATTACGTGATATTTCTGCAGAAGATTATTGGCCTTTAGGTATGCAAAACCACGATTGTGCCCTGTGCCAAAACCGCAATTTGTCCCATTTGCCACAAGGCTAACAGCACTATTGCCGGCATATTTCCCGCGCAGTTCTTGAATTATATTTGTAGTTGATTTATTATCTGCCAAAACTATATGCTTTCCACCGTCGGCAATAAATGAGTCCACAGCTTCACAAACCTCTGTGAAATTTGCATTATATATCACAATTACAGCGGTAATCATAGGAAATTGTTAACAATTCTGCGCCCCAGATACAATATCAATTAGCTCTCTAGTCACATTAGCTTGACGAACTTTATTTGCAAGCGTAATCATATCTTGCATAATATTATTACCATTTTTCGTTGCATTGTCCATGGCAATCATTCTACCCGCATGTTCGCTTGTTTCCGCATGCAAAGCGCATATCTCAAGTGTGGAATTGAATAATAAATTCATATATTGCTTTATAACAAAGCTTTTTTCAGGCTCCATGAGAATATCACCGCTCTGCGGCACGGAAAAATCAGCTTTATATAAAGGAAATTTGTGCAAAATTGTTGGGGTGTAGCTAATAATTGAGTTGCAATGAGTGTAGATTATTTTAACCTCGGCAAACATTTCATTTTCCAGTAAATTGTTTAGCTTTTCTGAATAATCTGTAGAATAATTTACTGCTTTTAGATCTTGATGTTTGCGCTTTAGATAGTCATAAACCTTCCCGCCGATAGTAATAATTGTAAGATTTTTATTCGCTTCAACAGCGTTTATAGATTTAGTAACAAATTTTTGCAATTGAGTATTCACCCCGCCGCACAGCCCTCTGCTTGGGGAAAAAATTACCAGCAGGCAATTATTGGAATCCTTATAGCCGTAAAGCAAATTCTTCGTTTTTTGGCTTAAATTATCCAAATCTTCGCATTTGGTAATTTTTTCTATTACCGAAATTTCCCGGAAATATTTATTCGCGTGGTCAATTTTTCTTGCCAAAGCCCGGTATTTCGAAGAAGATACAAGCTGCATAGCCTTTGTAATCTTTGTAGTAGATTTAAGACTTTTGATTTTTCCTCTAAGATATCTTAACTGACTCATGGCAAAAAAATAACCTTTAAGAGAATAAGAAAAACACGGGCTTTATTGTCAAGAATAATATTTAACAAGAATAATACATTTCAAATTCCACAGGATGGGGCATTAATCTTAGGCGATCAACCTCTTCGCGCTTTACAGCAATATATGCATCAAGCATATCTTTTGTAAAAACACCACCTTCAAGCAGGAAGTTGAAATCAGCCTCCAGTGCGTCAAGTGCCTCGGCTAAAGACCCGCAAACACTAGGAATTTTTCTTTGCTCTTCCTTGGAAAGATCGTATAAATTCGCACTTTGCGCTTCACCCGGGTGAATTTTGTTTCTAATTCCGTCCAAACCTGCCATTAGCATCGCTGCAAAAGAAAGATATGGATTTGCCACAGGGTCAGGGAAGCGAACCTCAATTCTCTTTGCTTTTTCCCCGCTGTTATAAGGAATTCTAATGGAAGCAGAGCGATTCATTGCAGAATATGCAAGTAAAACCGGCGCTTCGTAACCGGGAACAAGCCTTTTATAGCTATTTGTTGAAGGATTTGTAAAAGCATTCAGGGCTTTTGCATGTTTGATTATTCCCCCAATATAATACAGCGCAGTTTCAGAAAGCTGGGCATATTCATTGCCAAAGAATGTGTTTTTTCCATTGCGCCAAATTGATTGATGCACGTGCATTCCGCTGCCGTTGTCACCAAATACAGGTTTTGGCATAAAAGTCGCGGTTTTTCCGTAAGATTCAGCAACATTTTGCACAACATATTTATATTTTTGCGCCTTTTCCGCACATTTCACAAGGGTGTCAAATTTAAAGCCTATTTCATGTTGAGCAGGGGCAACTTCGTGATGCAAAAGCTCTGGTTCTACGCCAATTTCGTGCATAATTTTTACCATATCTGCGCGCAGATTATCACATGTATCCACCGGGGAAGTTGGAAAATATCCACCCTTAACTGCAGGTCTGTGGCTTAAATTTGGAATATTCTTATCACTTTTTCCATTATTTACAGGAAATTCGTTTGAATCAAGCGAGTAGGAAGAGCCATACATTCCGGTTTGAAATTTCACATCGTCAAACATAAAAAATTCCAATTCCGGCCCAAAATATGCAACATCGCCCATGCCTGATGATGTTAGATAATTTTCTGCTTTTTCCCCGATATTTCTTGGATCTCTCTCATAAGGAGTTAGTGTTTTTGGGTCAAAAATTGAGCAAAAAACCACGGCAGTTTTGTTAGCGGTGAAGGGGTCAAGAAAAGCTGTTGTAAAATCCGGCATCATTATCATGTCTGACTCATTTACTTCCCTCCAGCCGGTAATTGAAGATCCGTCAAACATCACGCCAGCGATAAAAACATCAGCATCAAGGCAATTTGCAAATTTAGTGGTGTGGTGAACCTTTCCGAACATATCTGTAAAGCGGAAATCAACAAATTCTACTTCGTTTTCCACCAACATCCCAAGCAAATCTTCAACAGATTTAGCATTTAACATAAAATTATAAAAACCTGGGAATTTAATAAAAGAAAAGCTGTTTTTTATTGTCAAGATATTTCGCAAATTTTTTGCAATTTTTTTTACTTTCCAAGAAAAATCATATTTTTCCTAGTGGCAATTATATAAGAATAAGCCTTTGAAGATATATCCAACATTGGCACATCTGCAGCATTTTCAATAATATGCAACTCACCGGTTTTGCCAACTCTTGCAATTAAATACCCAGCCTGCACTGCAATTTCCAGCCATAAAAGATCATGTTTGTGCAGGTTGCAATGCACCACAAAATTCACACGATTTGCAAATAAATTCTTAATAGAGCTTGAAAAATCATCGTTAAATAATACATACCCAGCGTGCAATAGGTCTTTTGGCACCTTTACCAAATTTGCCACACCCTGCAAAACAATAGAGCAAACCGCAGTTTTTAAGGAAGTTACATCTCGCGCTGTAAGGCGGTAATCATTAAGCAATAGGCAATTATCGCGATAAACTAAAGCCTCATTTTCTATGGGATTATAGCTATAAACCCCGGAAGTTGTAAAATTTCCGTCAGCATTTTTCTGATGCACAAAAAGATCGCAAGTAAAATTATTAATACCCCTGCGAAAAGCCGGCATATTTGAAATAGGGTTCACGGTAAAGTGGTACATGCCCGCGTCATTCCCTTTTTCCGTACCCATTGCAACGGAAATATCGCCCAAAGTTGGCTTATTTTGTGCTAAATATTGCCCAATTTTAATTCTTCCATTTCCGTCAAAAGTTTTAAATGGAATATCTTCCGGGTGAATAATATTTACATACCTAAAAAGTTTTCGCAGCCCCGTGCGAATTTCAATAAATGCCTTTTTATAAGCGGATATTGCAAAATTGTCCACGTCAGAAAATGCAGAACACTGCAATTTTGTTACCTCCTCCACATCGTGTAATATAAACGAAGATGCGTGAGATAAGACGTCTTTTACTGTTTCAAATTTTATCTTCATATTAGTTAGAATTTGTATTATTTTGCATTTGCTTTAGGGCTTTTTTGGTGCCTGTGGTGATAATTCCCTGCCTGGTGAGCTTTTCAGTCAAACTTTCAACTGCGGCGCGAAGTTGCTCCAATGGCATTTGCAAATTAACCTCTTGATGCTTTACATAATGCTTTACAGAACCAGCTTTTTTTGTGCTAAAATTTTTTACACCCACGACTTTAAAACAAATAACAAGAATCTTGGTACATATCTTAAAATAATTTGCAACTACTTTTTTAGTATAAAAAATTTCCCCACCCTGTTGGCAGCAATTGCTTTTCTGTGATATTTCGTTGTAATATAGCATATTTGACCATTTGGATTGGAAATTTCTTCAAACTTTATGGCAGAATTTTCTGAAATTAAATTGCAAACATTTTGCATTTGGGTTTGATATGCGGGGTCGTCTGTTGCGCAAATTATCTTGCCATTGGGTGCAATTTTCGGTAAAATTTGTGATAAATAATCGTAAGTTATTATCCTGCGATTTGCATGCCGGGCTTTTGGCCAGGGGTCAGGGAACAAAATATACAATTCTTTCAGGCTATTTTCCGGCATTGCGTCCAGTAAAAGCCTGCCATCTCCGAAGAATAACCCAACATTTTCCAAATTTTTCTCTTTAACTTTTTGTAAAGTGCTAATTAACCCACCCTTGTAAACATCAGATCCTATGCACAAATATTCAGAATTTTCCATGGCATAATGGGAAATTAAGTCTCCACAACCGCTGCCAATTTCAAGCATAATTTTGTTATTTTTCGCTAAAATCTCCGGTAAATCCGCCACTTCTATGGAATATTTACGATAAAATTCCCGCCATAGCTCGTCATCGCCATTTTTTGCACGATATCTACTCGGTCCAAAAGATTTTATATATTTACTAATAAAATTGTTGTATTCCAATTGCCTGGTATTCATATATACAAATGTTAAAAATATCGATAAACTCAATGGTACTGAAGAACTTTCGTAACCATGAAATTATAAAAATCAATCCAATTAAAAATGAAAATCTTATAGGAATTATAGATGGAAACGGCACGGGCAAGACTAATATTCTTGAGGCAATTTCGCTGCTTTCACCTGGAAATGGCATAAGATCTGCGCATTTGTCGGATATTCCAATGCAAGGTGGCACCGGGGAATTTTTTTGCTCTTTTGAGGTGCAAATTGGGGCGGAGCTAACCCAAAAAATTGAAATTTTTTACCAAAATGGCAGGAAAAAGATCACAATTAATGAAAAACCCGTCTCATCTCAAATAGAGCTTAAGAATATTCTAGGGTTAATTTGGATAACCCCTGAAATTCAAATGGCAATTGCATCTAGCAACACGGAGAGAAGAAAATTTTTTGACAGAAGTGTGTTTAATTTCAAGGCGGAGCACGCAACTTTGTTAAATAATTACGATAAATTAATCAGAGAGAGGCTGAAAATTCTTGAGCTTTCGCAGAATTTTTCGCAAAATTCCTGGCTTGACTCAATTGAAAAGCAAATTGCGGAATTGTCGATAGAAATTTCAAAAAATCGCACAACCTGCCTTGAGGAAATTCAAAAAAATATCATGGAAATGTCTTTGGCAATAAGCTTGGAAATCAACTGCGCGGTGATTGATACTATCAAATTCAACCCCGCAGATTGCATTAAAATAATTGAAAATAAGCTGGCACAGTCGCGAAAAAATGACGCAAATGCAGCGCGAACCCTGTTTGGCTGCCATAGATATCAGGTGAATTTGAAATATTTAACCAAAAATGCGGACATAGAAATGTGCTCCAGCGGCGAGAAAAAATACACCATTATGTCGCTTTTACTTGCAATTGCAAAAAGCATCGCGCACCACACAAATCACGCGCCAATTGTACTAATTGACGAATTTACATCTTTCATTGACAGCAATTTAAGGCAGATTTTACTTAACAAACTTCTGGCGCTAAATTGCCAAATATGGTTTACCGGCGTTGAGGTTCCGGTTATAAATTATGATGCAAAATATTATTCAATTAGTGCTTTAGTTCCATGAAAAAAGTTATAATTTACACAGACGGCGCGTGCAGTGGAAATCCGGGCCCGGGTGGCTGGGGTGCGGTTCTAATTTTTGGCGAAATTGAAAAAAAGATCAGTGGTGGCGAGAAAAATACTACTAATAATCGCATGGAAATAGCGGGGGTTATTGAGGGCTTAAAGCTTTTAAAAGAGCCTTGCGAGGTGGAACTTTTTTCCGACAGCAAGTACGTTTGCGATGGAATTTCCAAATGGCTTGATTCCTGGAAGAAAAATAACTGGAAAAATTCTGCCAAACAACCGGTGAAAAATCAAGATTTATGGGAAGAAATTTTAAAGCTAAAGAATATCCATAAAATTTCCGTCAACTGGGTCAAAGGTCACAGCAATGATAAATACAATGAAATTGCTGACTCGCTTGCGACCGCAGCGGTAAACCGCGGTTAATCTATTCTGTAAACCAAGTGACAACCCTTTACCCCATCGTTATCATTAGTCTGGTACTTAAGAGCAAGCATCGCAGCTTCATTAGCCACGCTGTATGCCACATCACTAGTCCATGTTGTAGATGCCGTGGTGCAACCAAAGCCACCAGAACGTCTAGTATCTACGGCAATTAATTTACTTTTTGACCCCATTGGAAGACCATCATCCATTTTAAGATCTACTATTGAGGCGAGACTAGCAGATATTGCGCCTACAGAAGTTGAATCGCCAAAATGAGGATATTTAAAGTTTGTATTACCACCTGTTAATACTAAAAGTGGTCTATCTTGCCAAGAAATCCAGTAATTTTGCATTGCACTATCTGTAACCCATGCTAACATTCTACTCTTACTTCCAGCAAAATTAGTATTGAAGTTTAGCAATCCGTAAATATATCCATTATCCAAAGTGGAAACTGGCACGACTTTTTGCCCAAGGTTAGCTGATGAAAAAGCCTCTGCATATCGATTTACATTATCAAGTTTAACAAGTCCAGTTGGAATTAATTTTGCCAGCGCAAGCTCTCTAAACACATCGTATGGCTTATTATTATTATCTGCAAAATAATATATATCTCTATCGCCAAATATAGCACCAGTGTTATTGGATGATATTGTCGTGATAGCCAGTGATCCGGCAAATTCCATATTTCTATTCAACACAGCAGGGTCTATATCTCCCGGTAAACCTCCATATGTGTTTTGAAAATTCTGCATAGCTTCGGCGTAAAGATCAATTTCTTGCACCAATTTCATTGCTGTATATTCTGTGCGTAAGTATATCAGTCCAGCTACCGTAGCTACCAATATTGTAATTACCACAGTAATAACAACTATTAACTCAATAGATAAAAACAGTCCAGATTTATGCCTTTTATGTAGTTTTAATGGATATTTGCTCATATTTATTAAAAATGATATGAACTATACGTATGGCGTTTTGCATAAAAGTCAATAGATAAACTAAAAATAGTTTTTTCGCTGAATTATACACTGAAAATATATTATTATTACAAGTATATTTTCAAACCTTGAATCAACCAGAATCAACGAAGGTAATTCTGGTAAATATATCTTGCTTTTACCAAAATATATTATATAATGTTACTGTAATGGTATTTAAACAGTGTTGAGCGATATATGGATGTAAATCAAGACCACAATCCACAAATTGTAAATAACCAAGAAGAAGAGGAGGAGGATAGCGATGCTAGTAGTGTGTATAGCGATGACAAGTATTCATCTCTATATCAGAATATGGATGACGATAGTATATCTATATCTGATAGTGATGATGAGGTGGTGGAGGAAGCTCAGATGGCAGATATAGTTCAGAAGGAGAGAGAGAAAGAGGAGAAAGAGAAAAAAGAACAAGAGGTAAAAAAAACAGAGGAAAAGAAAAAAGAGGCAGATCGGGAGAAGCGTCTTAAGTCCGCCACTGAATCAAGTGATAACATGATGATGCTCAACCCAGGTAACACGCAACAAGGTGTGCGTGGAGGTTTTTTAAAAATGCTAAACCGCACAGGCGCCCTGGGAAGTATGGCAAGAGGTTTCTTTAGCCTTTTTGCGCCCAAGATGGAAATTCCTGAAGAAATTACTTGGATTGGGTCATTTAAGAGACTTAAAGATTCCATTGTTTTATTAGGGGGCAAGCTTCCACAAAATTGGAAGGAGAGTTTTGGCTTTCATATAATAACAATGCTGTCTCCATGGGGTATAATAATTATGGTTATACGCATTGGAAAAATGACGAAAGCTGCATTTGCTAGGATGAGAGATATTATGAATATTATTAGTAATATACTTCAATGTTTACCATGGTGTCACAATCTAAAGCGCAAAATCCTGCAGCAACTAGACGAGCGGCATAATAGATCTTGGTTAAATGTTACCGCAGAAGAAAAAGAACTAGCTAAGACCTATATTATTAGAGATGAGAATGTTGTTACAATTCAAATCATTACAAGTGTGCAGACATTTACAAAACTTTGTAGTGTATACTTGGAGATCGCAGCTAATCCATCTACTACGAAAGCGGAATTAGAAACACTAGATAGCGATATTGGTTATATATTGCAGAAGATAGAGAGCATAACTCCGAGGCCAACAGACCTCCCAATTGAAACTTTTCAAGATCTAGCACGTCAAATAAAAGAGCCGGAGAAGAATAAGGGGTGTCAAAAACTACTGGAATCTTCAAAAACATGGTGGAGCGGTTGTTGCCACGGTAAACGTAGTGAAATAATCAAATGTGCATACAGCGAAGCATCTGATTCAAAGTATAAATCAATACAAGATAGTGCAAAGCAAGTAATTCGTGTGTGGGAAGCAATACATAGCACAAATGAAAAACTACCGCCAACATTTAACCCAGAGATTGCGGAGGATTTAGCAGATGACCAATCTAAAACAGCGAAAGATATGTACACCAAGTTATATAAACAAAAAAAACCAGACAATCAACATCAACAAGATTTGCAAAATCAACAACCAGATCTTAATAATCCTGGGATTGCTCCTCCTGTTATGTAAAATAATAATCATATTTCTAAACACCCACTGTAATCGGCGCAGATACATCTCTCCTGTGCATTTCTTTTTGCGTAAAATGACCTGTACGCGAGGTTGGTTGGGGTTGAATTTTCCCGCGATTACCTGGCACACTTGATGCCGGATCTAGCTCATTTTCCGGGCTATTTTCTTGGTTTAGCGTTTCAAGCGCTTTCTTCTTCAACTCCTCCTCTGTGGTTAATTGTTCTGGATTGCTTGGTGTGCTTGGGCTTTCTGGTGTGCTTGGGCTTTCTGGTGTTGTTGTTTTCCGCTCCTCTTCAAGCTTTTTCTTCTCCTCTTCAAGCTTCGCCCTCTCCTTCTCAAGGCTTTTCTGCTTCTCTTCAAGCGTTTGGTTCTTTTGTTTGATTTCATCCGCCCCTTTCTTGCTGTGCTCTTCAGGTTTTGTTAGAAGGCTACCCGCACGCTTTGTGCTATCTAATTCACCCTTGCCTAGGTCTTGCTTCACCTCCCCTAGCTCTTTTGCAAATTCTTCCAAGTATTTAAGCGCAGCATCTTTGTTACCGTCAAAATTCTTAATTAACTCCTCAAGTATTTTCTGATGCTCTCCTTTTAGCTTTGTTCCATTCTTGATTGCATCTATCAATTTTGATATTAGTTTAGATGTATCTTTCACAGAATCTTCCACCGCCCCTTTGTCTTCAGCGCCTTTTACCCTCTGACCAATTTTTTCGTTATGTTGTGTTTCTATATCTTTAATTGTTTTTACTTGCTCATCCATGGCTTGTGCATCAAGATCCTTGCCTTGCGTTACAACGCCTTTTGCAGCTTCCACAGATTCATCATTCTTCAACGCATCATCTGAAAATATACCCGCTTCTCTTCGAAATATTTCGTGAAGGCTGCTTTCTACTCTCTGTAAGTCTTCTAAAGTTGGTCTTAGGGATAGGATAGGATCGTAGTATCGATCTTCCTCACCCCGGAGCTTCATATCTGCTTTTTCCTCCATCTCCTCCTGGCGAATCTTGCGCATGAACTCTATTACCCGCGCAGTGCCGACCTGCAATGCTGCCGCTTTACCCTGATTTACAACCTGCTCAGACTTTCGGTGTTCTTCCATCGATTCTTGTGACGTTCGATCATGTATGCGCTGCTCGCTTTGCCCCACTTCTTCTATTGCTTGTGAATCTGCCGCTGCTGCTGCATTTGCTGTTTGTTTTGCTTTTCCAGCGTCTTCTTCCGCTTTGCGACCGTCGTTTATACGACCCTTGTCCTTGCCTAGCTCCTCTTTTACTTCTGCTATCTTTTCAGCCGCTTCTGTAACTTCTTCACTACTCGCTATTATTTCATCTGCCTTACTTGTGGTACTATCGTTTTTCAGCCCTTCCTCCTCTTTTACTATCTTTTCCTCCTTTTGTTTCAGCCCTTCCTCCTCTTTTACTATCTTTTCCTCCTTTTGTTTCAGCCCTTCCTCCCTTGCTCTCATTTGCTCTTCCTCCTTTTGTTTCAGCCCTTCCTCCCTTGCTCTCATTTGCTCTTCCTCCTTTTGTTTCAACTCTTCATCATTTTCACGCTGATTCTCGGGGTTTTGATATAAATCCTCATTTTCATGCCCTTCCTCCTCTCTTGGTGACGGTTCCTCATTTTCACGCTGATTCTCGGGGTTTCTACTGCGCTCTTCCTCTTCCATTCGCTTTCTTTCCTCCTCGATTTGTGAATTTTCTATGCTAGAGCTTCTTTGCCTACGACGCGGTTCCACTTTTGAAAAAAATACACTAAATTCTTGCATCTTATTTTGTTTAAAGTCAAGTAAATTTGTAATTATAACTCTGATGATAAATCATATACTTTTTTGGCACGTTATAGGTTTTATTTGCTGGATGGCTGGTATTTTTTACCTTCCAAGACTATTTGTTTATCACTCCAAAGTTGCAATTGGCTCTGAATCTGATAAAATTTTTCAAATTATGGAGGGAAAACTGCTGAAAATTATCATGAACCCCGCGGGAATTATAACTTTTATTACGGGAATTGCCCTTGCAAGGCTGAAATATGGCGGAATTCCGGGCAATCATTGGCTGACTTTGAAGGGTTTTTGTGCTGTTTTGATGGCTTGTTTTCATATATATTTGATTAAGATCCATAAGATGTTTTTGTCTGGAAAAAACAAGAAAAATCATATATTTTACAGGGTAATTAACGAAGTTCCAACAATTTTGTTGATAATTATTGTTGCAATGGTTATATTCAAGCCGTTTTAACTATTAATTATGTTAGTTCCATTATCAATTTTAAAAAAATATCTAAAAATCACTGCCGGTGTTGAAGAAATTACGCAAAAATTAACGGACATAGGTCTGGAAGTTGAGGAAATTCATCAAAGATGTGACCTGGACGATTTTATTGTTGCGCAAATTGTAGATTTTGAAAAGCACCCAAATGCAGATAAACTCAATGTTTGCAAGGTAAATAACGGGAAAGAAATTTTGCAAATAGTCTGCGGAGCGCCAAATGTTGCAAAAAATATGAAAGTTGTGCTGGCGCCAATTGGAACATTAATTCCGCGAGATAATTTTACCATAAAACGCGCTAAAATAAGGGATATTGAAAGCTGTGGAATGATGTGTTCTGCTGCGGAATTGAATTTGGGCACAGAAAGCAATGGCATAATTTCCCTGCCTGATTATTTTATTGTTGGCGAAAAATATGCGCCTCAAGCCGGGCTAAATGACCCCGTTTTGGAGGTAAATTTAACACCTAATCGCGGAGATTGCGCCAGTATTTATGGAGTTGCAAGAGACTTATCTGCTGGTGGAATTGGTGAATTTTTGCCTGTAAATACTGAAAATAATAGCATTTGTAACACCGATCTACTTGGGGAAATTGACTCTTTGGTTTGCAAGAAATTTGGGCTGGTGAAAATTGAAAATGTATCCGCAATTCAGTCGCCTGTTTGGATGCAGCAAGATTTGCAAAAATTCGGCATAAAATCTAGGAATTTGCTGGTTGATATTACGAATTATGTGATGATGGTTTTCGGGCAACCGATGCACTGTTTTGACGCGGATAAAATTATTGGCAAAATATCCGTTAAAACTGCGAAAATTACGGAGGAATTTCTTGATTTAAAAAGTGAAAAAAAGCATATTTTACCGGGCGATATTGTGGTGTGCGACGAGCGCGGGGTTGTAAGTTTGGGCGGAATTATTGGCGGGGATGGCTCTGCTGTGTGTGAAAATACCAAAAATATCCTGCTAGAAGCTGCGTTTTTTGAGAAAGATTGCATAGCAAAAACAGGTCAGAGGCTGAATATTTTTACCGATGCAAGATTTAGATTTGAGCGCGGAACGGATAGGGAAATGATAGATTTTGCGCTGGATTTTGCAAGTAAAATTGTGCTGGAATGCCTACCAAAAGCGGAAATTTCCGGGAAATCTATGGTGGAATTTAAAAATACAAACCCAGCTGTAATCAATTACAATTTTAATTTTTTTGAGCAAATATGCGGTATTTCTCTTGATATTGAGACGCAAAAACAGATTATTTCCCGCCTTGGTTTGAAAATTATTGCAAATAACCCAACATCTTGCCAAATTTTACCACCATCTCACAGGCATGATATATCAAATTCCCGCGATATTGTTGAGGAAATTCTGCGAATTTATGGCTATAATAATTTAGAAAAAAGGCCATTTAAAATAGGAAAACGGCAGCTTTCTTCTCATGAAAATGTGCTAAAGCTGAAGAAAATTGTAGCAAATTTTGGGTATGACGAGGTGATAACTTTTGCATTTCAAGATGATAAAATGGTGCAAAATGTGCGGTACAATCAGGGAAAATTGCTTACGATATTCAACCCGATTATTAGCACAAATTCTTCCATGAGGCAGTCTATTTTACCGGGATTGCTTGATAGATTGGGTGATATTTTGCGCAAAAACCCCGAAGCTAACGTGAATTTATTTGAAGAGGGTGGTGTGTTTATAGATAGTCAAACTTTCAAAAATGCTAACAATATTGCCTTTACTTCCAATGGTTATTTTGGCGATTTTGACTATACAAAATCTCAAGAAAAGTCTTCCTGGCACCTTGCAAAAACTCATGTGCAAAGCATACTTGAGCTTGGTTTCAACCTTGAATCAAGACTTGTAAAATTAGTGAAGGCAGAGCTTGAATTTACCCACCCGCACAGGGCTTTTTACCTGGAATACGATGGAAAAAATGTTGCAATATTTGGCGAAATTAGCCCTGTATATCTTGATGAATTGGGCGTGAAAAATGTTGTTGCATTTGGTGAGATTTTTGATATTTTTTCGCTAAAAACACCATACTGCAAGGCAAAATGCAGCGAAAATGACCTGCAGCCAATCTATCGTGAATGTTCATTTATGTGCGAAAAGTCAATCAAAACTGGGGAAATAATTGCAAAAATGCGCGAATTTTCGCCAAGTATTACAGACATAACTCTGGTTGATTTATATAAAAATCCTGAATGGACGGGAGATTTTTCAATCGCGCTAAAGCTTGCAATTCAACAGGATAATGTGCTAACTTCTGCCCAGATTGATGAAATTTTCTTTGGGGCAATTAACGCGGCAGTTGCTGGGTTTAATGTGAAATTAAGGGGTGGTGAAAATGCTATATAGTTTTATTTATTTATGAGTTATCGTTCGTCAATATTTCAAAAAAGGGAAATGGCCGGGGCTAGAAGCCTGTGGCATGCAACGGGTAAATTTGACCCAAATAAGCCATTAATTGCTGTTGTAAACTCATTTTGTGAGTTCGTTCCCGGGCATACCCACCTGCAACCAATTGGGCGTTTAGTTTGCGAAGAAGTTATGAAAGCCGGTGCAAATGCGAAGGAATTTAATACCATCGCCCTTGATGACGGAATTGCAATGGGGCATGACGGAATGCTATATTCCCTGCCATCGCGGGATATTATTGCCGATTCAATTGAATATATGATAAACGGGCACAAGGTTGATGCAATGATTTGCATTTCCAATTGTGATAAAATTACCCCGGGAATGCTAATGGCAGCAATGCGCCTTAATATTCCTGCGGTTTTTGTATCAGGCGGGCCCATGGAAGCCGGAAAAGTTGCTTCAGAAGGTGGGAAATCTATTGACTTGGTTGACGCAATGATAATTGCAGGAGATAAAAATGCCAGTGACGAAAAGATTGCAGAATACGAATTTTCTGCCTGTCCAACATGTGGATCTTGCTCTGGAATGTTCACGGCAAATTCCATGAATTGCCTTGTGGAGGCAGTGGGGCTTGGTTTGGCTGGAAATGGCTCAATTTTGGCAACCCATAAACTGCGTCGTGAATTATTTATTTCCGCGTCAAAAATGATAGTAAAAAATGCTGAAAAATATTACATAAACGGCGATAAGTCTGTATTACCTCGTGAAATTGTTACGAAAGAAGCGTTTGAAAATGCTATGAGACTTGATGTTGCAATGGGCGGTTCAACGAATACAATTTTGCATATTTTAGCAATTGCAAATGAGGCTGGGGTTGATTTTACCCTGGATGATATTGACAAAATATCTCGCGAAACGGCAACTTTGTGCAAGGTTGCGCCTTCTTCGCATTATCACATGGAAGATGTGCATCGCGCCGGTGGGGTTATGGCAATTTTGGCAGAATTGCAACGCGCAGGAAAGATAAATGAGGATTGTCATACGATTTACGGGCGAAAAATCTCTGATATTATTAATGAATATGATATTTCAAATGAGGTGAATGTTGGGGCAAAATTTATGTATTCTGCCGCGCCGGGCGGGGTTCGCTCAAGCACGGCATTTTCCCAGGAAAGATACCATCAATTTCTTGATTTAGATAGGCAAAATGGCTGTATTCGCTCGTATGAAAGTAGATATTCCAGTGACGGCGGGCTTGCAATATTAAAGGGAAATTTAGCGGAAGAAGGCTGCGTTGTGAAAACTTCCGGGGTTGATGAATCTATTTTAAAATTCACAGGAAAGGCTATAGTTTTTGAAAGTCAAGATGACGCCGTAAGCGGTATTTTGGGTGGAAAAGTTGAAGCGGGAAATGTTGTTGTAATTCGCTATGAAGGACCATCTGGCGGACCGGGAATGCAGGAAATGCTATATCCCACAACATATTTAAAGTCTATTGGGCTGGGGAAGGAATGCGCGCTGATAACAGATGGAAGATTTTCCGGTGGCACTTCCGGGCTTTGCATAGGGCATATTTCACAAGAAGCGGCAGAAGGCGGAAATATTGCGCTAATTGAAGATGGAGATGTGATTGAAATTGACATTCCAAATCGCTCGATAAATTTAATGATTTCAAGCGCAGAGCTTTTAACCAGGCGGGGAAAAATGGAGAAAATTTTTGGCAAAACCGGGTGGCAACCTAAAGCGCGCGACAGAAAAGTCTCAAAAACTCTGGAGTTATATAGAAAAACTGTAAGTAATGCAGCTAAAGGCGCAATTAGGGTTATATAATTTATTTCACCGGCACGCCTATTGAAACATATCCGCCGTCACGCTTATTATAAAGCTTGAAAATAACATGCTTTTTCTTGCAAGATTGCACTTGTTTGGCAATTTTTTTCAACTCTTCAGGGGAGGAAATTTTATTGTTATTCACAAACATTAGAATATCACCTTCCATCACGCCACCAAATGTAATTAAGGCTTTATTGTTAATTGCAGTTATAACAACCCCTTCAACGTTCGCAGGTATTGCCATTTTTAGGCGTTTTTCCTGGGTTAAATTTTCAACTTCGATGTTAAAAGTATCATTTGATGGAACTTTTTTTGCGTTTTCACCAGCTTGCACCCCACCTTTCCTCTCCTCTGTGGTAACGGGTATAATCTTCTTTTTTCCTTCGCGAATAATGCTTACTTGCAGTGTTTCCCCAGGGTTTTTGAATTCTATATAGCTAATCATGCTTTTTATTTCCATCTCTTTTCCGTCAACGGCAATGATAACATCTCCGGGTTTTAATCCAGCTTTTTCTGCCGGGCTATTTTTAGAAACTTCGTTGATATACGAACCTTGCTGACTATCTGGCAGGTCAAGCGCATCGGAAATTTCCTCGGTCAGGGGTTGTATTCCAACGCCCATCCAAGATCTTGTAATTTTTTGCTTATTCTTTAGTTTTTCTATAATTGGCGCCGCGCTATCTGATGTTATTGCAAATCCAACACCAACATTTCCGCGATTATTGCTAACAATTGCCGTGTTTATGCCTATTACATTTCCACATAAATCAAACAATGGTCCACCGGAATTTCCGTGGTTCATTGCGGCATCTGTTTGAATAAAATTATCGCCGGAAGAGCCTGTAAATCCCCTAGATTTCGCTGAAATTATACCCTGCGTCATGCTAAGCCCAAGATTAAACGGATTTCCAACTGCCAGAACTACGTCCCCCACCCTTGCTTCGGTTGAGGAGCCAAATTTTGCCGGAATTACATTTTTTATATCTGAAACTTTCAGCACAACAAGGTCACTTTTTTCGTCAAATCCTACCACGCTGGCTTTGTATTCTTTTTTGTCATGGGTAACAATTTTCACATTTTTTGCCTCTCGAATTACATGGTAATTTGTGACAATGTGCTGCTCGTCTATGAAAAATCCAGAACCGCGCGTTGCCGCTCTTTTTGTAGTTTTTTTGCCTCTATATGGGTTGTTATCCAGTTCAGGAATGATAAAATTATAGCCAAAAAACTCCTCCAACGGTGAAGCTGAAGATTCAATCATCTGCACAGCAAACACATTTACCACGGATGGAAATATTTTTTCCGCAAGGTCGGCATACCCATGCGCTGTATCATATTTGCAATCTTTAAGGTTACCGGCAAAAGAGTTACTTCCCGCGAAAAATACTGCAAAATATAAGAAAAATACCAATTGAAGAATATACATTGCAATTAACCAATCACTGCTAAATATATAAGCACAATATATTATATGTCAAGTATATTTTGGTATTTTTAATACATTATCCCTGTACTGCTTTACCTGTTCCAGGTTATATGCATATTGCATATTTCGCACATTTCCCCCGCCAGCCCATGAAATTTGCAGTGGTGAAAATTTATCTTGCTCCACAACATCACGCCCAATAACAACGAAAATTGCCGTACATCTTTCAATGTTATCATTAGAAAAATCTAACGTACAACTGCCCGAACCTGAAACCGCTGTTTGTTTTGCATTGGCAAAATTTGCAGTCACTTTTGACTGGTTTATAGATAAATTTAGCATTGCCTCATCAAATGTTATCGACCCAGACTGCACAATTGCGTCAATATTTGCAGTTTTCATGGCTTTAAAATTGAATAGCGTGTCGCTTAGTTTTTGTAAATTGCACGAATTAACCGTGTAGCGGTATATTTTTCCATTAAAATTACCCGACAAAGACTTTAAATATTCCTGCCCGGAAAAGCCACTAAAATTAACTGTACCGGCAAGATTTAACACTCCATTTAACGGAAAATCACCATGAGACTTGAACATGTCGCGCAAATTTAGTGAATTTATTCCAATGCCAAGGTTGGCAATTGTCTTGGAAATTAAGGAAATATTCCCATTTACCTTAATTTTATTCTCTTTGTACATTAAGCTTGCATCAGAAAAAGATAGCATTCCATTGTCAATTTTCCCGTTTACAGCAATATCATGGTAATCTGTGCCAGTGTCTCCTATTGTAAGGTTAATTTTCCCGTTAAAACCAGCCAAGGATGGCGGCACCAGCATTAATTCTTGGATTTTAGAATTTGGGTAAAGTATGCCCAGAATTTCTTGAAACTTCACCCGCTCCACCTTGCCGGATATGTCAATATTTGAAGCGGTATTGGTTGTAAATGTTATATTCGCCACCATGTTGCCGGAAAGTAAATCTGAATCAAAATTTTGCAAACTTAAAGCTCTATTTTTAGCGCTATTAGCGTATATCATCTCTCCGGCATTGAGTGTATGATTGTTAAATTTACAATTTTTTATAGTAATTTTAGCTGTATTAGCTTTGTTATCCGTGGCAAATTCGTCGCCAGAGGTGTACATTAGCGCAGATTGCTTGATCTCCCCGGAATTTGCAATAAATTGTGGTATATTCCAGATTTTTATCAGCGCATTTATGTCAATTATTTCCGCGATATTTACTCCATTAATCAGCAAATGTTCATCACAGTTTGCAGAGCATGAATTTGCCGTATATTCAATAAATTTACCTTCAGAGATAGTGTATTTAATTTCAGATGGATAGTGAATTTCATTCTCATTTGCAATGGTAATTACAAGCCTTCCTAACACATTATTACTGTTATTTAATAGCAAATTTTTCGACAAAATCTCAGGCGAAATGAACCCTGTGAGGCTTTGTAAATTAAGATTTGATACCTCGAAAACTTGATTATTTCCATCGGTTTTAGATGTGGTTACTTCCCCGTTGTTGCTGGATTTTCCAGATATCTGTAGCGTATTATCGCCCTTATTATAATGCCCTGTTAAGTTTGTGAAAATATCATGGTTATTAATTGAAATTTTTTCCGTTAGAACCTTTATGTTATAAGGGGTTTGAAAGTATTTTTTAAACAAATTAGTAAAGGAAATTCTATTACTGGAGGTTGTTTTTTGTGGCTCGGTTGATGGATAATTTAGGTTAATATCTTTCGCAGAAAAGACCATTTCACCATCTTGCATGGCGATATTGCCATTTACAATTCCTGAAATATTTCCTGAAATTACTGGGGTTTCCAGGTTATTTGTATCTGTTTGTAGTGTAATTTCCGCATTTCCATTAAATAAATTTGATATAGTATTTTTGCAAAACGCCGAAGTGCACAAACCTTCGCGCACAAATGTTGCAAAATCGGGTGATTTTAGTTGAAATATCTCTAAATTATTGCGCTTATTGTAGGTAATTGTTGTGGTATCCAGGGTTGCATCTGCCTTTACCCCTGCTTCATTTTGAGAAAAATTAATCACCATGTCGTGATTGTCAAAATTCCCTGATATAGCATACTGCCTTGCAAATAAATTTTTATAAATATTAAAATCTACATTCTCAATATGTAGCTGGTTTTTCGCAAAAATATTTATAATGTCCTCATCATTTACGGCGTCTTTTTTACCTAATTCCAGTATTTGCTCTGAATCAATCTGGTGTATGTCAATTGTGCAATCTTTACCCAAAATGCTAATATCGCTTGAATTATCGTTTAAATCTGCGTGAAATATATCCAATATTTCCGATTGCTTTTTGCTAGTGATAATATATAATTCACACCCATTGAGCGTGGTATTTTTACCCCCAAACATACTAACTCCAATTTTATTTGACCTCAGAATTACGTATGCATCGTCTGTATATTTGCTTATATATGCAAAATTATTCACAAAATATTGCCTGGAAAAAAGATTAATATAGCCGTATTCCGAAATTGTAATGGGCTTTATATTTGTTTTGTATAAAATTTTCTGGGGAATAAAGCTAAAAGGTACTAAAGATAATAACAATATTATCACCACCAAACCTACTATATAAATTCCAATTTGAATGAGGTATTTCATGTTAAATTTTCTTTAGCAAAAAACTATTCCACATGCTAAGCATAATATATATTAGCATTACAAGCCCCAAGGTTAGCACAAATTCCGTTATGCCATACATATAAAGCATTGCAATCATTGCGGGAATTAGCACGGCAGATACTTTTTTGATTGTGCGCTGCGGGATGCTTTTTAGGGCAATAATTGGTATAGTGCTGATGCCAAGGTAGCAAATAATTAGATAATAAAGCGAAAGCGCAACTCTAAACGGGTATAGTCCAATTAAATAACCAACCGAATAGTGGCACATTTCGGTTTCTAAATATTGCGTGCACAAATTTATTTCCAAGGTTGCAAACAGCGCGATTGGTAATATGATTAAAAATCCAAACATTGGCGCAGGAATTCCAACGAAATATTTCTCTAAATTCACCCCTTTGTACTCTTTTACATTGAGTATCTGCAGGGCGTTGTATCTTGCAAGGCGAAAAATTAATGCGCAAACAATCAAGCCACATAAGATTATTCCAACAGATCGAAGATCTGATAATAGCCATAAATAGCTGCAAATTGCCGGGAAAATTCCAAATGCAAAAGCATCGCACAACGAGTCAACTTGCCCGCCAAATACGCTAACAGCTTTTAATTTTCGTGCAATAAATCCGTCTAAAAAGTCTACAATACACATTGTAATTATAATAATAAAAACAATGTTATATTCTCCGTATATGGTGTGTTTTATACCGAAAAAGCCCAAGATTACACTAATTAAGCTTATAAATGTTGGAATGTATGAAGTTGGCATGGAAGTAAGTAAACGGTTTAATTTGTTTTAGTTTTTGGTGTTGACGACTGTATGCTTTTAGAATTATTCGCATTGGACGCATTTTTTATTGCATATTCAGCAAGTTCGGGGAAATCTACATTATTTTCCATTGCCAAGGCATATATTTTTACAAGTGATTGCATGATATTTTCCGGAACTCTTCCACCACGAGTTTTTCCAAGTGATTCTGACTGAAAATGCAAAGGATGATGCTCTGGGTCTGGGTACCCTATTTGCAAAATAACGCTATACTTTGCCCCGCTGAAATCGCATAATGCAGAAAAAGATCTAATACTACCCATAAAGCACATTATAAATGTATACTGTATTATAGTAGCGGGTATTTTATTACTTTCAAGAGTTTATTTTTTTGATTTCATGATCAATAATTTTTCCAATGCAATTTCAAGCATTTTTTTACGCCCCTCATAAACGTGTTTTAAATGGTCAATTTCAGTGTCTGATATACATGTATTACTGTTGTAGTGTTTGATAATTTTTGGAAATTTAATAACATTTCCAATCATTATACGTTGTTTTGAACCTGAATGTGATGCTAAAGTATCTATATTTCCACAGAGGTACTGCTGTGTTCTAACAGCTCTTTTGCTAACAATTTCGTCAAATGCAATTTTAATTCTTTCAGACTGTTTGCCGGTTGTAACCCCTATATTCTGATTGGTAATCTTTGGAAATTGGATAATTTGGCACGACATTTTTCAAACAAACAGACTTACAAGTAATACAATTTATTATACTGTATTTTAAGTGTAATGTCAAGAACAATCGTGAAAAGTCCTGCAAAAAAAGTGCTTGACAATTAGATTTTATAAGACATAAATAGATCTAAGTAGTATTTTTTCATATGTCAAAAGTAATTCACAATAGATCACAAGAACAAGATAGATCTGTTCGCGATGTTGATCAGTTAATTCGCTCGTTGCGCTTATTGATGTCTAAAAGTGGTATATTTGGTATTTTGAAGGAAAAAATGCATTATACTCCTGCTATTAAACGCAGAAAAGCGAAAAAAAAGAAAGCTATGATGCGTAAAAATAATGCAAAAAAAGTTAAAAATTCAATAGTAAACAACGGCGTGGAAAGCAGAGTTGGGAAATTCCAAATTGTAACCAATAACCCTGCCGGCGAAGCTGATTTTAATACTGGAAGTTTTAATAAATAATACAATATGCCAGAGGTTCAACCTTCAGTTCGTCAGAGAAAAATTTCTGAATTATTAAGGCGCGAAATCTCTACTTGCCTGCAAAGAAATTTTGCACTTGAAAACGGTGCAATGCTTTACTGCGCTTCGGCTAGAGTCACAAAAGATTTGAAGTCTGCAGACATATTCCTTGTATTATCCAAGCTCGACAAACTTGAGGATAAATCGGAAAATTATAAGAAAATTCATCCAAGTGAAGACTTTAAATATCTAATTAAAACCTGGATCGCGCAGAACACAGCACTGAAAAGCGTGCCCGCGTTGCACTTCTATCAAGTAGAATAATTAACCTGAATTTTGTTGATCTCCTTAACCAGTTTTTTCACAATTGCAAGCTCGGTGCTTACATTTTCCACACACTCAAGAAAATCTCGATCCAAGTCCATTTGCTGCAAAATTCCATGAAATTCATCACTGGAAATAATGTCAATTTGCTTCATTATATTCACTGAACTTGGGTATTTAATCTGTAAAATCTGCGGCATTTTCTTCGCATTATAAGTGTTGGTTTCGTAATAAATAAAGACGGGGTGCGTGATAATTTTCGCCAAATTATCGGTAAATACTGAAGATTTTAGATATTCCTCCGGTGAAATGTGCTTGACATAATCCGCAAGCGCGCCGGCAAGTAGTAGCGGAAAATTCGCACTATCGCTACACTGCATATCATACCCTACGCCATCTAAAATGCTAGTAATTTCCGTGATTTTTTCACTATTAATCTGACTGCGAAGATGAAAAAAATCCATCAACTCACGATGCAAAGCTGGGCTGGCTTTTTTTGGAAAAGACGTCAAATCAGCGAAATTATCACGATTAATACACATCAAGGCAATGCAAGACGGGTCAAGCTTTCGGGTTGGCGCAATTGTGCTGTGACTTATTATATTTTTGATATTTGGGTAAATTTCAAGTAAATTATCTATCAATATTTGCAGGGATTGCTCCTGCGTGTAAGTTACAATATTGCCGTCCGGGGTGAGAATTTCCACCCCAATTGTCACGGGATTTAGGCTTTTAACTTGCTCAATTCCGTAATTTGGTATGCCAATTTTGTTAAGATTTTTAAAGCTACTGGTGCCCGCGTGAAATGCCATAAATTCAACTGGTATTAGCAAATATACAATGCCGTCTGTGTCAATAATGAAATGTGCACTCACCCCAAAATTGTGATAAAGCTCAATGGCTGCAGGGATATTTTTCGCTTTTGTGGTATGTAAAATAATCGTATTAACCTGGCTTACGGTTACTTTGTGTAATTTTGATTTGCTATATTTTACCTCACGTTCTTGAAAAATTTTAGCACCATTTACACTTGAAAGAAAAAATGTCTCACTATTTCTATCATTTGACTGCAACATCATATAGCGTGCAGAGGAAAGACCGCGCATTTTACCAAGTAATTCCGAGGTTTTAAAGAGTTTCAGCTCTACAAGATCATTTAGTCCAAGTTTGGGTGACATTTTAATTTCCTCTAGGTGTTTTTTTGAAAATTGGCGGGGTGAATTTCTGACCCTGATTAGGTTTTATACCCTTGTTACCGCCTTTTGCCTGATTTTTAAACGGGTTACTACCCTGCATAAATTGCTTTGGCTTTTGCGGAGCATCTTCTATCTTTCCACTTTGCGTTGAATTTGCTGTATCATCATTAGACATATCAATATACGTAAAAACACACTCTGAATATTATATATACAAATCTAATTTGCAAGTAGTTTGTTAAAAAAACGGTAATTATATACTTCTTAAGAATATTGCAACAATATAAAATATATCTAAAGCTAAACTCATTTACTATTTTTGCATATGTTTTTCACTCGCTCAGGCTTTATATATCATATATTTTAAGTAAAACATAATTTTTCAAGAACTTTTTGGTTAAAGTTGCATATAACCATCTTAAGACTTGGAAAAAAAACTTGCAAATAAAATTACACCCTATATATTCGAGTTACTTATTTTAATATTGCGGAGTGTATGAGTAATGCCAATGCAACAAACATTGCTAACTTTTTCAACACCATTAGGTCTATTGAAACATTTTCAGCGCCTGGTAATGATGACACCACTAAAGGCAAAATTATAGGTGGGCTGCAAAAAGACGCCTTCCCAAGTTCTTATGAAAACTATACGTATGCCAATGATTCCACAAGCGGAACTAAAGGTGCGGCGAATATTTCCGGAGATGGAAGAATGACGCCTGGAAGTTATCAGGTTGATTTAGCAAATTTGAATGGCACATATGCCACATATACAAGTTCTGCAGGAAGTACTTACGCCAGTGGTGCTAAAGAAATATTTTTTACCCAGAATGCTCTAAATGTATTTTTCAAGATTGCAGTCAACAGTTCCGGGGCAATAACATCAATAGAAAAAGAAGCAGCAAGTATATTGTTACACAATGTTAGCATTGCAAATAGCACAGACTGGTCTAGCACGAACAATCCGTTGATAGGGCAAAATATTGCCAATTTTGGCAAAGAACAATGGAGTTTATATTTAGCTGGAAGATTGGCAGCAGATACCAATGCAGCTCTAGGAGGGGACACAAGAGTTGTTCCCAATTCTTTATTAAAGATGGTTGAAGCGGCGCAATTGCAAGCCTCGCAAAGATTTGTTGTGGAATCTTTTGCGCAGTCTTATAGTGCTAATACTAATAATGTTACAGACTATGGAACCACTGGATGGGCCAAGGTAGAGGCTTTATATGGCAGTAAATTGGTTTTTACATCTCATAATACAGCATTAGGTGTCAATAAAGGTGATCAATTTTATGGAACATTTAATAGCTCATTCCTAAGCGGCGTTATGTATGTAAAGGGCGCTTTTGGCAATGAAGGTAGGAGTTTTGCAAAGGCTTTGGTTGCTGCAAATGCAAGCCGAGGTAGTGCTATTACAATTGGCACATCCATTGCAACTGTTACATGGAATGGATCTGAATATATTGTAAGCACAACCCTTGTTAACGTTAACGATGGATATCCATCTGGTTGGAGTTACGGAGCTTTGCTTTCGCAGTATAATCTTGGAGATATGACTGCAGCAAATTTTGGATATGACAATACTACATTTGCACAAGGTTATACTTTAAACCCAAGCACTGAAAGCATTAGCGCCACCGCAACATTAACATCTGACAATAACAACACCATAGTTACTGCATATAATGCGGGTTATTCCAGTCTGGAGACTGGTAAAACACTTACCATTTCCGGAAATGATACCTACTATGTTCAACCATCCAGCGCTATTGCAACATCTACCGTTGACGTAACAGGGTATGACAAGGAAGGTGATGGGTGGTTTGCAACAAATTACACTCAAAGCGGTCAATACAATCTAGGTACATCATCGCCATTTACATCATTTGATGCATTAAAATCTACATTGTACGCTGTTTATTGGAGTGGAGAGAAGTATGATATACGCACTACTGTAAAAATTTTCAATACTGATGGATCTTTTAATGCTGATTTTACCAATCTCTCTCTCACGCAGCAATTTAGCATTGCATCAGATTCTGACACCAATGCCGATAATGGATATTATTTCACAATTATATCTAACAATCTTCTAAGCAAGAATGCATTAGCATCAAGAGTAGCGGATACATCTATACTAACTGCTGCAGATATTCAAAATTTGTTTAAATTTGAAGCTGTTGCCACTACCCCCACTAGCGGAACGGGAATTATTAACGCCTCAAGCTCCACAGGAAGTCTTGCAATATCAGTTGATAGCACAATTAATAAAGTTTTATTTGGAGCGGGAAAGAATGTTATTTATGATAATAATACCACTGCTACAACCTATATAGCCCCAACAAGTATGACTTCCGGCGCTATTACTATACAAGATTTTGATATAGGTTTAGACAGACTTGACTTAAGCAAGTTTTCATATCTTTCCAACTTACAAGTTACAAGTGATGTATTTAATATCCAGTCTGACGCAGCCAACAGCGCGGTAAGTGGTGCATATAAAAATTATGCATATAACGCCAAAGTCTCTTTTATAGCAGATAGTAAAAGTTATATTATTAATGTTGGTACAAATTCTGATACAAATTATGGTGATAATTTTGCGCAATATCTAATAGACAGCATTGACAAACCTTCTGTGTCGTATAAAGATTGGTTTACATTTACGAAATCAACCCTTTCGGCGTATAGTGAAGATAATAGTGCTGTGATCACAGATGGTATTGTGATTGGTACTTTTACAGTCAGTGACACAGGGGTAACCATAACAGCGGCAGATATTGGCATTACAAATAAATCCACCGGCAGCACCAAAGATGTTCAATACAGTGTAGTAAAAAATGATACAAGCTTTAATGTAGTAGCAACATTCCCAAAAAATTACCATACATCTGGTAATTCAGAGGCGTTAAATTTTGCCCTAGAGTACAAAGGCAGCTCTACAGTGCGATCAAATAGCATTATTATTAATTCTGTAAATGATTTGCCAGTTTGGACGACGCTTCCAAGCATTTCCGGATTAGAAGATGTTCCTATTACTTTTAATATTTTCCCATATATTAGCGATGCAGATAACCCAGACTCGCAGTTAAGTTTCACCTTTAGCGTGATAGACTCTAAAAGTGTAGCTATATCAGGCGCAAAGGTGAGTGTTGATTCCACAGGAAAAGCCACTCTCACCCTCCCACAAGACTGGAATGGGGTAGGAAGCTTGGTTATTACAGCAAAAGATCCATTCGGAACGAGTGTGGACAGCAAGATTAGTTTTACTATTGCTTCAGTGGTTGATAACAAGTTTACCGTTGCAGTGGAAAATACAGTAATTAATGGCAGGGCAAGGATGTTAAATGACAATAGTCAGGCAATTCAATTTTCTTTATTTGATATAGATAAATTAAATTTTGATACAAGTGGTAATTTTAAATCTAGCGCTTATATGCTACTGGATGAAACAGGTAAGGATGTCTCGCGCGATTATAACATGACTAGCGCAGCAGGCTCAACCAGTGGTACCTATATTATTTCCTTTGTAAATAAATATACCTATAATAATGGTGATACCAAAAGCTTAACATTCAAAGTTGGCATGGAAATGGATGCATCTTTGCAGGTGCAGGCTTCTGTAAATTTATTGTTTGGGCAGAAAAAGTTTTTGGAATATTCTAAAACCTTCTCATCTGATCGTATTTTATCGCGTACTAGTGCATTTACTACATATGGAACTGACAGTCTTGGTAGTAGTGCAAAAATTTTTGTAAATGAAACTAGCAAGACTATAGATGCCAAAATTCAACCAATGTATGATGAAAATGGAAATGTTGCCATGTGGAGTAGTAAATATTCAATTATAAATGCATACGACACATCAATGGAGTGGAGATTGGATGGTACTTATGTTAAATTTGATGGACTAATTGACGGTGGGGATGGTAAGGTTAATATCACATTTGCAGATGTTACTGGATATAGTAATAATGTTTTTTCATTGGAGTATAGTGTTAGTTCCACTGGAGAATGGGACACAATGGGTAAGAAAATTCTTTCAATATCTGGGGGTACTGGGAAGGATATTTTAGATTTATCTTCTACGAAATATTCCCTTGGCAGTGATGTAACGCTAAATGGTGGGGATGGTGATGATATTCTAATTGGGGGTAAAGATGGTGGCACATTAAATGGTGACGCAGGTGATGATATTCTAATTGGGGGGACTGGTTCAGATACCTTCATAGGTGGGGATGGTGCAGACATTATAACTGCAAGTACAGGGAGTGCAATTGTTAAATACGCTTCTTTGGCAGAATCAATTTTATCTAGCGCAGATGTTGTTAGCAACTTCAACGCAAGCGCCGATTTAATTGATTTACAGGATATAAGTGATACTGATGTTTCAAATTATATTAATATCACCACCAGTACAAAGGGAAGTAGCACATTATGGATAGATTCAGACAAGAATAGCACCCAGGATGGTTCAGATTTTATTATTTATGTAACTGTGTCAAGCGCTGCTGCCTTGAGTATTTATAATATCAAATGTCAATCATCTGGCATTAAAATAGGTGACACACGTTATGGAACAATAAAAAATGATGAAATAATCGGCACACGTATGGTGGATATTATTAAAGCCGGCACAGGGAACGATACAATCAATGGTAAAAATGGAGATGATACGCTTTATGGTGAAAGTGGAGATGATACCATAAACGGAGATGCAGGGAATGATGTGCTATATGGAAACGAAGGGGATGATACAGTCAATGGAGGAGATGGGGATGATATACTTTATGGTGCAGAGGGTGTTGATATGCTTTATGGTGGATATGGGAATATCACAGATACGGAATACGATAATCGAATTGCAGAGGTAAATACATTTAAGTTTACCTCACTTGGCGATCTTAATGGTGATACTATTAACGACCTATGCAGTAAGGATATTATCCAGCTTTCCACACTATCTGGCACTATTGCAATTTACAATGAGATTATCGATACTACAATGTACTTTAATATTAGTTTTAGTAATAATGGCAAGGTTTACACAATGAAGGCTATCGCGCTAGAATCCTTTATTTCTATGTTGACATTTTCCAGGCAAATTAAAATAGGAAAGAGCGTGACCCTCTCTGGCACCGTTGTTGCAGATATTATTTTTGGATTTGAAGGAAATGATACCCTATATGGCAATGAAGGGGATGATACCCTATATGGCAATGACGGAAATGATACCATAAACGGAGATGCAGGGGATGATATAATATTCATTGAAAATGGAGAAGTTGTTGACGGAGGAAGCGGGGATGACTCTTTTTATTTTTTCGACAACGCAAGTCTTACGGGAAGTGGAGCTATTAACGGAGGAGAGGGAGATGATATAATGATTAACCACCATGCTTCTTTACAGATAAATATAGTAGGCGGAGAGGGAAATGATACGCTAACTGGCGGAGATGGGGATGATACGCTAACTGGAGATGCAGGCAATGATACAATAACTGGGGGAGAGGGAGATGATATAATAACCGGTGGAGCGGGAGATGATACGCTAAATGGAGATGCAGGCAATGATACAATAACTGGCGGAGAGGGAGATGATATAATAACCGGTGGAGCGGGAGATGATATAATAACCGGTGGAGCGGGAGATGATATTATATATGATGGCACGGGCGATGATATAGTTGATGCCGAAGATGGTGATGATATTATATATTTTGGCCTTGGTGATAATAAAATTTACGGCGGCGCGGGAGATGATATAATATCAGCTGCCAGTTCCATGACTGACAATAGCCTGCTGGACATAGACGAGAGTGCTCCAAGTTCAAGCTCAACATGGGGGACGAATATTATTTTCGGCGGCGCGGGAGATGATAAAATTACTGCATCTGGCGGTACAGATAAATTTTATTATACCGCTATAAGTGATAGCGTGTATCGCTCTACGAGCTACAGTGATATGATTTTTGATTTTGCACACAGCGTGGATAAAATCAATATTGCATTCTTACGAAAAACAGATGGTAGTTTTTTAGACGATGAAGATGTTCAGATAGATGAAGTAGATGTGGATAGCGATGGCGCAGATGATGATAAAATTATAAAAATTAACACAGATGATGACAGTGACTGGGAAATGCAGATCGTAATTATTAATGGCGTGGATATTGGCTTTGATGAAGATGATGATATTGTATATTCAGATACTGATATTGGCATACAAGATAATAATGCAGAATTTATAAATTATACAGTCGGAACTACCAGTTCAGACGTGCTAAATGGATTGGAAGGAAATGATTTACTAGATGGTGACGGCGGGGATGACACCTTAAGCGGGGGAGAGGGAGATGATATGATTATTGGAGGGGAAGGTGATGATATGATTATTGGAGGGGAAGGTGATGACACCTTTTATGTGATACACTCCGTTACTGACACAGATAATTATATGGTGATTTCAGATTTCAATCCTCATAGTGGAGATGAAAAAGATCTTATAAATCTTTCATATTTAGCAACCCTGGGCGGTTCTAGATATATCACCGAAGATGATATCACGTTGGAAGAAGAAACCTATGACGGTGAGGATGGTTTGTTGGTTCAAATTGACCTAAATGGTGATGATATCTGGGACATGGGCGTGTTTCTAATTGGCATGAGTGACAGTGATTTTGATACTGAAAAGGATGTTATTTACAATGCCAGTACAACAAATGGAATACTTACCGGTAATACAATTACCTCTGCTACTGATGGTGTTTTTATGGGATCATTTAAGAATGATACAATCACTGGAAGTTCAAGCGATGATATTATAGAAGGTGGTGAAGGAAATGACACAATCAATGGCGGAGAGGGAAATGATACGATTATTGGTGGATATGGGGCGGATATTATGGATGGAGGAGATGGGGATGATATATTTCGATATACATCTACAGCTTCGCTGCAATCTAAAGGCAGTGCTTATGACGTTATTAGCGATTTTACATGTGGCACAGACTCGCTAGATCTATCTCTTATGGAAGGTGTTGTGGTGCAAGATGTGCTTATTATACAAGCTACAGTTGATACAGCTATACTTGGCACAGCAGATAAAACCACAGCCTATGATTATTGGGTTTATATCAATACAGATGATGACACTACCTGGGAAATAAAGATATTATTAAGAAATGCAAGAGATTTAGATGGATCCAAGTCTAGCTCGGCAACAGATATGGGTAAGTTGATATTGAGTAGTATTTTATTTAGTAGCTATTCTAATGCTACAATTATTAATGGGTCTATCTCCGGAGGTGTTTTAACTGGCACTTCAGGAAATGATACAATCAATGGTGGAGATGGGGATGATGTTATATATAGCCTTTCTGGTGACACTATATCGCACACAATTGGAGATTATACTTATAATGCTGATACTGTAACTAATGTATATAATTTAACAGAAGTTACTAAAACCAATTCTTACGGAGATGACACAATCAATGGTGGAGATGGGGATGATACAATTTATGGTGGTAATGGGAAGAATACAATCAATGGTGGAGATGGGGATGATACAATTTATGGCGGTGAGGGTAGCGTAGAAATAACAACTTCACAATTTACAGTTACAGTAAAAGATGGCAGTGAAAGCGTTAAAACTCCTGGCGTGTCTACTACCAATACAGTAAATACTGTAGATACAATCAATGGCGGATCTGGGGATGATAGAATATTTGGCATGGGTGGAAATGATGCAATCACCGGTGGCGCAGGAAATGATACAATTGACGGCGGAGATGGGGATGATACAATTTATGGTGGAGAAGGTGATGATACAATCAACGGCGGAGATGGGGATGATATAATTGACGGCGGAGATGGGGATGATATAATTGACGGCGGAGAAGGGGATGATATAATTGACGGCGGAGAAGGGGATGATACTTTCTACTATAATGACGCATTGGGTGGAAATGACACTATTTATAATTTTGAACACGGTAAAGATCTTATATATATATTTGATGGTGCAGTAGCTGCTATTAAAACCGAAGATAAGTTAAAACAGTACTATACTGTAACTATCTCTACTGTTGGTGGATCGGATACAATGACCCTAAAAGTGTATGGGTTAATTGCTATGAGAGATGTGCTTTATTCGCAAATTGGCACTAGCGGGGATGATACAATCAACGGCAATAGTGCTACTGCAAATTTGATATATGGTAGATCTGGAAATGATACAATCACCGGTGGTGGTTACAATGATATTCTCAATGGTGAAAATGGAAATGATGATATCAATGGTGGAGAGGGTGATGACACCCTAAACGGAGATACAGGTAATGATGATATCAATGGTGGAGAGGGTGATGATACAATCAATGGCGGAGATGGATCTGACACAATCAATGGTGATGCCGGGGATGATACAATCAATGGTGGAGATGGATCTGATAACCTATATGGAAACGAAGGGGATGATATAGTGTACGGTGGCGAAGGAAATGATGATATCAATAGCCATGAGGGGGATGATATAGTGTACGGTGGCAGTGGTAATGATGATATCAATGGTGGAGATGGATCTGACACAATCAATGGTGATGCCGGGGATGATGATATCAATGGTGATGCCGGGGATGATGATATCAATGGTGATGCCGGGGATGATGATATCAATGGTGATGCCGGGGATGATACAATCAATGGCGGAGAAGGCGATGATACCCTAAACGGCGGAGATGGATCTGACACAATCAATGGCGGAGATGGATCTGACACAATCAATGGTGATGCCGGGGATGATACAATCAATGGCGGAGAAGGCGATGATACAATCAATGGCGGAGAAGGGGGGAATATAATATATGGCGGCTATGGTGCAGATAGTATTATTTCCAGCAATGGAGTTAATACAATACTATATCAAAGTAATACTGACAGCTTCTACACCGACAATAATACTATTTCGTATGACACCATTACCGATTTTACAACTCAGACTGATAAAATAAATATTTACGTTAAGGATGCAAGTGATTTTACCACTAAGCATATAAAGATTGAGGTGGTTGATGGTAAATACATTGTCCAAATAAACTACAATAAAGATAGTGCGTTTACAATGGATAACAATGACTTGTATATTGCGTCAAATAAGCTAATTGTGGTAAGTGATATTGAGTTTATCGAGATATAGTTACAACGTATAATATTCTTGCTTTTTAAAATTATCGGTCATTACGTTGTTTTCTAAAACGTGCGATATATGGAAAAAAACTTTAATATAGACAGTCTTTTTAAGACGCTATACCAAATTTTTTGGGTTTCCAGTGTTATTAGCTTTTTATTTCTCATTTCCTCTACTTACTCAATTCAGGTTTTAGATAGAGTGCTTTCAAGCGGAAGTTATCATACTTTATTTTGGATTACCTTTATGGCAATTGCCGTCTATGCTGAAATGCATTTTCTGCAGGCAAAAAGGGTAAAAATTCTCACAAGATTATCTTGCAATGTAGACTTGCATTTTCTGGCAATGGACTTGCACACTTCATTGCTGTATCGTAGTAACAAAATTAGCAGTAATATTGCGAATATACAAGCATTTCTTATAAGCCCGTATGGAATAATCGGTTTGTGCGATGCGCTGTGGGGTGTGGGATTTTTAATTGCAATTTTCTGCATTCATTGGGTAAATGGGCTAATTGCCATGCTTGGCACAATTGCAATAGGAATTATCGCTTATGTTATGGAAAATGCCCTACTCAAACCAAAGGGTGAAATTTTTACAGGCAAGGCAAATTATGCCAATAAATGGATGAGCGGTGCATCAAAAGATAGCGGGCTTATTGCAACTTGTTTTAAAAACATACTTGCCTTTATTTCTACAAATCGCTTATCGCTTTCTTATGTAAAAATTGACCATAAAGATATTGAGGCAAAATATCAAAATATCACAGCCGGTATGAAAGCTGTGCTGCAAACCTTGTTATACGCAAGCAGCGCATGTTTGATTATTGAAAATCAAATGACCTCCGGTGAAATGATTGCCACTTCTATTTTATTTGGTAAAATGTCCCAGCCATTTACTGCCATTGGTTCTATTATCAAAACTATGAAGAATTTTTCTGGAAGTTATAAAGAAATGCGCCATTTGATGTTCATGCAAAATGATGAAAATTTGATTCCCGAGATGACAAACGGCACTGTGCTTTCAATTGAAAAATTGCATATTTCAGCAATTAAGGGCGTTTATCAGGAGGAAAATCGCTATGCTTTAAGGGATATTAACTTGAAAATTCCAAGCGGGGCGAGTATTGCAGTGATTGGCAATAGCTCCGGGGGTAAAACTGTTTTGTTGCAGGCAATTTGCGGGGTAATAAAACCGGTATTTGGTAAGGTAAAACTAGGCGAACTTGATGTGGAAAAATACATTGGTGCGGGGGGCGTGTTTGTGTCTTATTTATCTATTGATGCAGATTTTCTAGTGGGAAATGTACTGCAAAATATCACTAGATTTGACTCCAATCCAGATAAATTACAGCTTGAAGAGGTGGTGCGCACAGCAAAATTGGAGGGTTTTATACTTTCCCTGGTAAATGGATATGAAACCACAATTGACAATCTACCGATTTCATTTGCATATAAGCGCTTGATTTTAATTGCCCGGGCATTTTACAAATGGCCAAAGGTAATTTTGCTGAATAATCCCAGCATGGGTCTTGATGAAGTTGGGTTAAATTCCCTGCAAAGATTAATATTTATCGCCAAGGGCAAGGGGTGTATTGTGATAACCGAAACGCAAAATAACGCGCTAATTAAGGCTTCAGATCGCTGTATTGTTTTAAACAATGGCGAGCTGCAAAAATATACCGAGCCGGCAAATTTATTCAATAAACCATTAGAAGTAGAGCAAAGATGATGTTAAAAAAGTTTCAAAATATACTACACCGCTTGTGTTTGCTGATAAAATTGGCATACAGCTGTGTGCTGTGTGCTGTAAATTTTTTGCGCATTGTATGTGTATATTCTTATATTACCATATTAAATGTGCCTATTGCGTTGTATCGCTGGGTGAAAATTGTATTTACCCTTGAAAACACTGGTAAATTCCTGCATTATATATACAAAAATTTGCTAAAACATTCCTATGATTTAATTTTTATTGATCAAGACGGGGTCAAGGAAAAAACAATTAATAGCGACATGCAATGGCATATTAAGTCCACAAAAAAGCACATTATTCTTGGTTTTGGCTTGATATTTTTACTATCTTTTGTGATAAAAATTGACAGTGCTGTAACAGCAAACGGAACTTTCACACCCAGTTCCCGAAAAAAGATAATTCAACACCTTGAGGGCGGAATTATTGAAAAAGTGCTTGTAAGCGAGGGAGATTTAGTTACAAAAGGTCAGGTTTTAATCAAGTTAAATGAGGCAAAATCCAATGCTGATCATGTCATAAAGCAACACAATTATCACTCCAAGGAAATAGAAAAATTGCGCATTTTAGCGGAAATTAACGACGAAGAAGACTTTACTCCCGGTGCAGAATTGCAAAAAATAATTCAAAGTGATAACAAGTTGGAAATTTTCTACAATCAGGAAAAATATAAACTGCGCAACAATGTTAGCGTTTTGAAATCTAAACTTGATATTCTTGAGTCAAAAAAACTTCAAAATAATGAGCAAATTAAGGGTTTGGTTGAGCAAATTGAATACATTAGAAAACGCATTACCACTCTGGAAGATGAAAAGCGTGTGTGGGAAGATCTCAGAAAAAAGCAGCTTGCTGATCACGACAGAATGCTTTCCATTCAGCAAAATATCCTTATGTTGCGGGGTGATTTATCTAATAAACAGTCTTCCTATCAAGCACTTTTGAACCATAACAAGGAAATAGATTTTCAAATTAGCCTTGCCAAGGAAACAAATACCAAGGAATTGGAGGACTATTTACAGGAGGTTAATACTTCACTGCAGTCATTGCAGTCTCAATTGGTTGTTTCGTCGGATATTTTTGATCGCACGGCAATTAAATCCACCGTTGACGGAATTGTAACAATGGTAAATATAAATGGCGAAGGGCAAGTGGTGAATCAAAATAATGATATTATGGAAATTGTGCCAATTAATGATGATTTGATAATTGAAGCAAAGGTTGATCCGCAAAATATTTCTATTGTAAATATAGGTTTAAGTGCGAAAGTTATGCCTATTTTTCCAAATCGCCGCCTTGCGCCCCCGGTATTTGGGGAGGTTGTGCACGTTTCTCACGATGCAAAGACCGACAGCCGTGGATATTCCTATTTTATTGTGAAAATTCGCTTCAAAGCCGGGGAATTAGACAGGGTTTATAAGTCAAAAATTCTACCCGGCATGTATGCGCATGTTTTTATTCGCACGGGCGAGAGAAATTTGATAACATATATATTTGAACCCTTATTATTTAGTATTATGATGGCGGGAAATGAAATGTAGGATATTTGTAATTTTACTGGCGATTCTGTGCGATTGGCACATTTTAGCGAATGCTTTGGAGGTAGAAAACCCTGCAATCTATGGAAAGATGACTATTTCGCGCGCTTTAGAACTTGCAGAAACCAGCAATATGCAATTGCAGAAAAATGCACTAGAACAAGGTATTTTGAATCACAATTTATACAATGCTTATTCAGAAGTTTTGCCCCAGGTAAATTTTATTAGCAAGAAGGAAGACTATAAAATTCGCTATGACACCCCAAGTTATGAAGATCGCGATGTTACCTCTGATACCAGAATGCTAAATATTGACCAGACGATTTCTTTTCATAAAATTGTGCCAAAATTAATGCGCGCACATAAGGAGAGAGATGCCCATGGATATAATTTGCTAAATGGGGCGCAGGAGGCGCGTTTGAAAATTGTTGAGGCATTTATTAACGTTTATCGTAATTCTGCAATCCTACCATTGATAAATGAGATTGAAAAAGTTGCAAAACAGCAGATGGAGGTTGGGAAAATTAAGCTTCAATATGACCAGATAAGCAGCTATGATTTTGTTTCATTAACAGCAAATATTGCCCAGATTGCAGGTGATAGAATTAAAACTGTAAACGACCTTGATATTGCAAAAAATACTTACAAAGCTCTGCTTGGGGTGCCGGCGGAAGAGTTAATTCTGGATGAAAAAGTTGCTATGCCCGCAAGCGATATAGAAAATTTTCTTGAAATGGTTGTTCGCAGTAATCCGAAGTTGATGTCATTAAAATCTAGCGTTTCAGAAGCAAAATATGCATTAACCACAAAGATGGTTGACATTCTACCCGATGTAAAAGTGGGGTATTCGAATAATAGATATACCAAGCTTTGGTATTTAGCTGGATACCCAAATTTAAACCAGAATATTTTCAGAATTGAGCTTTCTGTGCCAATTTTTGACGGAGGTAAGCGCATTTCTGATATAGGCAAGGCAACAAAACAGTTGAAAATTGCAGGTTTGAATTCAGAAATTGCATACGAAGATATTATTCGCGATGCCTCAAACGCCTGGAGTGAGTATGAAATTTACTCAAAAATGATAGAACAATACACTTATTCCCTTAGGGCGATGGAAGATATATACGAACAAAAGCAGGTGGAGTATAACAAAAAACACGGCTCTTTATATAGTATATTAACAGCAAAAAGAAATATGTTGGATATTAAAATAAAGCTGATTACTGCAAGATGCAATAGAATGTATGCATATTATAAAATGCTTGGATATTTGGGTTAGTTATGCAAAAAGTTGTAATATTAACATTAATTGGAATTTTTCTTGTTGGTTGTTATAGCAAGCCAACCATAAGGGCAAAGCCAACTTTTGCCGGTCGTTCAAAATATGAAATGTCTCAAGCAAGAGAGTTAGAAAAGTTGCGCATGATGGAGCGATTAAAGAATCAAGATGCCCTAAGGGTAAATACTCTCAATATACAAGATCAGCCTGAAAATAAGCCGCAATTAAACACGAAAAAGCTATTTGATTTCTCACCATTTGGGTTGCATGAAAAGCGTTTCTACGCAGGGCTTGAAAATATAATTAACAATTTAACGATTGAAGAAAGTGTTAATGTGCTAACCGATGCTACAACAATCAAACAAACAAGCAATATGAGTGCAATAAATGCCTATTTTGGCGTAAGATATAAGTATTCAAGCGGAATATTTATAGCCCCCGAAGGTTACTATGCAAGTTACGGAATGGGTAAAGATGAAGTGCAAATTACCAATTCACTAATTGGCGCAAAGTTTCGCATGAAAAATGAATTCGGATTTAGAGTAAATCTTGGATATGATTACGAAGATCAATATAGCATATATACCATTGCCGGATATGGTAGTAATAGCCTTTCCATTAAAGATGATTTGGAAAAAGAGAACGCGTACACCTTCATGACGCCATTTTTTGGTTACGGCGGAAATATAAGATTTGACAGCCTTGTGATGACTTTTAAGATATTAAGCAAATCAGATACTACCTTAACACATGACATGCAAGATGGATCAGGGGATAAGTATAATTATGCATTAAATAGCAAGTTAATGGCTGTGGGGTTGGAATATAAATTCTAGTCTTGCTCTTTGCTATTTTTACTACGCCATTTAGCAATTTCCGCATGGTTTCCACTGCGCAATGTTTCAGGTATTTCAAGATTTTTCCAGCAATTTGGCTGGGTATAGTGCGGGTATTCCAGTTTTCCGTTTAGCGCGGTGCTAAAGCTTTCTTCGTGCGTTGCCTGGTGGTTTGGAATGAAGTTTTCAATTAGCCTTAGCGTTGCTTCAAGAATCACGCACACGCCAACTTCCCCGCCTAGTAAAATATAGTCTCCAATTGATATTTCCTGCATATTGTAATAGTCTATCACCCTTTGATCTACACCTTCAAAACGATTGCAAACGATGTTTAATTCGCTTAATTTCGCAAGATTTTGCGCATATTCTTGGTTAAATTTTTTCCCGCGGGGAGAGGTTAAAATCAAGGCACGATCAGGTGAGTTTGAGATATTTTCTATGTTTTGAATATTGCTTTCCAGGGCATTTGCCAGCACATCTGCGCGCAAAATCAACCCTGCCCCACCGCCCGCGGTTGTGTCGTCAATTTTCTTATGCTTTCCTATGCCGTAGTCGCGCAAATTTATTATTTCCACTTGCCAGATTCGGCTATTTTTTGTGTGCTTTAGAAGTGAAATATCCAAAGTATTGCTAAAATATTCAGGATATGCTGTAAAAATTCTAACCAACATTCTTAAAAGTTATAAAATAATTCATTTTTATATCGCGTGAAATGCTAAATTTGCGAATAAACGGGTTGTAATTAACCCCCGTAATATCAACAGATTTCATGTTATATTTCTCAATTTTCTCATTAATTTCTGACGGGCGCAGGAAGGCTTTCCAATTATGAGTATGTTTTGGAACAATTTTTAGTATATATTCCGCGCAAAATTTTGCCAGAACCAAAGACTCAATAGTGCGATTTATTGTGGAAATTATAACCAATCCACCGGGTGCAAGACGGTGCATAATTTGCAGGAAAAATAGCTCTAAATCCGGCACGTGCTCCAGCACTTCAGACACCACTATAACATCAAATTTATCAATGTTTTCCGATATAAAATCATCTTGAACCTGATATTTTAAATTTGCAAAACAAGATGCCTGCGCCACTTTTATAATTTCCGCAGATGGGTCAACCCCTGTGACGTTAAAGCCCAATTTTGCAAGCGAATTAGACAATATTCCCCCGCCACACCCGAAGTCTAAAATGGAAATTTCGCCATAATTAGCGTGGAAATGTTTTTCAATTGTGCGCGTGATATATTCAATTCTAATGGGGTTAAATTCGTGTAACATGCGCATTTCACCACTATTATCCGCCCACTTTGCGGCGTATTTACTAAATTTTTCTACTTCTTGTGCTAAATAAGATTTTTTCATGAAAAATATTGCCTTTAATGATTATATGAATAATAAAAATGCAAAATACAAGTTTTTTATGACAAAATTTTTAATTGCAAACTGGAAAATGAACGGAGATCGTGCTTTTATAGCTGATTATGCGCAAAAGTTCCAAAAACAAACTAGCGAAAAAGTGGAATATATTATTGCCCCGCCTAGTTGTTATTTAGATTTTACTCTTCAGAAGTTTGAAAATCGTGCGAAAATTGCGGTGCAAGATGTTTCAAATTATGAAAGTGGGGCGTATACCGGGCAAATTTGTGCAAAAATGGCGCATGATTTGGGTGCAAAATATGCCATCATAGGGCACAGTGAAACCAGAAATTCTGGCAATGTAAATGTTTTGCAAAAAGTGAAAAATGCTATATCCTGCGGGCTAAAAGTTATATACTGCATAGGTGAATCCAGTGAAATTCGTGGCAGTGGCGTGGAGAAATATCAGCAGTTTTTATGCCAGCAGATAGACGATATTTTACCGGCAGTGAGGGAGGAAAATTTTATGATAGCCTATGAGCCAATCTGGGCAATTGGCACGGGAAACCCCGCTTCAGCATTGGATATTGAGGAAATTTCAAGCCTTATTCGCAGTCACCTTGCGGGCGCAGGGCTTAATAATATATCAATATTATATGGCGGTTCTGTCACATTGCAAAATGCCACAGAAATACTAAATATACCCAATATTTCCGGGCTTTTAATTGGTGGAATGTCTTTAAAATGGGATCAATTCGGGGCAATAATTCCTAGTTAATATGTAGGAATTTTTTAATTTTCTGTTGCCAGGTAGTTTTATTTTTAACTTTGGGGCTATTATCCACATCCTGCGCCGGGGCGTAATACTCGCACCAGTCTGTTTTGCGAAATTTAAACCTCTTCTCCTCTGGAATTAGCTTTTTTTCAAGCATAATTTGCTGAAGATTTCTGCCATTTATAAATATCCATCCATCAGTTTCCCGGGTTGTATAGTGGCAATTTGCAAGCTTGATGTCCACCCCGTTATACGAGCTTATTTGTTCAGAAATGAATGTTTTTATGGTATCTACCATAAATTTTTCACAATTAGCATCAGATTGATGGCTGGGAATATTTTTATAATTCAAATTTACCAAAACTTCGCGCAATTTATCCCCCTTGGGCAACCCAATTATTATTTGATTTGGCGTGCGCACTGACACAAGTTTAAAATTTGAAATATAGCAATTAGAATATTTATAGCCCTTATAAATGGAGTAAATCATGCTTGCTGACATAAAAATCAGCACAACCATGATATGCTTTTTTAATAATACATCTCTAATTAACATTTCTTGACTTTTGTTAAAAAAATTTTACTATAGAGAAAATTAAAAGCAATACCTATGTCTATAATTGTTGAAAATAGAAAAATTAAGTTTGAATACTTCATAGAAGAAGTTCTGGAAGCGGGAATAGTTTTACTTGGCAGCGAGGTGAAGTCCATTCGCGAAAATAAGATAAATATCATAGACGGTTTTATAACTTTGAAAAAAGGTGAGCCATATTTACTGAATGTAAACATTGCGCAATATAACAAAACTTTTATTGCCGAAAAGCATGACCCTCTTCGAGACAGGAAGTTGCTGCTGAATAAGTCGCAAATTAAAAAGTTTTTTGGGAAGCTTTCTCAAAAAGGAATGACGATTGTGCCGCTGAATTTCCATACAACACGGGGGAAAATTAAGGTTGATATAGCTTTGGTGAAGGGAAAAAAATTGCATGACAAGCGAGAAACTATTAAAGAACGTGATCTTGCCAGAAGTGCCAGAAAATTTACTGATTTATAGGGTTGGAATATTGCATTTCACCAAGTGTGACGCGGTTTTACGCACACATTGTGCGCCAAAAATGGTTATTTATTTAATTACTGAATATATTGATTTACTAGGTAAATCTGCCATTCTTAACCCTGACGCGCTTTCATGCGTGGATTTTTCTTGTTAATAATATACAATCTGCCCTTTCTTTTTACAATTTGGTTATTTGGATCTCTAGTTTTCAGTGTTTTTAAAGAATTTTTGATTTTCATTTGCGGATAAAAACTTTATTTACACCTAGTCTTCAGCTATTTTTTTAAAAGTCAAATAGTTTTTCATTGCGTGTTATTTTTTTTATTTTACCAAGTATTATTTGGGGAAAATATGCCATTAATGCCGCATTGGCCTTTGTATTTAGGCGCAAACAAAGATCTTGGAAGCTCTGCCGAGAGAATTTATCCCATTCTTGCGGAATTTGGAAATCCGCAGAACAAATTGCAAAATGTAATACACGTCACCGGCACGAACGGCAAGGGTAGCACAACCAGCTATATAGCCTCAATTTTGCAAAATTCTGGTTATAAAGTGGGAAAATATACATCGCCACACATTCATTTGTGCAACGAAAGAGTTCAAATTAACGGTGAAATGATTTCCGATGATAATATGTATGAAATATTGGAAAATATGCGGTTTTGTTGTGAAAAACTGGGTATTAATCCCACAATTTTCGAAGCAACCACCATTCTTGCTATTGTTTATTTTGCCAAAAATAAATGCGATTTTAATGTTATTGAAGTGGGGATGGGTGGGCTGCTGGACGCCACAAATATTTTTGATGAAAACCCACCGCTGGCAAGTGTTATTACCCCAATTCACTTGGATCATACTAAGTTTTTAGGCAATATGATTTATGAAATTGCCTGGCAAAAGAGCTTTATAATTAAACCCGGCGGATTATGCATTTGCGCCCCGCAACCCCTGGAGGCAAAACAAATTATCAACCAACGCTGCGCTGATATTAATGCAGATATTTACCATTTTGATGAGGATTTTTCTTGTGCCAGAATTGAAGAAGACGCTGAAAATTGGTATTTTGAAATGAATTCAAATAAATATTCCAGGGTAATTCAAGAAGAGATTTTTCTGCCGTATTCCAAGCTGATTTGCCCGGATTATCAATTGCAAAATGCTTCCGTTGCCGTTGCAACAATTTTAGTTATTAACGCAAGATAGCCCGTGAATTACAGCTGCTATTTTTACAGCTTGTTGTATTGCATCGCCTGAAAACCCTTCATTTTTTAGCTTTTTTTCGTGGGAATCCACGCACAAACCGCATCCGGTAATCGCCGAAGCCGCCAGTGCAGCAAGTTCAAAATCTTTATTTTCAATGCCATGAGATGCTATAATTGACATTCGAAGCCCTGGTTGCATTACTTTGTAATCTTGATTGGAAGTTAAGTGCAGAAAGCGATAATATACATTATTCATACCCATAATAGCCGCGCATCCACGGGCAGCGAAAAGCTCTTCCGCAGACAAGTTTGGCGCGAAGAAATCTTCAATCAACTGAATCAAATTTGCATTTTTTGTAGTAATTGCAGATGTTATTGCGCATATTCCAAGCTGTTTTGCGGAAAGACTCCCACCACCAGTTACAAGTAACGACTTTGCATTCAACTTGATATCTTTTGCATAATCAGGCAAAGAATCTAAAAAAGCTTCAAAATTTGACATATATTATATATAATTACTTCTTTGTTTTTACTGCAGGTTTCGCGGCAGCTTTTTTCGCCGCAGGTTTCGCAACCGCTTTTGCAGGTTCAGCTTTAGCCTTAACAGGAGCAGCTTTTTTCGCCGCAGGTTTATTATTTTCGATAATTGACAATGAAGGTTTTGCTACATTTTTTGAATTTTGCGGAGCAATTGCAGCAAGTAGGCTATCGATGCCGTAATAATCTCTTTTTGCCTGCACCATAACGTGTATAATTGTTGATTCACCTTCGCAGTCAACAATAATCCAGTCGTTGGAGGTAAATTTTGCTGGGCTTGAAACGCTGCTAAGGCAGGAAATTTCCTTGCTTTTACAGAAATCCACTAGGTATTCTGCCATTGCTTTGCAATGTCTTTCTGAAGTTGCGGTTGCAACTATTACATCTGAACACAGGTAATTTTGTAAATTTGTATAATGCATAATATCTACGCATTTATTGACATCCAAAATGCGCTTCATGGATAAAGAGAAATCAAGATTTGCGAATGCCAATTTGCTACTAGACATAAAATGTTATCAAAAAATAAAAATAAGTTTCACATAATATAGACTATTAAACATAATTTACAAGATTTTTTTTCAAAAAAAGCGATTATTTCACCACAAATGTTAAGACACACCCGGAATCTCCAGAATTTGCACGGGAATTTACGTATTTATTATCCAAAATACTAGTAGATCCTGTCGGCAGAGCTTTACATTTTCCAGTTAAATTTTGCTGATCTGCATGCAATATTCCAGCTTTACTATTGGGAAATCCATCATCAATTTTCTCATCCAACATTTCAGAAACAACCCCCGAAACAAGCCCGGCATTACCTGCAGTGACGTCAATTGTGCAAGTAGAAATTCCTGAATATCGAAATAAAATAAGCCTTGGTTTATTAGCAAAATTTGTGTATAATGAGCTGTTATAAATATCGCTGGATTTTGGCGAATTGTTATCGCCTGATGAGGTATTTTGGCTGTCCATCCCAATTGTCCAGGAGCCATAATTTGTATAATCTGTAACTGGAATTATATTGCGAATAAGATTGGAATATCCCATGCAAGCATTGGATATTTGGTAGCTTATATCAACTTTATTGTTAATAAACCCTGCTAAAGACATCTGCGTAAATGCAAGTTGCGCTTTTCTGTTGTCAATATGATTTGTTTCCGGAGAGGAGAATAATGCGGAATAACTTGTAGTTTGCGTGCTAGTTATTAACATGTTATAATTCTGTTGCATGTTTGCTTGATTTAAAGTTCCACTAAAAGATGCTGAAGATAAATCGCCGGGATAGGCACCAAATGCAGCTCGAAAACTAACTATCGCCTGGGAATATTCTTCATATTCTTTAGATATTTTATACACTTGATGCACATTCATCATGTGCCCCAAACCTGCTACTAAAGTAGCAAACAATGTGCTAAGTATAATCAATACTGACACTAATTCTATTGATAAAAATAGACCTTTACGTTTTTTCTGAACAATCTGCATTTAATTTTAAATCATGTTTCATTTGAACCACTTTTCCATCGGGAGTTGTAAACCTTCCCACTTCTGAATATCCTTTGCAATCACAACCACCTTTCAGCTTTGTTCCTGGAACGAATAATCTTACAATTGAGTCTCCATTCGTAAAAATTGCAACGAATATCACAATTGATACCAGGGCTTTTGGGTCACCATTGCCTCTTGACCATGATATTCCAACAAATATTATCACCGTTGCACCAATTACTTTACCGCCAATTCCACTTCCCCAGCGAACTATGATACACAAGGTGTCTGCAAGTCCATTTTTTTCCGCAACCCTGGAAACTTCCAAGTCAGCTTGTCGCTCTGTTGTAGTTTCAGCTGCCATTGCAAATGTTGCAAGATTAAACAACAGAATTAACGCTAAACATAGCGAAGATAATATCTTTTTCTGCAAAATCATTTCCCTTGAAAACAAAAAATTACCACAAATACCATTGTCCGTTTTAACTAAAAGTCAATCTTTTTTTACCACTCTCCACCTGTTTGCAATCTTGTGCAACTAATGTGATAATTATCTTTTTCCCATCTTTGCCAGGCTCCGGGATCTAGGCGGAAAACGTAAGGATTTCTAAGGCAAGAAACTCCGTAATACGCACCCCCTCCCCCGCCATATTGCGGTGCGTTATGACCATATTGCCCGCCATCACTTGGATATACAACGCAACTTGTAAGATTTAGCAGTAAAAATAATAATATTATTTTGCAACTTTTTTGCATACTTCATTTAGATTTAACAGAATAATTCTTTACATCTTATATTTTAATATGCAAGTATATCATAAATTTATTGCAAAATAGTTGACTTTTAAAATTATAGGTATTGCGCTAATGTTAGATTATAATTTGGAAATTTATGCGATTTGATGACGATAAGCCTTTGAGATTTAGAAAGGGTGATAAAAAACCTGGTGAGGATAGTAAAAAAACTACCAGAAAACCCATAGATAGCAAAAAAGAAACCAATATGATACGTAGTCTTGTGGAAAAATCATTATCCGATGGTAAAGATTTAAACGGGATTTTTGATGACCTAAACAAAACACTTAACAAAAGAGATGCTAGCAAGAGATCAGACAAACCTTTTGATAAATCAGACAAAAGACCGGGCAAAAGCGACCGCCCTTCAGGGGATAAAAAACCGCATCACAGAGGTGAGCGCGGCGACAGATCATTCGCAGATAAAAAGAAATTTACTGGCAATGGTGAGAATCCTGTTGTGGCAGATCTTCGCAGAAAATTGGAAATCTTGGCAAATGCTGAAAAAATAGATAATAAAAGCAATGAGGATAGTGGCGACCAATAATGACAAATACTTGCTATATTACAACTCCAATTTTCTATGTTAACGGCGATCCGCATATTGGGCACTGGTATACAAATATAATGACAGATGTGATAAATCGAGCGAATTTACTGATGAATTACGATGTAAAAATGCAAACGGGCACAGATGAACATGGCAGCAAGGTGCAGAAATCTAGCGAAGTATCGGGTGAAAATGTGATGCACTTTTGCAATAGAATATCGGAAAAATTTGCGAAAATGGCTGTTTATTCCAATTGCTCATGTGCTTATGGCAGTTTTTCATTGCAGAAATTTGAGCAATTATCTAGCACTATTGATGAATTTCGCGTAAATCGCGACGTATTATTTGCCAATGGAGCAAATTTTATTCGCACAACTGAAGGTAGAAATCTAAATACCGGTGCAATCACTCCGGAATCTTTAGAAAAAGGGCGGCATGTAAAATATGTAGAAAAATTTTGGAACAAATTATTTGAAAATGGCTGGATTTACAAGGGAAAATACGCCGGGTGGTATGCAGTGCGCGATGAGGCATTTTACAGCGAAGATGAGGTTAATGACGGCAAGGCTCCAAGCGGCGCTCCTGTTGAATGGAAGGAAGAGGAATGCTACTTTTTTCGCCTGTCTTTATTGCAAAAAGCCCTGCTTTCCATCTATCGAAATAATGAAAATTTCATCTTCCCGCGGGAAAAATATACCGAAGTTGTTGCATTTGTGGCGGGTAGTAAATTTATAGACGCGCAAAATGGAAATTTTAAACCCGGAGCTTTGTCGGATTTGTGCATTTCTCGCCCGAATTTATCATGGGGAATTCCCGTTCCCGGGGCGGAAAATCAGGCAATTTACGTATGGTTGGACGCTCTTACAAATTATATTTCCGCATTTGAACACAGGGCGGAGTATGAAAAATATTGGCTAAATCGCAGTGATAATTCCAAGGTTATACACGTGGTGGGGAAGGATATTTTAAGGTTTCATGGGGTTTATTGGCCGGCTTTCCTGCTGGCGGAAAATTTTTCTGCAGATGAAATTGAGGGTGAAAATAGCAAAAATCTTCAGGAAATATATAGCATTTTCACAGGAAGGCTGAAATGCTTGCCAAGTTGCATTATTTCCCATGGTTGGTGGACAAATAACGGGGAAAAAATGTCAAAATCGCTGAATAATACGATTGATCCGTACCTGGAAATTGAATTTTTGCAATCTTGCGGCGTAAATTCTGAGATTGCAACCGATTATTTTCGTTATTTTCTTGTGCGTTCTATGCCATTTGGAAATGACGGAAATTATTCCCGCGAGGCATTAATCAACCTTGTAAATGCCGATTTGGCCAATAATATTGGCAACCTGGCACAGCGAACCGTTTCTATGGTGCAAAAATATACAAATGGCAGTTATTCATTGGTGGAAATTGATTATCTTCAGGCTAAAATTAGCGAATTTACCCGGGCAATTCAGGGGTACAATACATTTTTGGCGCTGGAATTGTTGCTGGAAATTGCGCGATCTGCGAATTTGATAATTGAGCAAAATAAGCCGTGGGAGCTTGCAAAACAGGGGCGAGACGCTGAAATTTCAACCATTTTAAACAATGTTTTATCTCATATTCTTGCTGTTAGTGTGTGTTTACAGGCGTTTTGCCCTGTAATTGCAGGGAAAATCTTGCAAATTTTCGGTGCAACCAAGGCTTTGGCATTTGATGATATTTTCACAGAAATGCCTGCAAATCAAGAGAGAAAAATTGTATCAATTTCCTCAATTTGCCCTAGAATTACAGTGAATTAACTGTATAATTTTGATATACTTTCAAAAATTGCCCGGCTGGTTAGTGAAAAATGTTCCTGCAAATCTTGCATTTTACCGGATTTTCCAAATGTTTCAACACCGAAAAACTTGCCACCGCTAGCTCTGGTGTATTTGTCAAAATAAACCCCAAGCCCCGCTTCGATTGCAAAAATTTTCTTTCCTGCCGGCAAAATTCCCTGTTTGTAATTATCCGCCTGCGCCTCAAATATTTCCATACAAGGCATGGAAATTACATTCACATTGATCGATTTTTCCGCGAATTTATTGGAAATTTCAACAGCAATGTGCACTTCCGAGCCTGTGGCAATAATACAAAATTCAGGATTTTCAAAGAACCCATGCACAATATACGCCCCCTTGCTGCATTTATCGCTCTGATAACTTGCAATATCGTGCTTTAATTGCGGTAAATCTTGCCTGGAAAGGGCAAAAACCGAAGGAATGTTGCTGGAAATTGCAATTTTATAACACTCTGCCAGCTCAATTATATCGCACGGGCGAAAAACTTGCACATTTGGAATAGCCCGCAGAGACGTTAGGTGCTCAACCGGCTGATGAGTTGGGCCATCTTCCCCAAGCAAAACTGAATCGTGAGTGAAGGCGTATATAACATTTAGCTTCATTATTGCCGCCATTCTGATTGCCGGGCGCATATAGTCTGAAAAAACTAAAAATGTTCCGCAAACCGGTCTGTGCATTCCGTATAGCGCAATTCCGTTGCAAATTCCGCCCATTGCATGCTCGCGAATGCCAAAGTGTATGTAATTTCCGCGGTAAGATTTCCCGGTGATGGCGTTGCTATTCACACTTTTTAGCATTACAGAATGTGATAAATCTGCTGTTCCGTATAGGAAATAATTGTCTATTCCCAGGTTTTCAATTATCAAATTCATTGCACGGCGCATTGAAATATTTACCGGATTTCCATGATAAAATTTCTTAATTTCCTCCAACTTTTCCAGGGTATTTTTCTGGTGCAATGCAGGTGTTAAAATTCCCCCTGTATTTGTATGTTTGGCGTCATATTTCCCTTGATTTCTCTTCCAAAAACCCCGCCACTGTGTTAGTAATTTATCGGGAATTTCAAACTTATCTGCACTCCATTTGGCATATTTTTTAAACTCTGCAATTGCCTCATCTTTCATCACATTTCCGTGTGCCGCCTCGGTTCCGGCCGTGCTAACATTTCCAAAACCGATAATAGTTTTCGCGTTAATGAATATAGGCTTGCGTGATTTTGAAGCCTGAATAGACTTGAAAGCTTCACGAATTTGCAATACATCATGCCCATCTATATTAAAAACTTCCCACCCGGCAACATCAAATCTTTCTGCCTGATTTTCACTAGTTGTAAGGCTGGTTTTTCCATCAATTGATATACCGTTATCATCAAAAATTACAACCAAATTATCTAAATTGTAATGCGCGGCAAATGTTATTACCTCTTGCGAAATTCCCTCCATCAAGCATCCATCTCCAACAGTGCAGTATATTTTATGATTAAAACATTCTTGCGAGTGTCTTGTGCCGGAAATTTTGGCAGATAACGCCATTCCAACTGCATTTGCAAGCCCCTGCCCAAGAGGGCCGGTAGATGTTTCAACGCCTTCAAGCATTTCAATTTCCGGATGACCGCTAGTTTTGGAATTAATTTGCCGAAATTGCTTAAGATCTTCAAGTGTAATATCTTTATACCCGGTTAAATATAGCAAGGAATATAGCAACATACACCCATGGCCATTGGAAATTACCACCCTGTCGCGCTCTTGCCAGCGGGCATCATTTGGGTTGAAAACCAGAAATTCTTTATACAAAACCGTCATAATATCCGCCATTCCCATTGGCATTCCCGGGTGCCCGGAATTTGCATTTTGCACTGCATCAACTGTTAAAAACCTTATACAGTTTGCAAGTAAATTTTCCGGCTCGTTATATTTCGTAAAAATATCCAACATTAACTTTCTCTTTCTATGTAAAAGAAATTTTGTATATCTAAATTTATAATCTTCAAGAAAAATCTTGTGGGTTTAGTTACGAATGTATATAAAGTTACAAAAACCTTGACAAATGAAATTAATAATTTCAACTGAATGTTTGTATTGAAATAGGCTTAAAATTATGAAAGCAAGTAATTCCCAAATTGATAAGGCTGGAAGAGCATTATCACAAACACCCTCGGATAACGATGCATTTGCTTTGATTAATAACTATCGCTCACTGCACTCACTGCCACTCGCAAGATTGCGAACAAATCTATATCAATATTTTAGAAGTCGTAAAAAAGCTAATATTACTACACAAAGACTAAAGCGCATTCCAACGATTATAAATAAAATTAGCAGAATGGGAACAATGAATGTGTCACAAATGCAAGATATTGGGGGTTTGAGGGTGATTGTCAATGATATTAGGGAGGTATACGCGCTACATAAAAAACTTGAAAATACCCGCACTGATTTTAGTTTTACCAAAAAGAATGAGGTTGATTATATTAAGGTGCCAAAAACTAGAGATAAAAAAGGTGGTTGTGCATACAGAAGTTTGCATATGGTATATATTTTTAAAAGTGAAAATCAAGAGTATAATGGTTTGAAGGTTGAATTGCAAATTAGAACCAAAAAACAACACTATTGGGCAACAGCAGTAGAGGTTATTGATATTATTGAAAAGCAGTCAATAAAATTTGGCATGGGAAATGCTGATTGGAGTAATTTCTTTGCTGTTACAAGCTCTTTATTTGCTTTGCAAGAAGGAACCCCAGTTTTTCAAGAACACCAAGGTTGTGATGAAAATCAATTATTGGCAATATTTGATAGTCTGGAAAAGAAAATTGGCGTTATTAATAAACTTAATGGCATATCATCTATTAAAACAATTGGTAACTTTGCAAAACGCACAAATTATGCTTTGATTATTCTTGATACAGAGGAAGGTCAAACAAGCATTACAGAATATCAAGAACAAGATGTTTCGCAAGCTTATGAAGCCTATGCAAGAGTAGAGCAACAAATCTTACAAGAAAATAGTAGTAAAATTGCACTACTGGCATCTGCTAGTGAATTTAAAAAATTAAAAGCGGGGTACCTTGCATACTTTTTAGATGTTCAAGAATTTGTCAAGGAATTGCTATATCTTCAAGTTAAATTCGAACTCTCTAACACACCTCTCTGAATTATAATTGCCAGTTTAGTTACCCCTTATGATTTTGCAAGAATATTTTTGCAAATATTTGCAAGGCAGGCAACATAATCTCTTCTGTGCCCAAGGGTGGGTATGCGAAAATACCGCTCCACGCCGCACTCTTTTGCAATATCTCTGGTTTCAATATCCAGCTCAACCAGCGTTTCAGAGTGTTCACTTGTGAAAGATATAGGGAAAATTATAACATTTCTTTTCTGCTTTCCTGCCAGGGCAATTGAGTCATTTAGCGATGGTTCAAGCCATTTTTTTGGACCAACTTTCGACTGATAGCACACCATTGAGTCTATTTCCCCAAGTTTTGGTTTGATATTTTCCAATATTAATCTTGCGCATTCCTCTGTTTGTTTTTGATATGGATCACCTGCTTTTACTATTGATTTTGGCAATCCGTGCGCGGAAAATAACAGCCTAAACCCCGCCATATTAATGTCATTATTTTTGATATATTCTAAAATTAAGCTCCCGCATGCCTGAATATATTCAGGATTGTTGTAATATTCATACACCGGAGTGATTTTTGTATTACTTTTGTATTCCGGCATAAGTTCTTTAAATTCGTCAAAAAAACTTTCCGTTGTGGTGGTGGAATATTGCGGGTAAAGTGGAAGTAGGATTAGATTTTGCGGGTTAAAATCGTCAATCATCGGCAAAATTTCTGCAAGCCTTGGCGTGGAATGTCGCATTGCGTACATCACTCTCCACGAAATGTTAATATCACCCACAGTGGGGTAGTGATTTATCAAATACTCCTGCAATTGCTGGGTTTGATGGTAAGTATTTTCGCCAATCGGTGATTTCCCTCCAAGCTCTTGATATATTTCCGTTGCCTTGTGCTTGCGCAATTTTGAAATCATTTTCGCAATAAGGAATCTTGGAATTTTTGGCAAGGTGATGATGCGTTTGTCGTAGAATAAATTGAATAAAAATGGCTCAACTTCCTCTAAACTTCCCGGGCCGCCAAGGTTAAACAGTATAACCGCTGCTTTAATATTTGTTTTATATGCGTCTTCTATCATAATAAAATACTAGATTTTTAAATCTTCAGTGCTATGTTTGAATAGAAATGCTAATAAGCAATGAAAAATGTGTTATTTTTAATATTTATTTTAACCGGGTGTATAAAGTCCAATATTGCCGGGGATACTTTTAAATCCAATAACGAAACTTTTAGTCAAAAACAATATCCAATTCACACACCAATTTACAACATTCCTTATGTTACAATGTACGTCACGGAAAATGAAAATTACCCCGATGAAAAAATGCGCCACAAAATGGCAGGATATGCCTATAATACTTACAATAATTACAGCAATTATATTCAAAATATGAAAGATACTATGACAACGGTAACAGAAAAGGTGCAGGGCAAGGCATTTGATGAATATGGAAATGTAAAATACAAATATAACTTAAAAACAAATCAATATGACGTGGATGAGGACTCAATTCAGGCGCAATTTCCCGTGCCAAACCTGCAACAAAGCCATCAAATTTCTAGTAAACTTTTAAACAGCACAACTGCAATTCCTTATAAAAATGCAATAGAGATTTTAAATATGAAGCAACATGGATACACTCCAAACGCAGCATATATTGACAACTTGCTGATTAAGCGAAAAGTAACAGATGTAACCCATGAGTCTGTAGAAAATTACCAAATAACCGATAAGCAAAACATTTATAAACTAGCCGGAATAGATATTAGTAATGTTATTAAGGCGATGCGCAATGAAAAAGACTAGGGTTGAAATTTTACAAAAAAATGCCCACTGGAAGCTATCTGGAATGTTGCGCGCGGATATTCGCAAAATTATTGCTTCCACATTAGACAAAGCTGGTTTTTATCACCCGTATGAGGTTTCAATAGTTCTATGTGGTGATCAATTTATCAGAAAATATAATCGAGAATTTATGGGGAAAGACCGCCCAACAAATGTGCTATCTTTTCCCAGTGGTGACCTGGAAAATGCCGCAAATACTGAAGATTTAACTTATCTTGGCGATGTTATAATATCATATAACACGCTTCTTCGGGAAAGTTTGGAACAGGGTAAAACTTTTCAAAATCACTGCACTCACATGCTTGTGCATGGCATTTTGCATTTACTGGGTTACGACCACATAGCGCCTCAAGATCAGGAAAAAATGGAAGCTCTGGAGGTGGAAATTCTAAAATCTATGGGCATAAATAACCCATATTACATCTAAAACATATCATAGGAATTAACCCCGCCGTGATAAATTTTATTAGGGCATTTGTTGAATTTCTGCATTTTTACAAGCAACATTTCAATTGCCAGGGGCTCTTTTTTTGCAAGCATCATGCCGCATAAATGTATAAAAACTGCCACCGGAACAATTTTAAAATTGGAAGTCATTACAAAAAACATCACCGCCGTTAGTGAATTTAGCACGAAAAACATGAAGGAAACTCCAAGAATCATTGCCGGTCTTGTAAGCCCTAGAAATAATGGATCTAATTTTAAATGCCCTGACATAAAACCGTAAAAAATACCTAATCTTGCGCTTTTATTTCAATTCCAACACCATTGGGAATTTTTAAATTCATAATCTCACCAACTATATTTTTTTGTTCAGTTTCATCGAAAATATATATCATTCTTTTGTGCTTTAAGCGCGGGGCGCCACCATTTCCCATGGTTCTTTTTTCAATATTTTGCGAAGTATTGATTATAAATTGGTGCTCTTGAGACGGAAGTGGCACGGGGCCAATTGCGTAACCGCTGTGCTGCATAACTATCCGCAAAATTGAAGACATATAATTATCCAATACAATAGAGTCAAATGACTGCACTTTAATTGAAATTTTCTGCTCTGCAGATGTGGAAACTTTGCTACCCATAGCAATAACCTTTAATAAACTAAAACAAGCAAGTATTGCAAATTAAAATTAATAGTCAAGATAGAAGTGAAAATAATTTGCAAATTATTCCAACCAACAAATTACTAACTTTTGCCCAACCATCCACAGCTTACAAAGTTTAATACCTGATCAGTCCACGAAACTTCTGGTTGCGGGTGAACCACTTTTTCCGACACTGATGCATATACTGCTTGATTATTATAACTCGCGTCTGGGCGCGACTGCATCGCTTTTTGCAAAGCATTTAGCTTATCTGACAATAATTTATTTACAGATTCATACGTATTGTAATTACAATCTTCCACTAGGAGGGTTGCTGTGATAAACTCAGCATCAGCATATCCATTCTGGATAAGACTATCTATTTTCTCCGCTACCCTGAGTATGCGAGTGAACAATTTTCTATATTTGCTAATCTCCTTAGTGGAGCAAGAAAAATATTTAGCACAGTCTACGTCATGGAAGCATTGATTACCATCTGCAGGCAATCTATCCTTGATCCAACCTTGTTCAACCGGAATATTTGCTATACTTGCTTTTAAGTCTTCAATCAACTTACTTCTGAATTTAACTTTGCATTCTTTGATTAACGTGTGTACTATCTCGGAATAGCCGTAAGGTTTCGGGGCTTTTGTGATCAATTGATCCATTGTGGTTGTCCAGTCTTGCATTACATTCTGCACAGATGACAGCAACATTCTTACCTCTCTTTTATCAATAACCCGACACTCATCAATACCAAATGTGAGATCACCTGCATCTAAATGCTCAATTACCACTTGTGCGGTCTCATAAGTCTCTTGATCTTTATTACTATAATGCTTAAGCAATGATTCTTTTGATCTATAGGAATGGTGTTGCAACCGTTTACTGTTATTAGTCATATTTGCCTGACTGCAGCTGTTACTATAAATATCCATAATCGTTCTAAACGATACAACAACATTATACCATATTTTTGCACATCTGTCAAGAGAAAAGTGAAAATAATTTGCAAATTATTCCAAAGGGTGAAAAGTGTGCAAAATTTGGAATGAAAAATGAAGGTTCTAATAATGGTATTTTGCATATTTTTTGCAGGTTGCACAAGGGAAAAAGTGATAATTATAACCAAGGGAAAGGGTGGAGATTCCGCCGGATCTGTGATTATTCAGGAAAATCTTGCAAAGGTTGGGAAGGGTGCTGAAATTTTCAATCTTGACAGTGATAAACTTACAGAAAACGCCTGCAATGACTACGAAAAATGTGTTTTTATTGGTCAAGGCGCAGCAGGTGAGCTGGTGCAAATTTATAATCGCCTAAAAACCAAGAGCAATATTGCGCTTTATTCGCATATTTACAGTGAAAATCTAGTAAATTTCCTGAAATCAAGCGAAATTCATGGCATGGAATTGTTTATAACAAATTCTGAATTAACGAAAATTACCGGTGAAAATCCTGAATTACAGGCGAAATTTCTGAAGCGCGGGGTGAAAATTACCGCCAGAAATTTACCTATTACTACGGTGAAAATGGAAAATAAAATTGAAAATAGCCCATCATTACTGGAAATACACCATTCAGATGCAATTATTTGGCTTGGCGGCAGTTATATGAACCAAAATAATCAAAAAGTTGTGGTGACAAACGAAGATTTGGCGCGCGCAATAAAAAAATTAAACCCCGGAAAACGCGGGAAAAAGCTTGCATTTATTGCATCTCCAAGATTTTTTTCAGAGCAACTAACAAGAAAAGATCGCCTGGAAAGAATTAAAATTTTGCAGAATATCAAGGGAAATATCACAGTTCATTTGCCGGAAAATATTTATCAAGATTTTCAGAATCTGCCGGGAATTTACAATTCCGCGAAGTATACTGATATTGTAAAAACGCTGAATTTACAGGGTAAAAGCGCGAAAAATTATGCCTCAATGGACCAGTATAATCTTTTTGCAGATTTGCTATTTTGCATCACCCCATTTACATTTAAACCCGATGTAAATCAAGAAATTTACTTGAAAAATTACCAGAAAACCTGCCATTTTGCTATTGAAAATAACGCGCTAACCACTGCAATTTTGGCAAAAATCACCGCCCATTGATAAATTTACTTGAATATTACTTTATGTGTAATTTTAATGTTGTAAAAATCTGTGTAAGATATGTCTATAATTAAAGATCAAGATAAGGTATTTCCGAATATACAACACAAAGAGCCGATTTCTTTTGATATTGCAAAAAAGCATGGTGATTTCTGTGGTATGGAGGAAATTTTGCAAAAAGGCGCTGAATGGATTATTGCAGAAGTGAAAAATTCAGGGCTGCGCGGCAGGGGCGGAGCGGGATTTCCCACGGGAATGAAATGGTCTTTCGTGCCAAAGCCTGAAATTTCAAATAAGCCACATTATTTGGTAATAAACGCAGATGAATCAGAGCCTGGAACTTGCAAAGATAGGGAAATTATCACCCACGAGCCATATAAATTGATTGAAGGATGTATTTACGCGGCAAGGGCAATTGGGGCAAAAATTTGCTATATATATATTCGCGGGGAATTTTGGAAAGAGTGGAAAATACTTGAAGAAACGGTGGAAAATTGCTATAAAAACGGCATACTTGGAAATAATTCAAAGCTGGATTGGAAGCTGGATATTCATGTGCATCGTGGCGCGGGGGCTTATATTTGCGGCGAAGAAAGTGCTTTACTTGAAAGTCTTGAGGGTAAAAAAGGAATGCCCAGATTAAAGCCGCCATTTCCAGCATTGGTGGGGCTTTATGGCTGCCCAACTGTGATAAACAACGTTGAAACTATATCATCTGTGCCGAAAATTTTGAAAAACGGCGCAAGCTGGTACTCTTCCATTGGAAGGGAAAATAATCGCGGAACAAAGCTTTATTCAATTTCCGGGCATGTGAATAATCCGTGCGTTTTTGAGGAAGAAATGTCTGTGCCATTGAAGTATGTTATTCAAAAATATGCCGGAGATGTAATTGGTGGCTGGGATAATTTATTAGCAGTAATTCCTGGGGGGTCATCATGCCCATTAATTCCCGCATCTGCTTGCGAAGATGTGCTAATGGACTATGACTCGCTAAAATCTGCAGGAACGGGGCTTGGCACCGGTGGGATTATAGTTTTCAACAAACAAGCCGATATTATCGATGCAATCTGCCGAATTTCGTACTTTTACAAGCATGAATCATGCGGGCAATGCACGCCTTGCAGGGAAGGAACGGGCTGGATGTTTCGCCTGCTGGAGAAAATTCGCGATGGAAGGGCGAAAGCGGAAGAAATTGATCAATTGCTGGAAATTACTAAAAAAGTTGAGGGAAATACAATTTGCGCCCTGGGCGATGCAGCCGCTTGGCCAATTCAAGGTTTGATTAAATATTTCAAGGGTGAAATGATAAGAAGATGCCAATAATTCAGATTAAGTGTTAAAAATTATCTTGACACAGCTTGTACAATATGCTATACTATGATTAGTGTTTTATTAATTATATGGAAAGAAAGAAACCAATAATGCATCAGCAAGAGGTAAAAAAGGTTATACCAAAGCCAGTGCCAGAGTTGCAAAGAATCAACATAGAGAAAGCGAAAGTACTCGCAGCAACTACCGTAGCAATAACAGGTACAAAGAAGTTGTGTGCAAAAATGGAGCAGATATTTTATGATTATGCCGCTAAGGATCTTTATATGCAATTACAAGCCATAGATGAAATAAAACAACTAGATAAAATGCTTGTCGAAACGCGCAATATCAACGTATTTGACTTTAATGATATTTATAAATCTATGCCTAAATTTAACCAACCAACACCTGCCAAGGAAGAGGAAAAGAAGGTGGAAAAACCACAATTTGTAGCAAAGGAAGAGGAAAAGAAGAAAAGCAAAAAGAAGAAAAAAAGTCGCGGAAAGTAAGGCTAGTGCACCCTGGGGTGAAAATATCCCCAGGGCATTAACATTAGCAACCTTGCTTTGCAAAGCAAGCAAAAGTGTCGTTTTCATTGTCATGAGACTGGCATTTCGGGCAAGATTTTAGCCTGCTTATGTAATCTCCGCAAGAGCCGGATTCTTTTGAAAGGCAGCTCAAGTCGTCGTTACATTTACTCCATTGTGCATCAGAGCAAGCAGCAGCCTGGGCTTTGGAGGTGAAATTTATTGCAAAAAATGCAACCAGAATTAAAGATAATAAAACACGCATATATAAAGAAAAATAATTAATAAAGAAAATTTGATAAAAATAGTAAATTTACCGCATTGCGGCAGGGTATGGTTATAATGTGACTTATGCGTCACACATTCGAAGGAATTTCATAACCAAGTTTAGCATTTTGCAAACTACACAATTTATTATACAATAGGTATAATTTTTTTATTATCAAGTGCTTTTTTGCAGAAAATTTTATTCAATGCAAGGCTTTTCAAAGTTTATCAAAAATTCTTTTGCCTTTTCACCAAAAATATAATTTCCTGTGCAGTCTTTTCGCACAACCCTATGGCATGGAATTATAACTGGAAGTGGGTTTTTCCCAATCAGAGTGGCGATATTTCTAGTTTGCTTCTCAAGCCCTATGAATTTTGCAAAATTTGCGTATGTAATCGTCTGCCCGCGTGGAATTTTAAGCAATTTCTGCATAATTAGGCGCTTTTTCGGATTATTTTCCACCCGTTCAATTAGGCTGAATAGTTTTTCATATTTTGCTTGCCCGCGCTCAAAATAATCAAGCAATAATATTTCAATTTCCGCGCGAATTAAGCTATCATACAAGCAATAAAAACTTCGAATACATTCTTGAATATTTTCCATAAATTTTCCGAAAAAGTGAAAAATCCCTAGGTCAAGCCAGGTAAAAGCACTAATGTCAAGCGATATATTGCAGCTGTAATTTTCCCCTTGACAAATGTGCAAAAATATGGTATAATAAAATAAATTGATAAAATTAGTATGGATGGTGGAAATATGCCAGTGGCGCAGCCGAGTAGAACAAGGAGGTTTTTCGGTAAACTCTGCTCTTGTTTTACGAAGAAAAAAAATACACTTATATTGCAAGATCTGCCAGATTTTAACAATCCACACAAGTCACCAAAATACGCGTCTAGGAGGATATCAGAGTACACACCCCCTTCATTTGTGCAAACTAAGATTTCAACAGAGAAGGATTTAGGATTTAAACCCATTCTAGATTCGTTTTTGCTAATACCTGATGATTCCTCTGCGTTTTGCTTTGACTTAAGTCAAACACCCTCATCCATCTCCAATGAAACTAATTACTACATTGATATCGACGAATCATACCTCGCTAATAAAGCATTCACTCTAGCTGAATTTGAGGATGCACTTGATGAAATACCATCACAGATATCAGAGGAATCATCAATTGTAAATTCTCCATACGTACATGCGTATAAAACCATGAGTCAAATAAAGAATCAAAAAAGTGCATATGAAAATGAACCCACAACCCCACGCTTATCAATTCCTAACCTACATTTGTCCAAACAGGCTCACAATAAGCGCCAGTTAGGGTAAATAATAGCGCACCCCTTGACTTTCATAAGTTTTGGTTTAGAATTGCATGTGTGAAGTTTAAAAATGTCTCATTGTTTTAAGTCAAAACTTGTTAAGTATTCCAGCGCGAAGGTAACTTGGTATTTTGCCGATGTTCCCTTGGAAATTTCGCATGAAATTCGCCTAACCACGCCAATATTCGGCGGCTTTGGCAGCGTGCGCGTTCTTGCAAAAATTGCCGATATTTCTTGGAAAACTTCAATATTTCCCGACTCTCGGAAAAAATGCTACATTCTGCCAATTAAGGCGGAAATTCGTAAAAAACTAGACCTAACCGAAGGTTGTGAAATAGAAATTCAAATAGATTGCGAGGTATGAAGATGATAAATTCCGCAAAAATTGCCGATATTTCTTGGATGGTTGGCTTGAGCCATGAAAAGCGCGCGGCTTATGAGAAAATTCAACCAAATTTCTGGAAAATGGCAGAAAATTCCAATGAAATTCAAGCAAAATGGTTCGAAGAAGAGCTGAAAAACCCTAAGGTTATTGCGCTAACTTGTGAAAATAATCTTGGATTTATTATTGGAAAACTGGTAAATCCGCCCGAGGTCTACAGCGCGGGGCTAACTCTTATGATCGACGATTTTTGCGTAAAATCACCTGAATTATGGGGAAATATTGGTAAGAAATTGCTTGAAAAGTGCATAGAAATGGGGAAATTTGCAGGGGCGGAGCAAATTCTTGTTGTTTGCGGCAAGCACGACCGGGCGAAATATAACCTGCTTGAAAGCATGGAGCTTTCCACAGCAAGCGTATGGTGCACGCGGAAAATATAGCTTTTTTTGCCAAATTGCCCAAGATTTTTCCAGCCTTAATCTTTTACAAATACGCTTTTAATTTTATATCCAGCGCTTCTGAAGAAATTTTTCACCTTGCATTTTGCGGTATTTGGCGCGGTGTAGACAAGGTCTTTTCTGCCCACAGCGTGTGGTTGATATTGTATTCCATAAGTGCCAGGGTAGCCCTGCGTTGGGGTGCAATGTATAAATTTTTCTTCCTCTTTTTGATCTGCAATTCCCGTTACAAAATTTGACTTAAACAGGTGAAATTTACCTTGATTTTGAGACATAACAAACTGCCCGTACCACTGCATTTCCCATGGAACAAGATTGATTAAATCTGCAAAATCGTAGTCCAGTTCAGCTTTTATGTAACTTCCCATTTGATATAAAATGTCGGAAGACCAAAGGGCAAATCCGGAAACAAAGTCATACCAGGGGTCAAGTCCGCCTTTGAAAATATAGCGAATAAATGAGTGTGATTGATAGCGATACGCTTGCTCTGGGTCAACATTTCCAAGTTTTTTAACCTTATTGAACTTTTTCTGCCCGCTGCTTTCCGAGCCATTTCCCAGAATTCGCCCCACGGTTTTCAGGGTGCTGTCATGGTAGAGCATTTCTTTTGTGAAATTTCGCGTAAAATATATATCAGAGTCAATTGACATGTAATCTTTTGCAAGATTTGTTGAGTGAAAGCAAAATTTTATCACCTGTTGAATTAACCAACCCGAGCGCGGTTTAGCCTTTAAATGGTTGATTTTCGCCTGCGGAATATGGCATTTTTGTAAAACTTCCTCTTCTGTTATAAAAGTTGGAACTTGTGAAATTTCATTATTTTTGAGGCTATTATTGTATAATTTTAGGAAATTTGGCAAATCTTCCCGCGGAACAACAAGATAAAACGGAACTTTCGCGTTAAAATGTTTCTCCACAGATTTATACATCACAAGGCTTCTTTCCAAATCTCTGTGGAATGATTTTGTTAAAAAAGCGAAATCATTCTTATATTTTACAGCACTTGCAGCAGCAAAGGCATTGCCTGATAAAATACATAAAAGCGCTACCACGCAAGTAAATTTTATAAACACCGATATATCAAACAATATAAAAATGGTGGAGGAAGTAGGATTTGAACCTACGAACTCTTACGAGAGTTGATTTACAGTCAACCGCCTTTGGCCGCTCGGCCATTCCTCCACTGGGGAGGAAAATATAGATTATCTAATTGTCAAGTAGAAAATAAACTATCTACCAAAACAAGAGCATTTATTACGTTTTTGTAAGCTAACTTTGCGATTTATTGCTATGCAATCTAGTTCAAGATTACTGCATATTGTCTTGAAATATAATGCTTTAGTTTGATAATATTTACCCACTGCAACTCTTGTTTTCTGTATATGTTCATCAGGAACAAGAGCATATTCATGACCGGGTTTCATATATTTATCATCGCGCGCCTTTACCTGCTTTAAACTTACTTTTTCAAGATCGCAATCACGTTTTTCTGAACGCAAAGGACCCTTAATACGACTTATATCAGATCTTTGATACATCTCTATTGTCTTTTTTGATGCTTGAATACTACGCACATACTCTCCAATATCATTCAATGGGAATTTATTAGGATCACTCCGCTGCCTTCCTGATTCTTGCAAATTTTGCAATTCTGATGGATTTGAATTTTGAGAATTTTGAGAATTTTGAGGATTTTTTATCTGACGCTCGATATCTTTTATCTTTTGCTTGATATCACTTTTAACACTTAAAGGAACCTTGTTCTTTTTTTGCAGTACTTCCAATCTTGTCTTCATTGCCTTCATAGCACCAATGTCTGATTCATGATAATTCTCGGAATCTTTCATATTTATAATAATATACTAATGCTATAGTAGCATATTTTCTAGGATATGTCAACACATTTTTATTAAATATAAATTCAGCGCATCATCAAGTGTGGTATTCGCGCCGAATTGCAGGGTTTTTCCATTGTACGCAATGCCATTTCCATCAAATTTATAGCCAAGTTTTAGGTATAAATTCAAAGCATTTGAATAATCTGCAGTCAAGCCTACTCCTAGGCCAATATTATCTGAAAATTCTCTTGCAATTGCTTCACATTTTTGAATTAATGCAGTACCAATGCCATTATTTCGAAACCTTGGCAATACGTTTAGGTCAGATATCTCGGGAATTCTGCCGAAATTTCCATATTCATAACCAGAAATTTTCAAAAGCGTTACATATCCGGCGAAATTTCCATCATAAGTTGCAACCAGGCAAAATCGCGCACCATCTACCTCATCTTGCGAATATTTTTCAAACAGGGAAATTGGTTTATTCCATCCTATTTCAGCAAAAGCTTGCGATATAACTTGAAAATCTTCCTTTGTAAGCTTTCTTATTTCCATTTCTCACACCCCAAAAAACCTCTTTGCCGCCTCAAAAGTTGGGCTTGTTTTCTCTTGCGCGTGAAGCAATATTTCAATATCGCTCTTTGAAATCCACTTAAATTCATCCGCTTTTCCCTCTTCAAGTTTGAAATTTTCCCAGCCAGCAGCCTGAATTGCAAAACAGGTATAGGCGTGATTTTCGCCGTTATGTTCGTAGCTGGTTTCGTAAATAATGCCATTATTGCCTGCAAATTCAAGGTTTAATTCCTCTTTTAGCTCTCTTTTTACGCAATCTAGCAGAATTTCGCCCATTTCTAGTGTTCCACCGGGAAATTCCCAGTAATTTGGGAAAGATTTCCTGTTTTTACAGCGCTTTTGAATGTAAATTTGCCCTGCTTCGTTTGTGATTATAAAATCCACAATATGCTTGTTATATTTCCCAATAAGTTCATATTTTGCAGCCTGATTTTCATCTTTAATATACCCCAGCGCGTCCTCGTGCAGCGGATTTTTTTCGTCATATTGCATGCTATTTATAAAAATTCTCTTGCCAAAACCGCCCTTGCGCTCACGTTTTTCGCTTTGGGCTTTCAGCACTTCGTCTTTTGATATGCCATTGGTTTTTAAAATTTCATCAATAACCTCATAGCAGTCGCCAATTTCGGCAATTAGCTCATTTTTGTCTCTTGCTGTTACAACTTCCAGGGCTTCTTCGTGAAATTTGTTGATTAATTCCGCGCGATATTCCTCTTCGCTTAAGATTTTATAAGAAATTATTGTCTTATTTTGCCCTTCTTCTTTGTCTAAAATAAAAGAGCGCACAAGTTTATTAAAAGCATATTTGTGCCACATATAGTTCAAAAATTACAAACACGTCACACTATAAAACCTCTTTTTCGCAGAATATTTTCACCTCTCGCACGGGCACAATTTGCAAAATTTTCTCTTTAATATTCAGAATTTTATCAGATGGCAAAAGCGCTGTAATTGTTATGGAAGATATGCTTTTTTCAGCATTAATCGGCTGGGCGTGCAATGTTTCAATGCTAAACCCGCGCGCGGCAAAAAGATTACAAACCTTTACCAAAACACCCTCATCGTTATCTGCAACGATGTATATTTCATATTGCTCGATATTATTTTGCATAGCTTTTTTCAAATAACATTTCACTGTGACCTGCGCCAGGGGCTATCATTGGATAAACGTCTTCATCTCTTTTGGTATTTACCACAAGTAAATATGGCGCATTTGCGTCTTCTAGCATTGCATTTATTCCGCCCTCAAGATCAGAAAGTTTTTCCACAACACTTGCCTTGATGTCAAAAGATTCACAAAGTTTAACAAAATCCGGCGTGATTGAAGTAAAGTCAACTTCCGTATGCCTACCTTCATAAAAAGTATCTTGCCATTGGCGAACCATTCCCAAATATCCGTTATTTAGCATCAATATTTTCACTGGAATTTTATATCGCTTAACCGCGCCAAGTTCTTGAAGATTCATCATAAAAGAGCCATCCCCCGTGACGCATATTACCAAGTCTTGCGGGTAGGCAACTTTTACGCCAATTGCAGCAGGAAAGCCAAAGCCCATCGTTCCAAGCCCGGCAGATGTAACAAATCTGCGAATTTTTCTAACCCTGCAATACTGCGCTGCCCACATTTGGTGCTGCCCAACGTCTGTTGTGAAAAATGGATTCAAATCTTTCGTTGCTTTATACACCAAATCAAGCGCATGTTGTGGCAAAATATCATCATCAGGCTTTTGATTATAACCAAAAGAATCTTTCGTGCGCCAAGCGTTAATTTGCCCCCACCACTGGGATATATCTTGCATTTTTTTACCTTGAATCATAGAATGCAATTGCCCAAGCGCTATTGCGCAATCTCCCTTAATTGCCACGTCAACTTTTACATTTTTATTAAGCTCGGAAGGGTCAATATCTATGTGAATTTTCCTGGAATTTGGGGAAAACTTTTGCAATTTTCCGGTAATTCTGTCGTCAAATCTAACACCAACGGCAATTAGCAAATCAGCCTCATACATTGCCATATTTGCCTCGTAAGACCCGTGCATGCCAAGCATTTGCAAAAATTCAGGCTCTTTCGCATCATACCCGCCAAGCCCCATCAGGGTTAAAGTTACAGGAAAATTTGTATATTTCACAAGCTGTTTTAGCATTTCTGCTGCCTCTTCCCCTGCGGCATTAATACCCCCGCCACAGTAGAATACCGGTTTTTTTGCTTGCAAAATCAGCTCCAATGCAGGCTTTAGTTCATCTTCGGAAATTTCACTTTTCACCTTATAAGAATCGCGCACTTTATAGGCATTATATTCGTGAATTTCCAGCATTGTTGCGTGAATATCTTTTGGAATATCAATAAGAACAGGGCCTTTTCTGCCAGTTGTTGCAATGTGTATTGCCTCATTTACGGTATTATAAACTTTTTTAACGTCTTTCACAAGATAATTATGTTTTGTAATTGGCTTTGTAATTCCTATAATATCCGCTTCCTGAAAGGCATCACTACCTATTGCATGGCTTACAACTTGAGAAGTTATAATCAAAAGCGGCGTGGAATCAAGCATTGCATCTGTAATACCTGTGACGCCATTTGTTGCCCCCGGGCCCGAAGTTAGGAAAATTACGCCAAGTTTTCCACTTGCACGTGAATATCCCTGCGCCGCATGCACAGCTGCTTGCTCGTGACAGGTTAAAATATGTTTAATTTCTTTTTGTTGATGAATTGCGTCATATAATGTCATATTTGCCCCACCAGGGTAACCAAATATAGTATCAACACCATTTGCTATTAAAGCATCAAGTAATATTCTTGCTCCGTTCTTTTGCATTTTTGTAAAAAAATATCACGAAATTATACCAATGAAATAATAATTCCCAGCACCAGATAGGAAAATTTGAAATTTTTACTACTAAAAAATAACTTCAAAAATCTAGCCTGCGACATAAAACAAAAAAATTGACTTTTATCAAAACCATCTATTAGTATTATTATACTAATGTCAATAGTAAATATGAAAAAATATAATATCTTATGCTTGCCTGGCGATGGAATAGGTGTGGAAGTGATGCAAGAAGCGCGGAAAATCCTTGATTTAATTGGAAATATTTCCAATATTGGGCTGGAAATAAAAAATGCATTAATCGGCGGAATTGCAATTGATAGCGAAGGTGCGCCAATTTCAGAAGAGACTATAAACCTTGCAAAAAATGCTGATTTTGTCTTACTTGGGGCTGTTGGTGGGCAAAAATGGGATAATTTACCAACAAATATTCGCCCGGAGGCAGGTTTGCTGAAAATTCGTAAAGACCTAAATCTTTTTGCAAATCTAAGACCGGTAGTGGTTTTTGACGAATTAATTGACTCTTCCCCGCTGAAAAAAGAATATATTCAAGGGCTTGATTTGATGATAGTTCGCGAGCTTGTTGGCGGGCTTTATTTCGGTGAACCGCGCGGAATTTCTGAAAAAGATGGTGAAAAATATGGCTATAATACTCTTGCGTACAAGGAATCTGAAATTGTGCGAATTTTGGAAGTGGCATTCGAACTTGCAAAAAAACGCAGTGGAAAACTTTGCTCTGTAGACAAGGCAAATGTGCTGGCTTCAATGAAACTTTGGCGCGATACGGCAATTGCAACTCATCAAAAATATCAAGATGTTGAGCTTTCACATATGTATGTTGACGCAATGGCGATGGAGCTTGTAAAACGCCCGAAAAACTATGATGTTATAGTCACGGAAAATATGTTTGGAGATATTTTATCCGATCTTGGTTCGCAATTAACCGGTTCAATTGGAATGCTTGCTTCGGCTTCGCTTGGGGATATAAATGGCAAAAAAATGGCACTTTATGAGCCGGTTCACGGTTCTGCGCCGGATATTGCAGGGAAAAATATTGCAAATCCAATCGCTATGATTATGTCTCTTGCAATGGCGCTGAAATATTCAACAGATTTAGGGGAAATTGCAGATAAAATAGAGCTTTCCGTGAAGCAAGCATTGAAAGATGGCTATCGCACCGGGGATATTAAAACGGAAAATTGCACACTTCTTGGCACAAGTCAAATGGGTGATAAAATAACCGAAAACTTGAAATCTATTTTGTAAAATCGCAAATGCTAGAGGAGATGGAAAATTTTTATTCCCCTGAATTTGGTTATAAAAATGATGTTTTGCACGCGGGAAATTTTAATTTACAAAATTTCGCACAAGGGATAAAAACGCCATTTTATCTATACAATCGGCAGTCAATCTTGAATTTTTGGCAAATTATTCACTCAACCCTTGGAAAAATTGAAAATTCCATAATTTGCTATGCGGTAAAAGCGAATCATAACGTGGAAATTATTCGTGAATTTGGCAATCTTGGTTGCGGGGCAGATTGCGTTTCAGGTGGGGAGATTTTTCGCGCGATAAAGGCAGGAATTTCACCGGAAAAAATAGTATTTGCCGGCGCTGCAAAAACAGATGAAGACCTGGAATATGCAATTCAAAACCAGATTTTGCAGATAAATGTTGAGTCTTTTTCGGAAATTTCTCGAATTAATTCAATAGCAAAAAAGCTTGGAAAGGCGCAGAAAATTGCCATTAGAATCTGCCCGGGCATTCTGGCAAGCACGCATAAAAATATATCCACAGGCGGGGAAGACAGCAAATTTGGAATAGAAATCAGCCAAATTTCCAATGAAAAGCTAGTGGAAATAAGCAAATTATCACATACAAAACTTGCAGGATTCAGCATTCACATAGGCTCGCAACTTTTCAATTTAGCAGAACTTTCTGGTGCCGTGGCGGTGATTTCAAATTTAACACAGGTTGCAATTTCCCTTGGAATTGCAATAGAAACAATCGATTTTGGCGGGGGATTTGGCGTGAAATATCGTGCTAATGATGAAATTTTTAACTTTTCCGCATATCTTGAAATAATTCTAAAAAGTTTGGAAAATTTGCCAAAAAATATCAAAACCATCTTTGAGCCTGGAAGATTTCTTATTGCAAATAGCGGGGTTTTAATTGCAAAATTGCTTTGTATTAAGGAAAATGGCGGCAAGAAATTTGCAATTCTAGATGCGGGAATGAATGACCTGGCCCGCCCTGCAATTTATGGCGCGCATCACGATATTCTTCCAATTCAAAAGTCAAAAAGCATGCAAATTTACGATATTTGCGGTGCAATTTGCGAAAGCACAGATTTTTTCGCCAGGGCAAGGGAAATTTCCCAATTACAGGAAGGAGACTTCGTTGCAATAATGTCTTCCGGGGCATATGGCTCGGCAATGAGCAGTGAATACAATTCGCGCGGCATTATTGACGAATATTTGCTAAATCTTGCAAATGTAAGGCAAATTCGCAAACGGCGTGCATGGGAAGATCTTGCATAATGCAGGAAGATCTCTCACCCAATTGTAAAATCATTTTAAACCAGCCGAAAATTAGGACCTTGCAAGCAAGAGTTTTTTAACATCTTCATTTTTACAAGCAACGTATTCCTTTTTAAAGTCACAACACCAAGATTGCACCATCTTTTCTTTTAAAACTTGCCCATCGTTGCCCACAAGGTATTTTTTAGGGCTTTTAGCTTCTTTCGTCACATCATCCTTAGTTTTTGTCACTGTGTATGCTTTATATTCTTTTTGCCTCCAGCCAAAAAACCCACCTTGCTTTACAATCCCTTCTGCTTTAATTTCGAATTTGGGTGCTTCGGATTTGGGTGCTTCGGATTGGGGTGGTTTGGGTGCTTCGAATTTGGGTGCTTTGGGTAGTTTGGATTGGGGTGGTGCGAATTGGGGTGCTTCGGATTTGGGTGCTTCGAATTTGGGTAGTTTGGGTGCTTCGAGGAGTGATTTACATCTTGGAATGTGATCATTTACTATTTGCTCAATTTGCATATTATCATAATCATACACCGGCATTGCAATATCAAGCTCTTTTAATAACTCACTTATTATGTTTTTATATTTCGCTAACACGACGATAGCATGAATTTTTACTTTACTGTAAATTCTCTCTGAATTTATATGGTAAGCTCCAGTATTATACTTGCCTTCAGCAACGCCAATTATTTTGATGGGAATTTTAGCAAGTTCTTCTAAAACCTTCCGATTATCATCTTGAGGTAGTGAATTCCATACATCAGAGTTTATCATGTCTGTTAAAAACTCACTTGATGCACGTTGTGCATATGTATCTACAGTGAAGTTGATATATGACATTATTGCAGATACGCAAGCTGATGGGTATGTTGCTCTATAACGCTCGAAAGAACACACAGAAACGCCACGATAATTCATTATATTGATCTTACCTCTCTCTCCCGTAAGTGGTTGCATTCCAAGCTTTAACAAGTAATTAGGAGGTACAAGATAGCCATCGGTTAATAGTAAAGACGTTAGAATAGCTATACCACTTGTTCCGTGTAGTACTAAATCAGGGGATTCTTGATATAAATAATTATAAGGATTGGAAGTTTTCAAAATACTGATTCTTTTTCTTTGCTTTTTGCTAAATGAGTGCTTTTTCCCATTTTTCTTATACTTTTCATAATCTTTAACGGTTTTATATTGCTGCAATTGTTCAAGTATGTTATACTTTTCTTCACGAATTTGGGATATCTCGTCATCCTTATGCATATGAAATGAAGTAAAAGCTTTAGATTGTTGTTTTGCGAAAAATATATTATCTTTCAATTTTTGCATCAATGGTTTTTTCGCCTGAAGGGATTGCACTGCCTTTCTTACCTTTGTTGCATCAAATTTTTGCATGTCACAATAATATAACTTGCATATTATAACACAAATTTCAGATAATGTCAAGTGGTTTTTGTATATTCAGAAAATTACCGGCGATATTCCAACAGCTAAGATTGATAAACAGCGGTGATTTTTGACAGTAAGTTTTGCGCTTCACCAAGTGGCCTTTGGAATGCATTCCTGCCAATTATTGAACCGTCACCCCCACCAAGATGAATTTCACGAACTTCAGTCAGCATTTCTTCGTCACTTTTTGTTGCCCCGCCAGAAAAAACTACAAGGCGCCTACCATTCAAACAAGCTCTTTTCACAATTGCAATTCTCTTGTCAAGGGTTGAAACATCAACATCGGACATGGCTTTTTTCGCCTCTTCTTGCTCAATATGATCTGTTGGCGGCTTAACTTTTATGATATGCGCGCCAATTAAAGCAGCAATGTGAGCCGCGTAACTGACTATATCAATTGCAGTTTCGCCTTTTTTGCTAATTCCCTCTCCCCGCGGATAGGACCATACAACACTTGCAATTCCATACTCGGAAGCTTCGCGAATAATTTCCTTAATTTCCTTGATTGAGTCATTGAAACCGTTCGAACCTGGATAAATTGTCATTCCAACGGCAGAACAACCAAGGCGAATTGCATCTTTTACAGAAGCTGTAATAGCTTGAGATGGACTGCAACTACTGGCAAAAAGTGAATTAGAACTGTTTAATTTTAATATCAAGGGCATTGAGCCGAGAAATTTATCTGCACAAACTTCAAGAGATCCCAGTGGCGCGGCATATGCATTTAGTCCAGAATTAATAGCCAAATTTACATGATAATTTGGATCATAAGCTGGGGGATTTTTTTGGAAAGTGCGCTCTGGGCCATGTTCAAAGCCTTGATCAACAGGTAAGATAACCATTTTTCCAGTTCCAGCTAAAGAACCGGTCATTAATATTCTAGCTATATTAGACCTAACACCAACATTGCTGGAAGAGTAATCTTCCAGCAATTTCAATACTTTATCTGTAATTTTAATCATAGATCACTACTCATTTGTTACAATTCCTACTTGTATCACACAACCTTTTGTTCCAGAATCATCATTACTAGAATTATAAGCAGCACTAAGTACATTAAGAGGAGCGCCAGTTGCAGCACCAACATTTGTACATGTATTAGCAACATAATTTTCACTAATCATGTTACTTGTCACTGCGGAAGGAAGTCCATCGTCAATTTTTGCATCAACTTCAGCAGCAATATTAGGAGATATAGCGCCAACATCTTTAGAGGCTATTGCAATATCTGCAAGACAATCAGTTGCGGTAGTCAGCTTTCCATGGCGGAAAAGAATTAATCTAGGTTTAGAGCTACCCCAAGTTGATGCAAGTAAAGCATCTTTCACAACACCATTAGTAGATTGATCGGAAACTAAAGCCCAAGCTACAGTATCATCCCATGTAGCGGTTGGAATATATCCACCACTTACCAAGGTTGACACGCCAGCAGTGGCACAGCCAGTAGTTGCACTCACAGGAGGAACGGACGATAGATTAATATTAAACGATATTAATTTTGCAAGCGCTAATTCTCTCCAAGCAAGTGAAGTTCCGGATTCTTTTGAAATAAAACCACGTGGCAATGCAGCTTTAAAGAATGTGTTGTTCACATCTGTTGATAGGAAAGAATTATTCAAACCAGAACCAAGTTTTGTTGACGGAACGTCACCAGGTAGGAATTTAAAAGATATTTTAAATTGAGTCACAGCCTCACTATATTGAGCAATATCGCGAGATATTTGGTAAACCTTGTACATTTTAAACAAATGAGCAATACCCGATACTATTACCGCAGCAATAGCTGTAATAATAATAATCACCGCAACGGTTTCTATTGAAAGAAATAAACCTTTTTTCTGATTTTTAGAATTTCGTAATAACATATACAAAAATATTGAAACTAAACAGTTTATACAACCAAAATAATTATTATCAAGAAATAAAATAAAAATTGCACATTATTTTTTTATTCTTACCAAAAAGGAGGTATTATTTTAAATAAAAACATGTTTCAAGGCATATGTACGGCAATTTCCACGCCATTTTCCAATGGGAAGATAGATTATAAATCTTTAGAAAATTTAATCAATTTTCAACTGACAAATGATATTGATGCAATTTGCCCATGCGGCACAACAGGTGAAATTGCAACTCTTTCAGATGAAGAATATACGCAAGTTGTATCAAGTGTTGTAAAAAATGTCAATGGAAAGGCGTTTGTATTAGCTGGTGTTGGGGGGAATAACACAGCAAAAGTAATTGAAAATTGCAAAAAAGCTGAAGATTTAGGTGTAAATGGCATATTAGCAGTGGCGCCATATTATAATAAACCAAGTCAAGACGGGCTTTATGCACATTTTGAAGCAGTTGCAAGGTCAACAAAATTGCCAATTATGTTATATAATGTTCCCGCGAGAACTGTAACAGATATTTCAGATGAAACAATTGTAAAACTTGCAAAAATTGACAACATAGTGGCATTAAAAGATGCAACCGGGCTTCTTGAGCGCACGGCATTACTACGGGCAAAGTTAATAAATGCAGGCATTTCACTTGAGAAATTCAAAATCTATTCCGGAGATGACGTAACAGCTCTGGGTTTTATTGCAATGGGCGCGGTGGGCTTAATTTCAGTTGCATCAAACATAATTCCAAAAGAATGCGCAGACATGGTAAAGCTTGCTTTATCGGGAGATTTTGCAAAAGCAAGGCAGCTTCAAGATAAATATGCAATATTATTCGACAGCATGTTTATTGACACAAACCCGGCACCTGTGAAATATTGCCTTGCTAAAATGGGAATAATGAAAAATGAGCTAAGGCTTCCGCTGGTTGAAATTAGCGCGGAAAAATCAAAAATTCTGGACGAAATTCTAAAAGATGTTAAAATATATGCAAAATAAAGCGGAAAATCTAGAGAAAACTGCGGATATACTGCAAAAAGGCGGTGTATTGGTAATGGCAACTGACACGGTATATGGCTTGGTTGCAGATGCAAATAACCCACAAGCTATTGACAAAATATACCAAATAAAACAGCGGGATTACAGCAAAAAGCTGGCGATATTCGCCCCATCTGTAGAATGGATTTGCAATGTATGCAAAGTTGGTGAAAATGCGCTAAATATATTAAACCACTGCCTTCCTGGTGGATTTACCTTTATTTTAAAAATCAAACCCGGGCTGCATTTTCCCTGGTTGCAAGGGGAAGATATTGGCATTAGAATTCCAAATAGTGAATTTATCTTGCAATTACTTGCAAAAATTAATCAACCATTGGTTGCAACTTCAGCAAATTTATCAGGCATGCAAGATAGCTCAATATTTTCTAAAATCTCACCAGATGTCAAGCAGGTGGCAGATTTGTGCATATTTGACAAAAATACCGATGAAAATATGGCATCCAGCGTGATTGACTTAACGGATATTGAAAATAACTGGAAATATCGCGTGCTTCGCGAAACTAAATATATAAATACATTCAAAGAGTGTGTGGATAAAATTACAAACTATTAAGCAGCCTCCTCTAATTCAGAATCGTTGTTATATAACAAAAGATCTTCGGCATCTTCATCTTCTTCATCATCGCCTGCATCGGATATAGTTCCATTTTCCAGGTCATTTAGCAAAAATTCATAAGCCATTCGCCTATCAGAAATGCCCTCTTCTGTCATCTTTTGATGCACTATGTTCATAATTCTGCCGCTTGCATCACTTAAAATTCGCAGAATATCCCCAAGATTTGCAAGCTCAAATTTGACATAGCTTTTGTTATAAGGTGTAAACATTGCAAAGCAGCGCCCATGATTTTTATCCAAAGTTGCAATTGCATCTATATCTTTACTGGACAATCCCCATAATTCTTTATATTCCGGCATAATTGACGCCCTATCATTACCAAAGTGCGCCCTGTGCTCTGTATATTTCAAGACAACTTCCTTAATGGGGTTGTCAAATTCAATTTTGTCATCAGAACTTGTAATAAAAACGAAGGAAATTGAAGATTTTTCCCTGGCAGATTTCAAAATTTGCTCTAATATCTTCGCTTCTGTTTGGGTTTTTAAAACCTTGAATATATCACTCAAAATTATAATTTTTCTAGAGCCATCTTCTACAATATTGAGTATTTTAAGCAAGATTACCAAACCTGTGAATAGCCTGCATTTCTCATCCTCAAGCAAGCTTTCTTCAACAATCAACCTTACATCTTTTCCAATAGAAAGCGCATCATCGCCAATATTATGATTGAAAATCTTACAATACTTACCATTTGGCAACCAGTCAGACATTTCATTTTGCAGTTTTAGTGTTTTTATACACTCAAGAAAACTCTCCCCCGCAGAGACCAATAAATTCACAAACTTTGGCACGTTTTCTATGGGAATTCCATTACTTTTTGCCACAGCTTTCATCATTGTGGTGATATAACTTTTTTGCAGTTCGCTATCTTTCACTCCAGCGAATGGATTAATCTTGCCACACCATTCTATATCTTCATTTAGAGAAATATTCAACAACTCCATTCCCGCTAATTTTGCCGAGGCATCCCCCTTGTGAGAGGTATCTAGGTATAAAACCCCAACTTCATTCCTAACGCAACCAAGCGCAATAATATTCCCAAGAATTGATCTTCCGCTGCCGTTTGCGCCAACAATTAGCAAATTTCTCTGCTCTAATGGCATTCCAAGGCGGTACCTGCGATTATCAATTTTTTGCAATGTCATAAGCACCTTGCCCCACATATAATCAGTATTTTCAGCAGATTCCGAACCTTCTGCATATGCAAAACCTGCAAGTATTGGAATAGGAATGTTTGATAACCTTGCAGAAAAGCGAAAGTTTCCCGGGATAATGCTGAAAAATGCATTTTGCAAGTGCACATCTTCCACAAATGCAACAATTCCAACATTGCTAAATATTCCACTTACAGTTTTCTTTAGCTTTTCCAATTCTTCTAAAGAATTTCCCACAACAGTAAAGGTTGTTTGGCATTTTGCGTAAATATTCTTCTTTCCCCTAGATTGCATTAATTCATCAACGCTTTCCAAGGTAGATATTGCTTTAAATTCCGGCTCATTAGAGGCGTTGTAGATTTCAGAAATTTTTTCGTATTCCTTAACAAGAACCCTGTTGTCAATTGGCAAAACAACCTGACAAACCAACACATTTGGCAATGATTGCAACATTTGATATACAATCTGGCACGATACCTCTGAATATTCTTTTAAAGAAAAGGTTGCGGCAAATTTCTTTACCCCATCGTCATTTTTAACGGAAAATTTATTCTTCAAAAACTTATGATAACTGTAATTGGTGCTATAACACAATCCACCCAGCGGAAGTTCAAATTTATCATCTTGAAAGTTGATTAATTTTCCAAGAAAGTTCATATATTCCGCCTCATACTGCTTATCATGCTTTACAATTCCCAGCTTGCGAGGGTTGTAATCTTCCAATTCCAAAACCATGGCATCGGTAATTTTATTCAGCTTTCTGATGGTTTTCTGAATTTTAGCCTCATATTTTTGGTAAAAAATACTAGGAACAAACATCGCGGTAACGTCCATAGAGCCTTTTTGCTCAATTCTATAGATAAATGTTACATTGTATGAAATTTCGTTATCGGATGAAAAGTTGAATATTTCCGAGATTTTCTTTGCAACATCATCTTCAATTCTTTTAGAAAGCACTTCAGACTCATCATCGCCTTTGGAAATTTTAATTGTGTGCAAGTATATTCCAAGGTCTTGATTGTAACAAGACTGAATAAAGCTTCTTATTTCTTCACGAAAATCTTCCTGGCTGTCAATATTTGAATCAAAAGTAACAGTTTGCAACAACATACCATTTTTGGTGATAATTGTGTTATTATCAACATAACATGCATAAGGTATTAGGTCGCTGTCAATTTTATTCCTATTTATTGTCATAATCTAACTTATTTACAATAAAATTAGGAATCTTGCACGGGGAAAAGCCATTTTCCTCCTTTGTAACGCAGGCAATTTTAACTTGCAGACTTGAAAGTATTGCATTATTGCAGATTATATCCTGCAAAAGCAGCATTGAAGCAGCGCCAATTTTTTCAATTTTTGTTAGAATTTCCAGCTCGTCATCAAGCATTGCAGGTTTTATAAATTGAACTGATATATCTCGAACAACGAAGTAAATTGCGTGACTTTTAGCAATTTCTGTTTGATTTACCCCAGCCTGGCGCAGCATTTCCGTTCTAGCTCTTTCGGCAAATTTCAGATAATTTGAATGATAAACCACCCCACCTGCATCTGTATCTTCATAATATACGCGAAATATACTTTTATATGCCATAATTAGGTAGAAGTGCAATTTATCTTACACTATAAGCTTTATTGTCAATAAATTTCTGCGCAAAGGGGTAAATTTAAAATAAATAATTTTCCACTTGACAAAGCATTATTTTTGTGGTATTATCATTATAAGATTTTTTTTATTGTTATGCAGTATGAAAGCACAACAGTGTTGCCCAAGAAAAAAAATTTCCACCCAGGCATGCATATTCCTGAGAAGAAATCTGCAGAATCAGCAAAACAGATTTTTAATAAGATGTTAAATGCGTCTAAATATGCAGAATTAACAAAAGCGATTTTTGATAAGTTATCCGCATTGCAAGAGGGGGGCAATGTTGTAATGCTTCTAGACCTTGAATCATGTTGGTTTGCTGGGGGGGTTAACACTATGTTAACATACTCTACCTCAATGCTAGAGCTGGTTAAGGCAATTAACGCTATGTGTGAAGCCTTCAGTGTGTCGTTAAAACTTGAAATATGCAGTATTGCAAATATTGACGGCATGGATGCATATATTCTGAAATCATTTCTCGATACAACCAAACAACAATCCATTGAGGCTGTTAGTTGTAACGAGAGTGAGGGGGTAGTCAGAGTAAGATATGAATGCAAGAATAATAAAATATGTGCAAAAATTGTGCCTTGGGAAGAATATTTATCACCAGAGTTGGCAGAGCAGCTTTCGCTTGATCGATATGAATTCTCACCCAACAGCGTGAACTTAAAAAAATCATCGCAAATACGGGCAGCTGCAAAGATTAACGAATTCGTAATCTTCGCAGATAACTCTTCTTCTGAAGGAGATTTGGGTCGCGAAGGTCTAGAAAATTACATCTTCATACATAACTCAAGTCAGAAGTCGTTGTTTTTTGGGGGTCGCGCTAGAGTAGATTTTCAACTCCCCAGCGGAGACATACACCCATCAATACTTGCTGAGGCAATATCTCGAAGATTAGCAACAGGTATCACGCCACTAATTAGCAAAGTAGAAATGTATAGAATAATATTAGAAGATAACAAAGATAATATGGAATTACTGAAATACTATGGGTATATGAATAAAGATTATTTTATCTTGCATAATGTTCAAGGCATTGACAGTGCGACGCCTATTTCCGTGAAGAGTATAAAATATTATGCACCCATGACTACTGCTGATTGGGTCATGTGTGCTAGTGCAAAAGATATGCCCATTTATAGTGAGCAATATTATCAATTTATTATTTTCGCCCTTGAATTTGGGGAGGATGTAATAAAAAGCTTACTACCCGGTAATAAGAAGCTTGTTGATATAGATCAAAAAATATTTAAGCAATGTATTGCTAATCTTAAACAACGTAAGGTTGTCCCTAACTACCTCAGTAAACAAGAAGATATAATTAACATCATAACAGAAAAATTGGCAAACGACCAAATTGCAGAATATTTGGAAGAACGTTGTAATCAATATACAACATTGCTAGCTAAACTGGATTGTAAGCAAATCCAGAACGCAGAGTTATCCAAATTATTACTGGAATTTATAAAAGCATACAATACTGCAATACAGCATGCGATGATTAATGCGCGTAGCGCACAAGTAGTAGAAATACATACACAGGAGATAGCAAAGTTGAACAAGAAATATAAAAAATTAGCACATAAAGCTAAATCGCATGAATTGTCAAACTTCTTAAGGGAAGCAGAGGCCTGCACCGATGAAACATGTCAACAGACTAAAAAACGCTTGAATATTATCTGGCAGAGTATCCGGGAGAACAAACTCGGCGAAAGTGAACTATTTAGTAACATGCATCAAATAATAGAAGTAGCGGTTAAAACTGATTGCAATAAAATATCTAAGAAATTGATACGATATGTATCAGAAATAATATTCAACCGGTATAGTAAGTGTTTTTCAAAGAATTTTTTACAAGAAATTATAAATTACTGCAAATTGCGGAATAAGTATAACATCTTGCAATATTTAAAAGATTACCAAATTATCCAATCTTTTAATAAAAGTGGTCTAGATTGTGAACAAAAAAATAGAATGGAACGCCTAGGATGCACAATTGAAAAAGCACAAGAAGAGAAACAAAAAATCCAAGCTAAGCTGGAGAAATTCAAAAGCATAAAGGAAAAACTGAGTAGTCTGCCAGCGCTCCAACGGATTAATGGCGAAGAAGATGAATATTATAAAGTGGCGGAAGAGATATTTTGTGCATCGCCAGAATTTAAGTATGCTGAAGAGAAACAGCTTACAAAATGGATTATAAAGCAATCTTTTAAAGATAATAAATATACATCAAAATTCCAGACAATAAGTCAATTGTTGCGGAGATATAAATATTTCAAAGATTTTTCCAATACAAGGAAAATGATACATTGCAATGAAATAATGGATATTAAGAGGGAAATATTTAGTGAATATAACAATCATATATTCAAAGTCTCAAATATGACAGCTTCGCTTACAGAAGAAGAATTAGCATTTTGGGAAAAGAAGAAATCGTGCTATCTCAACTCAACAAAATTACTATATGCAGCGCCATGCGAGATTGCAAGTAAAGCTTATTACATGAATAATCTAGATTACATAAAGGCAAAATATTTGGCTAAAAATAGTGCTGACATAGAGTTTTGAATTACAAGGGTAAATAAAGAAAATAAAGAATGTAAAATCGTCTTAAATAGCTTGTTGAAACCTAATCTTTTCCGTGGTAACTATAATTTCAACTTCAGCTAGGTAGATTTTTCGCATGAATTTCACACCCCCGTCAAGTTTGATTGACTTAATTAGGGAAATTACGTTCTCAATTTGCTCATATCTTGGCTTGGGGGTTTGAAATTTTTGATATATTGCATCAAATATTGCAACCATCTCACATTTGGTAATTTTTTGTGCATCTTTTGTTGATATTTCAGCAAAATTTTCAGCATATTGCACATAGCCTTCAACATAAGAGCGAATTACGTCATTCGCGTCTTGTATTGCAAATATTGCACCCAAAATTCGCCTTGCGCTTGTGTCATCAATGCCAACAAGTTGCAAAATATTTCGAATTTTATTACGTGCGAACTTATCATCTTGATTTGTTTCATCTTCAACCCAGGAAATGTTATTTTCCTGCATAAAAGTAATTATTTCACCTTTTCTAATTGAAAGCAGGGGTCTTATAAAGCTAATGTTATTTTTTACATTCAAAATTTTCATTCCCCCAAGCCCGATTGTGCCGCTGCCACGAAATAAATTTAGAAAAAATGTCTCAATTTGGTCGTCTAAATGATGTCCAAGAAGCACGGTATTTATAGCATTTTTAAGGCAAAATTCGCTAATAATATCATACCTTGCATTGCGCGCAGATTCCTCCACCGCTGTTAAAATTTCGCCATGCTTCCATTTTGTTATTTCAACATTATCATAGCCAATTTTTCGCAAAATTTTCCTTGCAAAAATGGCATCAGATGCACTATTTTCACGAAGATTATGGTCAACAACAATACAGTGCAAATTTTGCATATTCCAGCCACGCTCTAGGTAATATCTATATACAACAACTGCAAGAAACAGGCTATCCACCCCGCCCGAAACCGCAAGTGCAATTCTTCCTGATGAACTTAATAAACCTTCCAGATTTTGGAAAATTTTTGGTAAAATTTCGCTATTATCAAAGAACATTTATTACAAAATAATAATTCTGATTATAAAGAGATTTTAATTTTTTTTAAACACCAGTAAAAACATTTATTGCAAATAATAATTTGCGTTATAACTAACCTGTGGGGTATTTTCTTTTAATGCAAGAATATTCAGTGTTATTTACAATATTTCAGATACTTTTGGTTGTTTTGCCATTGGTAATTTTTGTGGCATTCTTGGTTTATGCCGAGAGAAAGCTAATTGCTGCAATGCAATTGCGCGCGGGGCCGTCTGTTGTTGGTCCATGGGGGCTTTTCCAATCTTTTGCTGATGCAATCAAGGGAATGAACAAGGAAGTTATAATACCTTCCAGCGCAGATAAAGTGCTATTTTTATTCGCGCCTCTGCTGACTTTTACATTAGCATTAATTGGCTGGGCAGTAATTCCTTTTGGAAGTTTTGTTTTAGCTGATATTAACGTTGGTGTGAGCTATCTACTTGCAATTTCCGCAATGGGGGTATATGGAATTATTATTGCAGGCTATGCAAGTAATTCAAAATATGCATTTCTTGGGGCAATACGCTCTGCAAGCCAAATGATTTCCTATGAAATTGCAATAGGATTTTGCATTTTGTGCGTTTTAGTGCTTTCCGGCTCGTTAAATTTAACAGAAATAGTAAATCAGCAGAAAGATATGTGGTTTTGCATTCCTTTATTTCCGGTTTTTGTTATATTTTTCATTTCAATTTTAGCTGAAACCAATAGACACCCGTTTGACCTTCCAGAGGCAGAAGCAGAGCTTGTTGCGGGTTATAATGTTGAATATTCATCAATGCCATTTATGCTATTTTTCCTTGGGGAATATGCAAATATGGTTCTAATGTCTGCATTTTGCGCAATATTATTCCTCGGTGGCTGGCTTGCGCCTTGTGAATTTTTAGATTTCATTCCCGGGCCAATATGGTTTGCACTAAAAATATTCTTCTTATTGTATTTCTTTATATTAGTGCGGGCGGCGCTGCCAAGATATAGATATGACCAACTTATGCGCCTTAGCTGGAAATGTTTTATGCCTTTAACATTTGTATATTTCATTATTGTATCGTGTGTAAAATATTTCTATTAAATATAGATGCAACCTAGAAAAGACCTAAATAATCAGGTGGAAATAGATGAAAATGCTGCCGAGGAAGGTGAGTTAAAAACCGCAAAAAAGGCAAAGATTAAGAAGTATATCCAAATGACAGCAGGGGTTGTTGGCGTGGGATTTATGATATATAATGTAATGTTTGCACCAGAGCCTGCACCAAGTGAATCATCTGACGGCGCAACAACAGAGGCAAACAGCGCACCCCCTCCCCCTCCACCTGTGCAAGATTTTGCCAAAGATGATATTGATCTTAATATTACAAATAAAGGTGCTGTTGCAAAAAAAGAAGTTCAAGAATTTACGCAAGCCCCAATTGAGCTAGACAAAGCAAATGCTCCTGAAGTTCAAGCGCCAGATTTACCACCGCTTCCGGAATTTAAGTTCACACCGCCTGAAAAAGAAGAAGAGAGATCAAGCAAGAAAAATGATGAGGAAAATATAAACAAACTAGATACAAAAACAAGTAAATCTGCCCCGGATGTTACCCAGTCAAAACCCGTGGATATGGCGCAAAATCCCGATCAGATAGTTGCAGAAAAGAAAAATCTCAACATGTTTACATTTACAAACGGGCAAGGTGGGGGTTATAGCCCGCCACCACCAAAAAAATCTGCACACACCGGCGATAAAGATTTTATAATTTACGATAAAACAAAACTAATTGAGGAAAATAAAAACCCCACCCAGCAGAACAACAATGTTTCAATTACCAGTAATCAGAATCTTGAAAACTTCATCGCAATGGGGAAAATTATTGATATTGTGCTAGAAACTGCAATAAATTCACAACTTCCGGGAACTGTAAGGGGAATTGTTTCAATGGATGTATTTGGGGAGTCCGGTGTGAAAATTTTAATTCCCAAGGGAACAAGGGTATATGGTTCATATAACAGCACGGTTGCCCGCGGACAATCCAGGCTAAATGTTATATGGAACAGGGTAATAAGACCAGATGGAGTTATGGTTGCAATGGCTGGAAGCGCAACAGATCAATTTGGAAGATTGGGTATAGAAGGTGATGTTGATAATCGCTATGGTGAAATATTTAGTAACTCTTTATTGTTAAGTTTTGTGAATCTTGGAACAGCAATAGCACTGGAAAAAGTTACAACAAGTGGCGGGCAAACGCAGGTTGTAAACAGCAATGGCTCTGTTGCAACTACAAACATAAATCCTGTAAACACAGCAGCGCAAAGTGTGATACAAAGCACAACAGATATAGTAAAACAATTAACAGAGGGTGCAATGACCCTGCAACCAATTGTTACATTACCCCAAGGAACGCGAATGAAAATTATGGTAAATCAAGATATAACTCTTCCGGATTATGTAAAAAAGAAAATATGAAAATTCTAACAAATAACACAGCGCTTAATACATATCTTGGACCGTTTGATAGATTTTTCTCAATAGACGGTGTAAGCGAGGTTTCAATTAATCGCCCGGGGGAAGTTTGGGTTGAAAAGCACGGAGATGTTGCAAGACATGATGTTCCTGAACTTGATTTTGACCATCTGCGCGGGCTTGCAAATCTTATTTCAAGATCAACAGAACAAACAATTGACGAGGAAAGACCAGTGCTATCTGCAACGCTGCCAAATGGATATCGTGTGCAAATTTTAATTCCACCAGCATGCGAAGCAGGAATGATATGCTATGCAATTCGTAAACCTTCATCTATGAAATGGAGCCTAGATGACTATGAAAAAATGGGATGTTTTTCTAATACCGCCACTGCAACCCAGGAGGATCCATACAGCTTAATTCTTTCAGAGCTTTTAGATCAGAAAAATATTAAGGATTTTTTATATCAAAGCGTTGTTTGTAAGAAGAATTTGATAATATCAGGTGGTACCTCAACTGGTAAAACAACATTTGCCAATGCATTGCTTCGTGCAATTCCTGAAACTGAAAGGCTTATCACAGTTGAAGATGCAAGGGAAATTGATTTAAGCGGGCACCCAAATCGCCTGCATTTATTGGCATCAAAAGGTGGGCAGGGTAGAGCAAAAGTTACAGTGCAAGACTTAATTGAGGCATGTCTTCGTCTTCGTCCGGATAGAATTATTATTGGTGAGCTTCGTGGCGCAGAGGCTTTTAGCTTTCTACGTGCGATAAATACCGGTCACCCGGGGTCAATTGCCACTGTTCACGCAGATGCGCCTGATATGGCTCTTGAACAGCTAAAATTAATGGTTATGCAGGCAGGTCTTGGAATGCCGCCTTCAGAAATTAAGGCTTATATTCATCACGTTGTGGAAGTTGTGGCACAGTTAAAACGTGCAGATACAGGCGGTGTTAGGTTTATTTCGGAAGTTTATTTTAAAGGTAGAAAGCCAACAAAATATTCACAGAACAATAATTCTGGCGGCGAGGTTAGAGTTGAAGAGGCTCATGAAATTGTCAACCAAGCCCATAAAGATCTTAAGGAAAGTGAACTCACAGTTACAAAAAATGAATCAAAAATCTCACAAAATAACGAATTTCAAAA
>CAMDIK010000004.1 GCA_945898725.1 Rickettsia typhi
TTAGAATTGCTAAAGCTGGTGGGGAATTTTGCGCTGTTCAAAAGTGAAATCTTCCCCTTCTTTTAGCCCAAGCTTTAAAAATTCCTCTTTGGTTTTGGCTAAAATTTCCGGGTTTAACGGCTTTGGTTTGCAAATTTTGCATAAATCCATGCCGATTTGGTTTAGTTGCGTTGCGCACATATCTCGTAATGTCATTGCTTTTATGGAAAGTGTGATTGCAAAGTGTGAAGTTAAAAACTTTTTCTTCACCACCCCTTGCGCTTCGCATTCAGCCACACAATTCCCAAAATTAACATCCTCTACTACACTATGGATTACATTCATGGTGATTAATGCCTTACGCATTTTACCTAAATCAAACGAGAAGATGCATGGGTAAAAAATAATGCCATCTTCACTACAAAACGGGGCAACGTTTTCTTCAAAATATTCAAATTCCTGCCCGGATATTTTCAACATTTCCTCGGCAGCGCGGCGGGAAATGCCATTGGGATGCTCATATTCCTGTGCGATAATTCTTGCGCGAATTTCCTGAAGGGTGTCTGTGCTTGCAAACTGTGAATCTTGAATAACTCGTAGTGCCGATTCGCTTGTGGTAAGCATTGTGAGCATATTATCATCTTTATATCCAGGTTTTTCGCGTACAAACTTAGAAAGAACTGCTTTGACATTATCTACAGCAAAGTTACCAAATCTTGCAACTAGATCCCCTACGGCTTTAACCGTGCCTGGTAAGTCCACTTTTACTTCTTTTATTATATTAAATTCTACCATAATATTTAACTAAATCTGGCGGAAAATAGGGGATTCGAACCCCTGATACGCTATTAACGTATACACGCTTTCCAAGCGTGCGCCTTCAACCACTCGGCCAACTTTCCAATCACAAAATGGCAGTAAATTTATAATTTGCAAGTAATTTTTCGCGCTATCTTGCGTAATAAAAATATTCCGCCCGGGTGAGGTGCGTGCGATAATTTTCAATCAAATTCTGTGCAAATGTTGTGCTTATGCTGGCATCTGTCATGGCGCCAATGCTTTGCGCCTCACGTTGAATAAGTAGAGTATTTCCTTTAGACATAAGGTAATTTACCATTTGTAAATTTTGAGAATGGTAGGCGAAGTCCATCACACTTAGCTTGTGCAAATTTCTTGCGCCCAGCTCTCCGCCGTAGTCCACTACTCTTTTTGCAAGATTCACATTACCCGAAAGCGCGGCATACATTAGCGGGGTATTGCCATTTCCATCGCGCAAATTTGGGTCTGCCCCGGCTTCAATTAACGCCACAGTTGCTATGTGATCTCCTGCAAATGTTGCAAGGTGAATTGGTGCAACCTGGAAAGAATTTCTCATATTTGGGTCTACCCCGCGATTCAGCAAATACATCATGATCTCATATCTGCGCTTGAAAATTGCGTGCATTAGGAAGCTATTTCCATATCCATCTAGCACAATTGGCTCGTCCAGCGCTTCAATCATTGCCTTTATTGACTCTTTACTGGAACGATCCCCTTGGTCTATAAGGGTAAATATATTGATTGCATAGTCTGCAAGTAACATAGTGGGTATTAGATGATTATTTTGTCGATTATACACTCTTTGCGCGATATTTGATGGTAAAAGTTGCGTTCTAACATCTGAAATGCGCGATGTAACTGGCAACGGCATGTCAACTGCTGCAATTTGCTCTGGGGTTAGTTTAACATTTTTGAAATCTGCAAGACGCTTTTTTAGCTCATTTTGCGCCCTCAGAGTTGACTCATTATCCATAAGATTGCTGGTGATTTTTGGTGGCGGGGCAGTTTTTTGCACCCGTTCCTGCGCCTGCGCTTGTTGTTGTGACTTTGTATCATCTCTTGACCTTCTTTTTCTTTCTGCACGGTCCAGTGGATTCACGTTTATATCGGAATTTTGAGTCTGTTGATCGTTAGCGTTCGCGGGCGTTTGTAAAATTGTATTACGGTTATCCTTGTTATTATTTTGCACATCTTCCACCCTTGGAGACTGAACGCTTGGTTGCGATGGCAGGTTTGTAAGGGCATTTTTTATTCCAGTTTCCACATCACTTCCTGTGTAATTGACGTCATTATAGGTGTTATTATTACCATAGGTAATTTTCACTTTTCCCTCCTCCGCCACAGAATTAATTGAGTAAAATGTACCGAATATAATTATAAAATAGCCTATTTTACTGAACATTCTGTGAATTTAAAATTTCATTTATCTTCGTTCTGACAGCTACAACTTCAGTTAATGCCAGGTTAATTGTTGTGCATATTTCTGTATATTGCAGCTTCATTTTCGAACTGTCTATTGCAGCCGGCTCATTCTTGTCAAATAAATTCTGTTGATTATTCAGCATTTTTTCCATTTTTTTCATGCTGTGTTTGATTTTTCCATTGGAGACCATTTTCACAATTCCACCAAGGGTAACCCCGTGAATATACACCAATTCCTTGATTTTTACCAATTCGTTAATTGCAAATGAGTTGTAATATCGCGTGCGAGTTTTATTGTTGACAGATTTAATATGGTCAAATTTACCCTCCCAAAACCTTATTGTGTGGGTTTTTACGCCTATTAATTTTGCAACATCGCCTATTTTATGCATAAAATCTTACAAACCCGCACATCGTTACAACATAGATTTTAAATTTTCAAGCTTTTTATGCGCTTTAGTTTATTTTGTGATTGCGGTAAGAAATGCCTTTTCAAGGTTCACATCTCCATTTAGTGATTTAAATTTCTCACAAGTGCCTTCAAATATAATCTTTTTATTGTGCAAAATGGCGATATTATCGCATATTTCATCAATATCCGCCAGTATGTGCGAAGAGAAAAATATAGCATTTCCACGATTTTTGTAGTCTACCATTAGTTTTTTTACGGCAATTCTAGCCTGGGGGTCAAGCCCGCTCATTGGTTCGTCTAAAATTAGCAATTTAGCATTGGACAAAAAAGCCGATATAAGTCCAAGTTTTTGCCCCATTCCCTTAGAGCATTGGGAAGTTGGCATATAAAGCGCCTCTTGATCAAGCTCAATTTCATCACATTTTTTCTTTGCATCTTCGATGGTAATTTTAGTGCCGAAAAAGCTGCAAAATACATCCAAAAATTCAATCCCGGTAAGATGTTGCGAGGGTTGGAATTTTTCAGGAAGATAGCAAAATTTCTTCTTAACTTCAAAGTCTTCAATGGAGATTCCGTCAATTTTCACATCGCCACCATTGGCAAAAAGTAGCCCTATAATAATTTTTATCATCGTGGTTTTCCCAATTCCATTAAGCCCAACAAGCCCAAAAATCTCACCGGAGTTGATTTTTAAACTAATATCATCCAGCACAACTTTATTGCCCTTGAAGAAGGATTTTTGCAAATTTTCTATAGAAAGTATGGACATAATTGAATCTAAAATTGTTTAAATAATACACTAGAATATAAATTGAAATTATCAAGTATTTTTCCAAGCCCGTTTGCCACGCATAAAAGCGGATTTGCCGAAACAAACACCGGAACATTTAATATATCTGACAAAACTTTGTCAAGATTGCCAATTTTAGAAGATCCGCCGGTTAAAACTATGCCGCGCTCTGATATATCTGAAGAAAGTTCAGGCGGGGTTAGGTCTAAAACATGTTTTACGGCATGCACCAGTTCCACTATGCAGTCGGAAATTGCAAGCGCAACATCTTCTTGCGTAACTTCAATTTCCTTTGGAGTTCCATTGGTAAAATCTCTGCCTTTTACAGACATTTTCTTCAAAATTTCATTTTTTGCAATGTAAGCAGAGCCGATAGTTTCTTTGATATTTTCCGCAGTTGCCTGCCCAATTAGTACGCCAAATTTCGTCTTGATATATTGAATTATTTCGCTGGTGAATTTGTCTCCTGCTACCTTGACGGATTTCCCGCAGACTATGCCGCTTAGGGCGATGATTGCAATTTCAGCGGTTCCCCCGCCTATATCCACAACCATTGAGCCGGAGTGGTCGCCAACTGGCAAATTCGCGCCAATTGCTGCCGCTATTGATTCATATACCAGATATACATCCCTTGCCCCCGCCTTCATTGCAGCCTCTTGAATTGCAATTTTTTCAGTGGTAGTGGACTCATATGGCACGCATATTATCAATCTGGGACGGGTTAATTTCCACCCACCCATCACTTCAAGCACGAAGTGGTTTATCATTTCTTCAACTATGTAAAAATCGGCAATTGCACCGTCTTTCATGGGTCTTGTGATTGTTATATTCGAAGGCGAGCGCCCAATCATCATTTTTGCAACATCTCCGAATAAATAAGGAACTTTGGTATTTCCATTGTCAATCATTGCCACCACCGAAGGCTGATTTAGTTTTATCCCGGAGTTTTTTTCATATATTACAACGTTTGCCGTACCAAGATCAATGGCAAGGTCACGCGCGAAAAGATTTTTTATTCTATTAAACATCGACATATTGCGATAAGCAACTACATTGTGGGGGTATTTTTTTAAAAATCAAAAAGAATTTTATAAATTTATTTTTTTTACAAAACTTTCCAACAAATCTTGCTCTAAAGTATGCATTATTTCCAGTATTTGCAGGTGTTTATGATATTTTGCAGAAATTTTTACAAAGTCTTTACTTGTGGTAATTAATTGGTCAGCGTTGTATTTGGTGAGCATTTTTAGCATATTTTCCAAGTCGGCATCGGTGTATTTATAGTGATCAGGAAACTCAACTTTCCTTTGCACTTGCACGCCAACCGCTTCCAAGCTTTCAAAAAATTTCTGATTAATTCCAAGCCCTGAAAAGGCTATATATTTCTTCTGTAAATCTGGTATTTGGTATTCAATTTTGGAAGTAAAATAACGTTTTAAACCTAGTTTTTCCTTGATTTTATTGCATTTTTCTGAATTTATATTCACCTGATTGGTGAAAATTAAATAATCAATTTTGTTTTTAAATAACATAAATGGGGCTCGCAAAGCGCCGGATGGCACAAAAAACCCATTGCCATCAAGCTTTTTTGCATCAAAAGTGCATATTTTTATGTCCTTATGGAAAGATGGGTTGTGTAGCCCGTCATCTGTGATTATTACCCTGTATTTACTGGCAATTTCAGATAAAATGAAGCTTTGCATGTCATTATATACAGCCGTATCTGCATCTTTCGCAAGTAAACAGGCTTCATCTCCGCATATTTCAGCGTCAAATTGGCTATTTTTGGGAAGAAAAATATCCTGCCGCCCCCGCCGCCCATAGCCCTTTGTTAAGTAGCAATATGTGATGCCTTGTTTCGCCAAAAACCTTCCAATTGCAAGGCAAATTTCGGTTTTTCCACTGCCGCCAAGAACGATATTTCCAACGCAAATAACACTTCCGGAAAACTTATTATTTTGCAAAGATTTTCTTGCGCGCAACCTGTAATTTATTAAATATAAAGCCATGTACGCCCAGGAAATTGGCATTAATAACAGGGAAATTATAGAGAATTGATATAAAAATTTCGGTGTATTAAATATCAACATAGCGTGTTTAGACTTAAAGTAGTTTAATATATATTATTATTAATATCCACTTTTTTCTTGCCTTTTATTTTTTCACTTCTTTACTATCTTGATAGATTCTTTCACAAATTATCATACAACCAATGAATATAAAACATTTTTTAAACCTTGCTATAATAACTTTATTAGCTGCCTGCTCTTCTTATAAAATCTCAAATTTTGATGAATATAAGTCAGTAAAAATGACTGCCGAAGACAACGGAAGCCCTCTTTATAAGAAAAAATCTATCGTCGTGATGCCATTTGACAACACCGGTGAATATGCCACTAGGCACCAGATTGGTGAAACTATGGCGAATTTAATTACCCAGCAAATTGAAATCAACAAATATGGCAAAGTTGAAGACAGAACATTGCTTGCAAAATTGAAAGATGAAATTGCAGTTCATGAAATGAATGCAAAACCTGTTGATTTTTCAGGGCCCGCACCCGCGGACTACGTTGTTACCGGTAATATTAATTATGCAATTTTCTCACAATCAACGAAAATTGATTTAACCCTTCTTGCTTTGAAAATTTTAAACCAAGGCAAGGGTGACGCGCCAATTAGTCTGCCGGCAAGCAATGTGCAGATAAATGCCTCCATGAAAGTGCTTGAACTTCCTAGTATGAATAGCGTTTTGTCTTTAAATTGCAAGGAAAGCGTTACAAGAAAAGTGCCAAATGATACCTATTCTTCGATGGTGAATGACGGAATTGCAATGAAGCGTGCAATTGCGCGTTGTGCTGATAAACTTATGACAAATCTGGTTACAAAAATCAAACCTTATGGTTTTATTTCAGAGAAAAAAGTGCTTGGCAGTAAGGCAATTTTCAAAATTGACATTGGCAGTGACTCTGGTTTACTCCCCGGTCAAACTGTAAGTTTGAAGCGCTTGACAGACGGAAAGGAGAAAAAAATTCCCGTTACCAGTGCGATTATTTCAGATCAATTGGAGGAATCTTCAGCTTGGATAGTTTTGGGTGATAGTGACGAAATTGCCAAAATCAAACTTGGTGATACTGTATACGTTGATATTAAATATAGCAATATTGCACAGGGTAGAATTGCAGACGCGCTTGGTTTGGATTCCGATTAACCTAATCTCCGGACATGTCAACACATCTTTGAATTTCATCAAACGAAGTTAATCCTGACATAACTTTTCTGATGGCATCAATATACATGGGGACGAATTTTTTTGATGCACGAAGTGCATTTAATAGGGTGTGCTCTTTAACTTCATCTTCAACCATGGCGCGCGTTTCCTTGTCAAATACTATGATCTCTGTTACACCAATTCTACCTTTATAACCGGTTCCATTGCAAATTTTGCATCCGCATGCATCATAAACATGCACCTCTTTTGTCTTTTTGATTTTATATTTCTCAAATTCCGCATCGGCCATCACTCTTTTTACCCCACACTGCAGGCATATTTTACGCACTAATCTTTGGGCGATAATTCCATTTACTGAAGAGGCGATAATATGCCCTGAAACTTTTAGATCAAGCAGCCTGTTGATTGCAGATATTGCACTATTTGTGTGCAGAGTGGAAAACACTTTATGCCCCGTCATGGCGGCACGCATCGCCGTGATTGCCGTTTCCTCATCACGCATTTCTCCAACTAAAATTACATCCGGATCTTGGCGTAAAATTGCCCGCAATCCACTGGAAAAATCAATTCCCGCGGCATGATTTACGTTCATTTGTCTTGCAAGTGGCATGTGATATTCCACCGGATCTTCCAGTGTCATAATATTTATTCCAGGGGAGGCTAGGGCGGAAATTATTGCATAAAGCGTTGTAGTTTTCCCGGAACCTGTGGGCCCTGTGACTATTAGGACACCTTCCGGCTTGTCTATGATGCGATGAATTTTTTCCAAATTATCCTTTGAAAGCCCAAGTTTGGTAAGGTCAGATACACTGGTTTTTTTATCCAAAATACGAATTACCGCGCCCTCGCCGAAGATTGTGGGCATTAGAGATACACGGAAATCAATTTTTCTACCCATCATGCTTGCTTTAATTCCTCCATCTTGCGGCCGCATGGACTCTGCAATGTTCATTCCCGAAATAATTTTCACTCTCACCACGATTGACTGGTAGAATTTTTTATCAAATGTCAGCTGATTCTGCATCACGCCGTCAATTCTATATCTCACGCGCACGAAATGCTCATCCGGTTGTATGTGAATATCTGACGCGCCTTTGTGCACCGCATCTGAAAGTACCCCATCAACAAATCGTATAACCGGGCTTTTGTATGAATGCTCTGTATCTACGCGGTAATCTACATTGGACCCAGCCTCCAGCTCTTCAATAATTCTTCCTATAACAAAGCTATATTCGTAATATTTATCAATTGCACCTAGGATGTCTGATTCTTTTGCAAGAAATGCCTTAATTTCTTTATCGTTAAAATAAGTCTTGATGTATTCAATTGTTTCAATATCCGAGACATTGCCCATGGCTATGTTTACCGCATTTGCAGTTTCCTGAAAGGCAATTACGCACCTTTCCGCTGCATCTTTTTTGGGAATTTTTTTGACCACTTCAGCATCGATATCTGCGCTGTCAAGGTTAATGGATTCCACCACTTCCTCCCCAAGATATAGGTTAATTACAGCTTCTGAAATAAGATTTGAACGCGTCAATGCACGGGTAATATCTTCATTTGTGTAGGTAATTTCTTCCCGCAAGATTTGTAATTGCAATACGTCTATCACCCCGTCCTTAATAAGCCTTTCAAGCATATTATTGACCTTTTGCTGGTAAATCAGGTTATTTTCCCGATCTATGTTGTTATTCTCAAAATTCTCCTCCATTACTTCCATTTAATAGCTTAATACAACGCTTGTATACAGCCTGCAGATTAAAAGTCAACTATCTTCTACTCTTTATTGCCTCTGATATTGTGCCTTCGTCGATGTAGTCAATTTCACTTCCCATTGGAATTCCAAATGCCAAAGATGTGATTTTTACTTGCATGTTTTGCGCTGTAATAAAGCTTTCAATTTCCTCAAGAACATAGTAATATGTGGTTTGCGCGGCAATGGTTGAACCCAGCGCGAAAATAATCTCATTTGGCTTCACGCGGGAAATCATATTGCATAATTTTGGAATTTGCAGATCTTCCGGGGTTATTGCATTTGAGGTTGATAAATATCCGCCAAGCACGTAATATAACCCGTGGTAGGCATTGCTTTTTTCAATATTCCATAGGTCATCTACGTCTGAAACTATGCAAATTTGCGTAGCATTTGAGCGATGTTCGCAAATTGCGCACGGGCTGACAATGTCAAAGTTTTTGCAAATTTCACACTGCTTAATTGACGACGAAATATCGTTAATTATTGCCACAAATCCATCCATTAGCCGCGACTTGTTTTTTATCATAGATAAAGCAATTTTGCGCGCAGTTCTAGGCCCTACACTTGGTAAGTGTGATATGAAATCTATTAAATCTGCTAGTGTATAACCGGTAGACATTTCCCCTATACTCCAAGTAGCAATCTTGCAGGATTTTCAAGTATTTCCTTAATTTTCACAAGGAAAGTCACAGCCTCTTTGCCATCTACAATTCTGTGATCATACGAAAGCGCAATGTACATCATTGAGCGAATTTCCACCTGTCCATTCACTGCCATTGGTCTTTGAACTATGTTATGAAGCCCTAAAATTCCCGATTGCGGAGGATTGATAATTGGCGTGGAAAGCAAGGATCCGTAAACGCCGCCATTGGATATTGTGAAAGTTCCACCTTGCATTTCTGCAATTTCAAGCTTGCCATCACGAGCTTTCTTCCCATAATTTGCTATTTCTTTTTCAATATCTGCAAGGGAAAGTTGGTCACAATTTCTAACCACGGGCACTACCAGCCCCTGTTCCGTTCCAACCGCAACTCCGATGTCATAATAATTTTTGTATATTATGTCGTTACCTTCAATTTCCGCATTAACTGCTGGAATTTCCTTCAAAGCAGCCACCGCAGCTTTTACAAAAAAAGACATAAATCCAAGTTTTGCCCCGTATTTTTTCTCAAATTTATCTTTATATTCCGCGCGAAGTTGCATAACATTTGTCATGTCAATTTCGTTAAAAGTTGTAAGAATTGCAGCAGTATTTTGTGATTCCTTCAGTCTTTTTGCAATAGTTTGGCGAAGTTTTGACATAGTAACGCGCTGTGTAGGTTTTGCATTTTTGTTGCAATCGCCTGAATTTGCAGCAACATTTGCAGTGCACACGTCGTGTTTTAATACCTGTCCGCCCTTACCGGTTCCTTGCACGGTTTGTAAATTTACACCGTTATCGCTTGCACATTTTTGAGCCGCGGGTGATGGGTCTCTTTGGTAGTTATTTGCAGGTTGCGCCGTGATTTCTTGAGGTTTTGCTGTGCCTGCGGTTTGCGTGTTATCTATAGATCCAAGAATCGTTCCTGCGGTAACTGTGTCGCCATTTTTAACATTTAATGAAGCAATTACGCCATCAGATAGGGCGCAAATTTCCAGCATAACTTTTTCAGTTTCAATTTCCGCGATGAGCTCGTCTTTCTTGACAAATTCACCAATTTTCTTGTATATTTTTGCGATTACAGCTTCACTTACCGATTCACCAAGGGTGGGAGTTATTATGTCCAACATAAAAAAATCAATTATTCCCTTACTTGATAAAATAAAAAATAGTATTTGCAAGAAAAATTTAGAAAAAGTTGCAATTTATTAAAATTATGTATGATATTAGTTAGTTGAACTGTTTTTATGATCTCAAAAAAAGATACAATAGCCTTTATTGGCATGGGAAAATTCGGCACTGCGGTAGCTTATGCACTAGATAAAACAAACCGCTATAAAATTAAATTTTACACAAGAGATAGGCAAACAGCAGAGGTTTTTAATACAACTAAAAGCAACCCTCGCTGCCTTTCGGAATATTTTTTTTCCAATGCAAGCGCCAGTGATGACATAATTTCTACCGTGCAGAATGTTTCCATTGTTTTTATAACTGTTGCTTCAAGGGATATTGAAAATGTGGCGCGTCAATTATGTGGAATTTTACCCAAAAAAGCCAAAATTATTCTTTGTAGCAAGGGGGTAAGTGAAAATAGCCCATATTTTTACAGTGAAATTTTTCAAAATATCATAGGTAGGCGTTATCAGATTTATGTGTTTTCAGGGCCGAATTTTGCCGATGAAATTATAGCCGGAGATCTGTCAATTACCACGCTTGCCGGTAAAAGTTTGCTAAAAACCAAGCTACTATCGCTGCTTTTCCGCGGAACTAATATCAAAATGGAAAGCACAAACGACATTCGCGGCGTGCAAATTTTCGGCGCAATGAAGAACATTATGGCAATTTCAGTGGGAATATTGGAAGGAATGGGTTTTGGAAAAAACAGAACAATACGGGCAATTATGCACTTTGTTAAAGAAATTCAAAAGCTGAATAAAGCCTATAAAGCGAAGCGAAATACAGCTTATTTATCTGCCGGAATAGGTGATATAATGCTTACATGTTTTGACAACAAGTCGCGTAATAAAAAATTTGGGCTTGCAATTGGCATGGGTGAATCTGTTGAAAAATTAGTCGCAGAAGACCTAATTGAAGGGTATTACGCAATTAAAGCAATTCGTAATATGTCTCATAGTTTAAGCAGATTTGACAAAAAAAGCCTGGCTTACATCAATGCGCTTTATGACATACTTTACAACAACAAAGATCCACGGCAAACCCTAACAAAAGTTGAGGACTACCATGGGAAGAGGGTGGATTAATATCTCAAATTACCAATACCATTGGCGTTAGGTCTTGATGGAAGAACATTTTGCCTGCTTAATGTTTTATATACATCCTTCGTTTTTCCGTATAATGTATTTTGATTTATATTTCCCAACCGTGCCAACTCTTCTTGTGATCGATACAAAAGTACTGTACTTGGGATGAGCGCTTTTGGCAAACTTGGCAATGCTTCTGAAACTCTATTAGACTCTATCTTCGCTCCTTGGCACACGCATATATTACGGGAATCTTTATAAGCTTTACTATCACGTATGTGATTTAGAGCGTAACGTTCATCTTTGCCTAGTTCGTCAAACAAGTAATACCTGCGTGGTAATTGAAGATAAAGATCATCTATTGTGTGCTCTAGAAGTCCCTTATCTTCTATATATTTACTTATATTTTCGTTCAATGGAACTCCATCACTGTCATACATATCTGCATATTCCAACACTGCTCTTTCTAGGAAAGATTCTATTATTTGTAGATTTTTTGGTAGTATTTTCGACATAGTATCTATAAGATTTGAAACAAATGATTGATTACCATTTTTTATACAATTAAACAATGTAGGCGATAATGATCCTACGAGCATATTTAGATCCAAGTTATGTTGATTTTTTTTCAAGCTTATATATTTTCCTATTTTATGTTTGGCGCCAGGCAGTTTTGTTGCAAGAGCCAAGTTAACCTCTGACATATCTTCTGAAAGTATAGCCCTTGCTAGCGTTACTATTTCCGTAGAGTAGCGACCTCCCGGATTTTGCGCTATTGCAACTAAGTGATTTGGTATGTTTATTACAGGGTTGGGGTTTTGTTGATTGTTCATATAATTAAAAAACACTATAACTAGTATAGCAAGAATTTCACTCATTGTCAATACAAATTTGCTTGAAAATAATATTTCATGATAAATTATTCATAAAATTAGGCAGAAAGTTATGGATATAAAAATGGTAAATTCCTGGGCTATTGCAGAGGCAGTTAGAATTCTTGATAAAATTGAGTGGAAAGTTCCAAAAAAAGGCTATGTTTTATTCGAAACCGGTTATGGACCTTCCGGGTTGCCGCATATTGGCACTTTCGGCGAAGTTGCAAGGGTAAGGATGGTAATGTTTGCATTTTCCATGCTTGCACCGGAAATTCCTACAAAATTATTCTGTGTATCTGATGATATGGATGGAATGCGGAAAATTCCAAGCAATGTTCCGCGCCAGGAAGAATTGAAAGCTTATATTGGTCAGCCCTTGACGAAAGTTTTTGATCCATATAGCGAAACCACCAGCTATGGCGCCTATATGAATGCTAAATTATGCAGTTTTTTAGACAGTTTTGGCTTCGAATATGAATTTATAAGCAGTAGTAAATGCTATCAAGATGGCGTGTATGACAAAATGCTTGTTAAAGTAGCAGAAAAATATGATGAAATTCGCCAGCTTGTTATGAAAAGTTTGCGCGATGAAAGAAGGGAAACCTATAGCCCATTTATGCCAATTTGCAATAAAACCGGTGCAGTTTTGGAAGACGGCGTTATTTCTATTGATGCTGTGAATCATACGGTGAAATATCAAAATTCCCTTGGAGAGATATTTGAGCAAAAATTTACCGGTGGTGGGGCAAAATTGCAATGGAAGGTGGATTTTGGTATGCGCTGGGCGGCTTTTGAAGTTGACTATGAGATGTACGGGAAGGATATTTTTGAAAATGAAGATTTATATCGTGGCGTGTGCGAGATTCTGGGTGTAAATCCCCCAATTAACTATCAATATGAGCTATTTTTAGATAAAGACGGTAAGAAAATTTCAAAATCTAAAGGAAACGGCGTGACTGTTGACGAATGGTTGCGTTATGCACCGCCACAAACGCTTGGATATTACATGTATCTTAAGCCAAAAACGGCAAAGCGCCTATATTTTGACGTAATTCCGCGCTGCGTTGATGAATATATTCGCTATTGCAAGTCATATCACACTCAAACTGAAGAACAAAAGTTGGAAAACCCACTTCATTACGTTCATAGTGGCAATGTTTCGCGCATTGATTTTGATCTTTCTTTTGCTTTATTAATTAATTTAGCGTCGACGTGTAACCCGGAAAATGATGATATTATCTGGGGTTTTATTGCAAAATATAATGCAAATCTGACTAAAGGAAAGCATAATTTTTTAGATGCAATGGTGCGCCATGCTATAGTTTACTACAATGATTTTGTGAAAATTAACAAAAAATATCGCTCCCCAAGCCCGCTTGAGCGCAACGCAATTCAGGCATTGGTTGGCAATTTGCAATCTGTGGAACACCTCCCTCAAAGCGGCGATGATTTACAAAATGTGATATACAAAAGTGCAAGTGACGCGAATATCGACGCAAAAGATTTCTTTAAAGCTCTTTATGAAGTTTTACTGGGGCTTGAGTCTGGTCCAAGATTTGGATCTTTTATAGAGCTATACGGTGTGGAGAATTTTATTGAATATACAAGGAAAATGTTGCAAATTTAGCCTGTGATGATAATCACTTTTTCATTTGGCTTGGAGTATTCATAGTTTTGTTTGATGAATTCATCAATTTTATCTTCATCGTTGATTTTACCGGTCATTGCATCGATTGTCTGCTGATATACCGCAATTTTTTGCTCATTTATCTGATGAATTTCGCGATGTTGCCTATGCTCATTGTAAACTTTTGTGAAATTTATGTGCCCATTTATTCCAAAATATCCAAGATATATATTCAGCAATATAAACATAAGTAGTACATATTTTATATTTTTTTCCTGCCTGATACTAATCATATTTTTACAACAAAGCTGCCGGACATGACGCTGAAATAATTTCTTCCGGTGTGTATTTTTTTGCCTTGCTGAAAGTTTTTCCGCCAAGGCTACCCGATACATTTGTGATTGTTGATGGCAGTAGTAATACCGCAAAATTTCCCGGTGCAACAATCAAAAAAATTGCAAAAACCGTAATAAATGCCTTTTGCATCGTAAGTGACCCATTCAGCATATTGAAGGCAACCCCCATCACTATTATTATCAATATAGCGCGGAATATTCTTGAAGTTAGGATGATCAAAACCATGCATATTGCGTCAATTAATCCACCTGCGTTTCCCATATAAAAAAAACATACAAGATATATGCTTACAAGAAAAATCTTTAAAGTCAATACTTGCTTCCAAGTTTTTTTTTAAATATTACATTTGGGTGAATTTTATTAAAAATATGAAGAAATTTAAGGCTTACGCAAGTGTGTTTAACGTTCAAGATCGGCAAAATGATATTATACTTCCCGGGGCTTATTTTGAAATTAAAGACAATCCTAAAAAGCTTATTAATTTACCAATTTTATGGCAACATATTTCTGAAAAGAAAATCGGAAAAGTGCTAAAAATACGCGAAGATTATCGTGGGTTAATTATATATGGCGCGCTTGACACAAATAGCACAACTGGCATGGATTGTTATCTAAAAATGAAGCGCGGAATTGCCGGAGTTAGCATTGGATATTACCCAACCGAATTTCACCAAGAAGGAAATCTTAAATATATTAGCAAAATCAAGTTACAGGAAATAAGCATTGTAACTTTTCCTGCAAATGAAGATGCGCGAATTTTGGCGCTTGAATAAAGTATTATCCCGCAGTTTTTTAGGCTGCGGGTTTTTTTAAAAAATTACCCAACGTCTTTCGCGTTTGAATCAGGATTTTCTGCACTGCTTGCAGAATCACTACCGGAATTCATCAATTCGCCAATTTTCATAAGCGCGTTTTGTAAATCGCCGGTTGCAGTTTTAATCTCTTCAACATTGTCTTTTTCCCTGACATCTTTTAACTTGGATATAGCTTTTTCAATGTCATTTTTAGCATCTTCAGGAATCTTTTCCTTGTATTCACTCAAAGATTTTTCCGCCTGGTGCACTGCAACATCTGCCTGATTTTTTACTTCTGCCAACTCTCTCTTTTCACGATCTTTATCAGCATTATCTTCAGCATCTTTCATCATTTTTTTGATTTCATCTTCCGAAAGTCCGCCAGACGCTTTTATGGTAATTTTTTGCTCTTTACCACTTGATTTATCTTTCGCTGACACGTGCAAAATACCATTTGCATCAATGTCAAATGAAACCTCAATTTGCGGCATTCCACGCGGCGATGGAGGAATTCCATCAAGCATAAATTCGCCTAGAAGTTTATTATCGGAAGCCATTTGCCTTTCACCTTGATAAACTCTAATTCCAACCGTGCTTTGATTATCATCCGCTGTTGAGAAAACCTGCGATTTTTTCGTTGGAATTGTTGTATTTCTTTCGATCAATTTGGTCATTACCCCACCCATGGTTTCAATTCCAAGTGAAAGTGGCGTAACATCTAGCAATACTACATCTTTTACGTCCCCGCGCAAAACTGCACCCTGAATTGCCGCGCCAATTGCCACAACTTCATCAGGATTTACCCCTCTGTGTGGCTCTTTTCCGAAAAATTCCTGGACAGTTTCAATCACTTTTGGCATTCTTGTCATACCACCAACAAGTACAACTTCGTGTATGTCGGAAGTTGATAAACCTGCATCTTTCAGGGCATTTTTGCAAGGTTCGATTGTTGCTTTGATTAAATCTTCAACCAATTGCTCCAATTTTGCACGCGTTAATTTGATATTCATGTGCTTTGGCCCTGAAGCGTCAGCCGTGATATATGGAAGATTTATGTCCGTTTCCATTCTGTTTGATAGCTCAATTTTACCCTTTTCCGCAGCCTCTTTTAAACGCTGAACTGCAAGATGATCTTTGCTTAGGTCTATTCCGGTTTCGCGTTTGAATTCGTCAACCAGATATTTTTGCACCCTGTAGTCAAAGTCTTCACCGCCAAGGAATGTGTTACCATTTGTTGCGCGAACTTCAAAAACCCCACCGCCAATTTCCAAAACTGAAACGTCAAAAGTACCACCACCAAGGTCGTAAACTACTATTTTTTTATCGCCTTTTTTGTCCAAACCATAGGCAAGAGCCGCAGCTGTTGGCTCATTTATTATACGCAAAACTTCCAAACCAGCTATTGCACCAGCATCTTTTGTTGCCTGGCGCTGCGCGTCGTTAAAGTAAGCCGGCACAGTAATTACAGCCTTAGTCACTTTTTCGCCAAGATAATTTTCGGCTGTTTCTTTCATTTTTTGCAATACATATGCGCCCATTTGGCTTGGGGAATAGTCTTTCCCGCTGACTTTTATCCAGGCATCACCGGATTTTGATTTTGTTATGTCAAACGCTGAATGCTCTTGTTGTTTTTTAACTTCCGCGTCATCATAGCTTCTTCCAATCAATCTTTTTGAGCCGTGCACAGTGTTTTTCGGATTTGTAACCGCCTGCCTTTTGGCTACCGTTCCAACTAATATTTCATTATCTGTAAAGCCGATAATAGACGGGGTTGTGTTCAAACCTTCCGAATTTATAAGCACTTTTGGCTGCCCGCCTTCCATCACCGCAACGCAAGAATTTGTTGTTCCAAGATCAATACCGATTATAATTCCTGACGACATAAAGTTAATAAAAAAATACATTTCATAATATATTTATACAAAAATATATATTTTTCAAGTGATTTAAAAAAATTATTTTTTGCATATTTTTGCTGTAACTTTTTGCACTATTGGTGCTACAAAAAATGCAGCAGGAAAACTGATTGAAAGACTGAAAATCCAGTTTTTCATCCAAATGAATGGAAAATTTGCACTTATACCAAGGTTTATGAAGGTTATAAACCCAGACATTAAAAACGACATAAATAATGCCATTAAAAATGGAAAAACAAATCTTGGACTTCTTAAAAACATATATAATTAATTGATATTTACTGCTTTACTTGCGGAATCTTGCTTATTTTTACTATCAGTTTGATTAATAGTTTTCAGAATGTATCCAGCTAAATTATCCGTGAAAACACTGGAAGTATTCGATAAAATTACCACAAAGGTATCAAGCGTTTTGTTGTACACAAATATATTAGACGCGCCATTTATAAATCCGCGGTGGAAAATGCATTCAAATCCGCCAATTTTCCCGAATCTCATGCCATATCCATAGTCAATTTGCTCGGTTTTTCCCTTGTTTTGCTCTGTTCCTCGGGTGTTATATCTCTGCCAATAATCCTGATTTGATGACATAAAATGAATCCATTTTTCAAAATCATTGAGAGACATCTGTATTCCAAAATCTCCTGTTGTTATATAGTTAATTTTATTTTTCAAGGGTTGAAAATGCGGCCATTCGCTGTAAGAAGTGGATTCTTCCGATAGAAGCTGGCGATTTGGCGTGTTAATGAATGATTTCATGCCATTTGGTTCGAATATTTCCTTGACAAGAAAAGTGTTGTAGTCAGTTTGCGTAATGTGTGATACTATTATAGAAAGCAGGACGTAATTTGTATTGCTGTAACTGAATTTTGTGTTATTTTCCTTGAAGTTTATCTTGCCTTTTTTTAAGTATTCCATTACGAAAGCGTTGCTTATTAGCTCACCGGAGTTTACTTTTTGGTGTAAATTTAGCGATTTATCATTCAGATAATCCGGCAACCCGCTGGTGTGGAAAATTAAATTATTTACCTTAATATTTTTTGGTAAAAATGAAAATTCTGGCGGCAAATAGTCCCGTGCGGGCTTGGATAAATCAATTTTCCCAAGGTTTGCAAGCTTAATAATCGCACCGGCAGTGAACATTTTTGATATTGATCCCGTTTCAAAAACGGTATCCGGGCTGATGATTTGCTTTGTTTCCAAATTTGCAAGTCCGTAGCCGTGTTTTAAGATTGTTTGCTTGTTTTTTATCACCAAAATTCCCACCCCGGGGGCTTTGTTTGTAAAGTCTTCAAGGTTTGTAAATTCATATTTTGTATAGGTTTGATCGGAGTTTATTTGCGTCCCGCGCAGGCTGTTATTTGCGCAAGTTGCAAGTAAAATAAGCAAAAATATCAAGGAGTATTTTTTCATTATAGACATGTATAATATTACATATATATAAATTGAAATATTTTATTTACAAGGAAAAAATGCGCCACCTAGTTTGGTTTAAAATAGTTTTTCGTATACTCCAAAATATCGTCAAAATCGGCAGAAATGTTGATATTTGCACGGTAATTACTAGCGCCTTCCATGCCCGTGGCATACCACCCAAGATGTTTTTTTGCAAAACCGGTTGCAACGCTTTTACCGTATAAAATAGCCATATCTTCCATGTGATTAATGATAATTTCATACTTTTCAGCAGAAGATGGCTCTGGTGGCACCGGTTTTCCATGTAAATCTGCTATAATTTGCGATAATATCCAAGGTTTACCGTAAATTCCGCGACCTATCATCACCCCGTCCGCCCCAGATTGCGTAAGTGCTGTTTTCGCATTTTCCGCAGATTTAATGTCACCATTGGCAATAACCGGTATATTTACGGCGTTTTTGACGTTTTGAATAAATTCCCAGTCGGCACTGCCTTCATACATTTGGCACCTTGTTCTGCCGTGAATTGTTACCATTTTTATGCCGCAATCTTCAGCTTTTTTCGCCAAAAATGGTGCATTTAGGTGGTTTTTGTCCCAACCTGTGCGCATTTTCACCGTTACAGGAACCTTCACCGCATTTGCAACAGATTTCATAATTTCTATAGCCAAATCTTCATTTTTCATAAGCGCGGAACCCGCCATTCCATTGACAACTTTTTTCACAGGGCAGCCGAAATTTATGTCAATTATATCAGCGCCGTTACCCTCTAATGTTTTTGCAACTTCCGCCATAACATCGGGCTCAAAACCGGCTATTTGCACCGCCATTATGTCTTCAATATCGCTTTTTTTAGACTTGATAACCGCGTCAGTTTTGTTGTATAAAACGGCGCGCGATGCTATCATTTCCGAAACCGTGTAGGCGCACCCGAACTTTTTTACAACCTTTCTGAAGGCGAAGTCTGTGACCCCGCACATTGGGGCTAAAATTACCGGATTTTCTATAAATATATCACCAATTTTTATTGATTTTAGCATACTACTTGATAATAATTTTTACCCATGTTAAGTATGAAAAAACAAAAATCAATATGGATTATACTTTAGAGCGAAATAATTTAATAGATGTTTACAATATATGTAAAAATGCCATATCTAATAGGCTTTCCAGTGAAATTGCGCTGAAAGTTGGCGTGGAATTTGAGTTTTTTTTACTGAAAAAAGACGATGTAAATATCGATTTTTCCACAATTATTGAACCCCTTTCGGAGGAATTTAGAAATTATACCAAATATAAATATAACCACCCTGAAATTGTGAATATTTCCAATAAAATCAGGGAAAAAATGCAAGAATTCTCTTGTGAAATTAGCAGTTTTGAAAGAGAAGACGGGAAAAATCAATTTGAAATTCAATTTAGCCCCGTGTGGCACCCGGTTGAAATTTGTGATTCAATAGCAAGATTCCGCAAATATTTAAGCGAAATTGCCGATTCCGCGGGGTTTATTGCTATATTTAATGCAAAACCTTTTGCAGGCGACATGGGCAGCGCTGTGCATGTAAATATCTCACTTTACAACGCTGAGGGTGTGAATATTTTCCAGCATTTTGGGGACTTTTCACATATTTTAACCCATGCACTTGGTGGTTTGATGAAAAATTCCAAGCCCTTGATTTACCTTTCTTGCCTTGATGACAAAAATGCCTATTATCGCTTTAAACGCCCGCAATTTGGGCAAATGCACATCAATTATCCCACAAATTTTTCCTGGGGATATAACAATCGCACCTGTATGATTCGCATTCCAACAAGTGTGAATATGGATATGCAAAATACCCGAATTGAATTTCGCACAGCAACGCCACTATGCAACCCTTATAAGCTAATTTCCGGTTTATTTTTTGCAATAACCGATGGAATTGTGAATAATCATACCCCCCCTGACCCGCTTTATGGAAATGCATTTGACAGGCAGTATGATAATTTGGAAATTTTACCAAAAAACCTTGATGACGCACTGGAAATGTATAAAATTACCAGTATAAGTCGAATTATCGCCGGTGATATATCTATTATTGCAAAACTTTTACCGGCCTAGCGAATATTTGTATCGCGATTTACAAACGCATTCACAATTAATCCAAGTATTATAGTAGAAACCAGCATTGAACTTCGCCCGTAAGAAACTAGCGGCAGGGGAATTCCCACGGCCGGCAGCATTCCTGTTGCCATTCCGGTATTCATTGCAATGTGCACAAATAGCAAGCAAATACAGGCATAAGATGTGGTTTTTAAGAAAAAATCTTTGGTTATACTGGCAATGTGATATGAATATATAAACAAGCCGGAATATAGCATTAATAGGGTTATACACCCGATAAACCCCATTTCTTCAGCTATTACCGTGAAAATAAAGTCAGTTTCACTTTCGGGAACAAAGTGAGATTTTGTTTGATTTCCCATGCCTATTCCATTTCCAATAATGCCACCGGAACCTATTGTGATTTTCGCCTGAATTATATTATAACCGGAGCTTAATTTGTCTGCTTCCGGGCTGATAAATGTGATAATTCTTTGCTTTTGATAATCATGTAATTTTGACCAAATAATTGGTGATGACGAAAGAATGATAACCCCGCATAATACGAATTTCCATATTTCAATTCCCGCGATAAACATTATAATTACAAATATCATTGCAATAATGCAACCTGTTCCCAAATCTGGTTGTATTATTGTTAGCACAATTGGCGTAACCCCAAGTAATATAGGGCGAAGTGTATTTAATATTGAAGATATTTGCCGCATGCTTGAGTTGGAAAAGTGCTTTGCAAGTGCTAAAATTACCCCTATTTTCATAAATTCTGAAGGTTGTATTTTAAGCCCGAAAATATTTAGCCATCTTCGTGCACCAAGTGAAATATTCCCTATAACACAGGTTAATACCAGCAAAATTAGCCCAAGAAAATACACCTGATATGCATATCTTTTTATAAAAGACGGGTGTATTGAAACAATTAGCAAAAATGCTATTATGCAAAATGGAATTGAAATTATTTGCCTTGTTAGCAAAACTTTACTTGAGTCTGCGGAATTTAACGCAACCAACCCAATTGCAATAATTAAGGCTATAATTCCAATTAATTCCAATGGAATTGTTCTGATTTTCGAAAAATTGAACACACTGGTTACAATGTAACTATTTACATATCTTTGGTGATTTTTACCCCTGGGTGAGAAAATTTTCGCAAGCATGTTGTAATACTTAAAAAGTTTATTGCTTTTAATTTATTTTATATCAATAAAAGTCAAGGTAATATTATCAACGTAACATGGCGGGACATTCTCATTTTGCAAATATTAAGTATAAAAAAGAAGCTCAAGACAAGAAGCGCTCAAAATTATTTACAAGAGTGCAAAGGGAAATTATGGTTGCCCTGCGCAGCGGATTACCTGATCCTGATTTGAATGTAAAGCTGAAAAGTGCCCTGGTTAAAGCACGGCAATATAATTTACCAAAAGATAAAATAGAAGCCGTGATTAAAAAAGGCTCCGGCGCGAATGACTCTGATGATTACGAAGAAATTCGCTACAATGGCTATGGCCCCGGGGGTGTTGCATTTGTTATTGAAACCTTGACTGATAATAGAAATCGCACGGTGGGCGAAGTGCGCGCGGTATTTACAAAATATGGTGGAAGTCTAGCTGAAACTGGCGCTGTGGAATTTATGTTTGCAAAGGTTGGATTGTTGCAATATCCTATATCTGTTATGTCTTTTGACGAGATGTTTGAACTTGCAATTGAAGCCGGCGCGAATGATATTGAGTCTGACGAAGAAAATTATTATATTGAAACGGGGTTTACAGATTTGCACGAATGTGCAGGGAAAATTTCTGCAAAAATTGGTGATTCTTCTCTTATGCAAACTTTTTGGAAGACAAATGATATGGTAGATATTTCCGAAGATCACAAGGTTACAATCGGTAAAATTATTTCCGCCCTTGAAGATTTAGATGACGTGCAAGATGTATATTGCAATACAAATATTAGTTAATTTATGAGGCATTTTTGGTTAATTATTGGTAATTGTACATCGCGTAAGGTGCTGTGGATTTTGGCAATTATTTCCATACTTACTATTTTATCTGTGATTGCACTTGCAATGATGAGCATGTGCTACAAATGGTTTTATGATGCTTTGGTTGCAAAAGATTTAGCCGGTTCCATTAAGTATATTTTGATATACTCAAGCGTGATGTTTTTAATTGCAATGTGCGAAGCAGAGCTTCATTATCGCAAAAGAGTATTTACTTTTGCCGTGCGGGCGAATCTTTATTATCATTATAATATACACGCATTGGACGAGGCAAGGTGCCAGTTTTCCTGCCAGAAAATGAGCCAAGATTTACTTCAATTTGGAGAGCAATTGATAAATTTATTTACCGCACTACTGCATTCTTTAATTCTAATTCCTGCATTTATATATATAATTTCACCAATAATTACATGGAAAGTTATTTTAATTTGTTGTGCAATATCAGTGATATTTTCATATATTAGCAAGCTACTTGGCAAACCTGTGGTGAAATATCGCTATAATCAAGAGTCACTTGAAGGTGGGCTGCGGCGCAGATTAATTGAGCAAATTGAAAAGCCGCGCGGGGAAAAAATCTTACCGGATATTAGTTATTCCCAGGAAAATTTTCTAAAAATGGCATTAAGGGAAAGGTTTTTGATGTATATGAAAAATATTTACGACCGAATGGCACATTGCATTCCTTATATTGTTACAATGCCCAAGTATTTCGGGGGTAAAATGACGCTTGGCGAAATGGTGCAAACCGGAACCGGGCTTTCAAAATTAATTACTGAAATTAGCTTTTTCATTAATTATATTGATAAAATTGTGGAAATAATGGCAACAGTGCAGAGAATTAAAGATTTAGAGTACGCAAGGCAGCATAATATTTCCGAGTTATTGGATAATAAAATGCATTAAGTACTTGAAAAAAAAGATAATTTGTTTATATATGTGTTGCGTTGTTGTGTTTTTTGTTTAAATGCCAGAAGATTTTTATCAAATATTAGAAGTTGCCAAAACAGCAAGTCAGGACGAAATTCGTTCGGCTTATAAAAAAATGGCGATGAAATATCACCCGGACAGAAACCAGGATAAAAAAGCCGAATGTGAGGCGAAATTAAAAAAAATAAATGGGGCTTATGATGTGTTAAAAGACCCGGAAAAGCGCGCAAATTATGACAGATTTGGCTCTGCTGACGGCGGAGGTGGTTTTGGAGGCGGAAGATCTGGGGGAGGAGGCAGTGGATTTTCCGGCTTTGAAGACATTTTTGATGATATAAACTCAATGTTTACCGGGGGAAGACGCCAAAAATCTTCATCGGGCGGCGGGCAAAAAGGATCAGACCTGCGTTATACCTTAAGGCTTACATTGGCTGAAGTTTTTTCCGGAGCAAAGAAGAAAATAAGCTTTCGCGCATTGGGAAAATGCCCAGATTGCAATGGAAAAGGCGGGGAAGGCGTGGTAAGTTGCAGCGAATGCAACGGGCATGGATCTGTTAGATATCAACAAGGATTTTTTGTAATTGAAAACACCTGTCCAAAATGCCAAGGCGAGGGAAGATTGGTGAAAAATCCGTGCAAAAAATGCAAGGGATCGGGCAGGGCGGAAAAGGAATTAAATATCGATGTTGATATTCCAAAAGGCGTGGCAGATGGCGACAATATTCGCATGAGCGGCATGGGTGAAGCCGGGGTTCGCGGTGGTGCATCGGGCGATTTATTTATTGCAATCAAGGTTGAAAAACATGAATTTTTCGCGCGCGAGGGAAATGATTTATATTGCGAAGTTCCGGTGCGTTTTACAAAGGCAATTTTAGGTGGAAGCATTGATATTCCCTTAATTGACGGGGCAACTTATAATTTAAAAATTTCATCCGGGGTGCAAAATGGCGACAGAATTCGCGTTGGCGGCAAGGGTTTGCCAAGATATAATTCAAGCTCTGTTGGAGACATGTATGTTATTGTAAAAATTGAAACGCCGGTTAATTTATCAAGTGATCAGCTGAAATTGGTGGAGCAATTGGACGGAATGCTAAAAGATGAATCTCACCCCAATAGCAATAAGTTTTTTAATAAAATCAAGAATTTGTTTAAGTAATATATGGCGGAAAAATTGTTTGGAACCGATGGCGTTAGGGGAATTGCAAATAAATTTCCAATTACGCCTGATGTTGCTGTGAAAATTGGGGCAATTATTGGTGCGCGGGTGCGTGGTTTGCACTCAAATAATCGCATTTTAATAGGCAAAGACACAAGGTTATCGGGATATATGCTGGAAAATGCAATATCTGCAGGGCTTTTATCGGCGGGAATGAATGTTTTTTTAGCAGGACCAATTCCTACCCCTGCGGTGGGATTTTTAACCAGAAGCATGCGGTGTGATATGGGAATTATGCTTTCCGCATCGCATAATATATACCAAGATAATGGCATTAAATTATTTGATCACAACGGGGAAAAGCTTTCCAACCAAGCCCAAATGGAAATTGAACACGAATTTTACTACCAGGATATAGCAAAATTTTACTGCTCTTCAGAAAATATCGGCAGGGCAAAAAGATTGGATGATGTCTCTGGCAGGTATGTGGAATTTGTGAAAAAAACATTCCCCCAAAATGAAAGTTTGTCTGGAATTCGCATAGTAATTGACAGCGCAAATGGCGCAAATTACAAGATAGCACCTGAAGTTTTATGGGAGCTTGATGCGGATATTATAACAATTGGCTCTAGTCCAAATGGCACAAATATTAATCATCTTTGCGGCTCTACCGATGTTAAACTTTTGCAGGAAAAAGTGCTTGAAACCAGGGCGGATATAGGAATTGCGCTAGATGGCGATGGAGATAGGCTGATTGTGGTGGACGAGCTTGGAAATATTGTTGATGGCGACCAGATAATTGCCGCTTTAGCAATGGATATGCAAAAAAGATCTAAGTTAAATAGCGATGTAATTGTTACAACTATTATGTCAAACCTGGGGCTGGATGAGTTTTTGCGGGCAAATAACTTGCAAATGCTTCGCACGGATGTTGGGGATAAAAATGTCTACGATGCAATGAAAAAAACCGGATCGATGCTTGGCGGTGAGCAGTCTGGGCATATTATTTTAAGAAAATATGCAACAACCGGTGACGGTTTAATGTGCGCTTTGCAGTTATTGGCTATTTTGAAAGCAAATAAGGGCGTGCCTGCCAGTAAATTGCTGAATTTATTTACCCCGGTTCCGCAATATAGCGATAAGGTGAGATATTTAGGGCAATTTTCCGGTGATTTGGCAGAAAAATTGGATGAGATTAAGCAAAAATATGAAAAAATATTCAATGGCAGAATAGTGTTGCGAAAATCTGGCACAGAGAACATAATTCGCATTATGCTTGAAACAAAAGATAGTAATTACGCGGAAATTATTAATAAAATTAAGGCTGAAGTGACAGAGTGTCTGAAGTAATTATTTTAGCAATTCAAGAATTTGTATTGTAAGTTCAACCTCCATCTTTATCTCATTAATTTCAGTTTTATATGCAAAATCCTCCCACGCTGGCGAAGATTCCATTAAATTAATTAAAGTTATTGCCACATTGTAGTCCACTTGATCTAGCGCCGTAATAATTTTATACACAACGTGCATAATATCATTTTTATACTTGATTTCATTAGAAATATTCTCATTTTTATGAATAATTATCACACGCTGCGAGAGGCTTATTGCATTCTTCATGGAAACCTTTTCATTGCTTTTATTTAGTATATTTTGCAGCTTATTTTTCATTGCAATTGCACCGGTAATTTGCTTTGCTTGACCTGCAAAATTACATGATGTATTGTCGCATAAAATCTCAACTTCCTTGGTTATATCGCCGCCATTCATCATTGCTTTGTAGATATTACCCACAATTTCGCCTGCTTTTACGATGCTTGGACATTCAATTATATCGGCTTCCGTAGGGAAATTTTCGCTATTTTCATACCACTTATCCAGTGAAGTTTTGATCAAAGGAGACTCGTGGAATATCATATAAGACAGCCACATAACCAGCAAAAGTATCACTATAATTCCAAATTTTCCCAGGGAAATTGTGGTGCTAACGGCTTTTGAAAGTAAATTATTGATGTATTTTGCAATATTTTTTAGCATGGAATTAGTAAAGATTTGATGGTGATATGCGAACGTCTTTTGGCACGTGAAACTCAATATTTTCTTCCACGCCTTCCAATTCCGTGAGGCTTGCATTGAAATTTGTGAGCAAATACCGCACCACCTCCTGCACTAAAATTTCAGGCGCAGAAGCGCCGGAAGTTACAGCAATTTTAGTGGAATTTGCCAGTAATTCCGGGGTTAAATCTGCAACGGAATTGATTAAAAATGACCTAATTCCCCGCGCCGCACCTATATCTTTCAAGCGATTTGAATTTGAGCTTTTTAAAGACCCGATAACCAGTAGTAAATCTAGATTTTCTATTGTATTTATTGCATTTTTCACCGCATCTTGGCGATTTTGCGTTGCATAGCATATATCTGATTCATCTTGAAAGGTAATATCCGGAAATTTTGCTTTTAATTTGAAAATAATGCCGGCCGTGTCGTCTATACTAAGCGTGGTTTGGGTTATATACGCTAATTTTGTTGGGTCTTTTACAACCAGATTGTCAACTTCAGATTCATTTTCAATAATCACCACCTGACTAAGCCCGTTATTGCTAATTCTGCCGATTGTTCCTTCAACTTCCGGGTGATTTTTATGCCCAATTAGTATAATTTGCTTGCCATCATTATCGTGTTTTTGCGCCATTCTATGCACTTTTTTTACCAAAGGGCAGGTAGCATCGATGATGTGTAAATCCTTGTCTTTTGCTTGAATTTCAACATTTTCCGCAACGCCGTGCGCTGAAAAAATTATCACTGCACCTTTAGGAACTTCTTCAATTGTTTGCACAAATTTCACCCCTTGTTTTCGAAAATGTTCCACCACATATTTATTATGCACAATTTCGTGCTTGACGTATATTTCCTTGGAATTTCCATATTTTAGTATGGCACCGTGCACTATGTCAACCGCCCGCTTTACGCCTGCGCAAAATCCACGTGGAGTAATAAGAAAAACTTGCATACTAAATTCATTAGTTTAATATACCTTAACAGGGTTGATTTTAAGTGTAAAGAAAAATATGCATATATTGACAATTTTTATATCATTATTTTTATTTGCAACCAATGCATTTGCGCATGAAATTGTTGCTGTTATAGGTGAAAAATATATTATAACTTCAGATGAGTTGGAGCAAGTTGCAAAATTTACAATTCTTCTGCAATCCCCTGAAAACATTAATAATAATGAGATTTTGCTTTATGCAAAAAGGCAAATTTTAAACGAACTTGTGGAGGGGAAAATAGTATTTACGCATGCAAAAGCAATCGGAATAGATATTGAAAAAGTAAATATATCCAGCGAGCTTGAAATAATGGCAAAAAAACTACCAAAACACAGTGAATCTTTCGAAGATTTTTTGATGAAATATGGCATTCGCGCGCAATATTGTAAAGATCACATTGCGGCGCAAATATTGGCGAATCACCTGGCTTTTGGCATGGCAAAAGACAAGATTGCATCTCAAGAATCAATTCTTGCAAAGCTTAAGTCGTTTAAGTATGAAGACACTCCGGAAAATCGCGCAAAAGTGGAAAATTATCTTATAAACCAAAACATTATGAAGGTAAAAAGTGACATGATTTCACGTCTGCGAAAGCTATATTACGTTGAGGTTTTTTGGAATGGTTAGCACCTTGTGAAATTTTGAATAAATATAATTGACTTTAATAAAAATTGTTGGAATATAGAGTGAGTTTGTAGGGTTTTTATTATGATAAATAAAGTTGTATTAATAGGTAACGTTGGGCAGGATCCGGATGTGCGCGTGATGCAAAATGGTTCAAAAGTTGCGAATTTCTCTCTGGCAACCTCTGAAAGTTGGAAGGATAGGAACGGTGAGAAAAAAGAGCAAACGGAGTGGCATAAAATTGTTGTCTACGGCGATAAATTGCCTGAAATTATTGAAAAATACGTAAAAAAAGGCACAAAATTATATATTGAAGGCAGTATTAGATCCAGAAAATATCAAGATACAACCGGGCAAGATCGCACCGTATTTGAAATAATTATTCAGAACTTTAACGGAGCGGTGAAGATTTTAGATTCCAGGCAGGGCGCTGGGGAATATAGCAATGACGGCGATGCCCCGGCTGCAATTTCCAAACCAAGAAATAATGACAGAATTGATACTTCAATTAACGTTGACGATGATATACCTTTTTAGTAATGTATTATGGGTTTTTTCACATCTGCTTTGCAAGATGCCGATTCTGACGTGTTTTCTGCTATTGCATCTGAACTTTTGCGTCAAAAAAATTCTGTAGAGCTGATAGCATCTGAAAACATAGTTTCAAAAGCGGTTTTAGAGGCTCAAGGATCTATCATGACCAATAAATATGCCGAGGGCTATGTGGGAAAAAGATATTACGGCGGGTGTGAATTTGTAGATTTAGCAGAGGAATTAGCAATTTCTAGGGCGAGGCAAATTTTCAATTGTGAATTTGTAAATGTGCAACCGCATTCTGGTGCAAATGCAAATCATGCAGTGTTTTTTGCGTTTTTAAAACCCGGCGATACCGTTCTGGGAATGAATATCGCTTGTGGTGGGCATCTAACTCACGGGGCACAAAAAACCGAGTCCGGAACATGGTTTAACGCCATTACCTATAATGTAAATCGCGATACCGGGCTGATTGACTATAGCGAGGTTGAAAGCCTTGCAAAACTTCATAAGCCACGCTTGATTATTGCCGGCGCTTCGGCGTATTCACGCTATATTGACTGGGAAAAATTTCGTCACATTGCTGATTCTGTGGGGGCGATTTTGATGGCAGATATTGCGCATTATGCTGGTCTTATCGCGGGGGGGCTTTACCCATCTCCGATTAACTTTGCCCATGTTGTAACGACTACAACCCATAAAACTTTACGTGGGCCGCGCGGTGGAATGATTCTTGCAAAAACTTTAGAGTACGAAAAACTGCTTAATTCCGCAGTATTTCCCGGAACGCAAGGAGGTCCTTTAATGCATGTTATAGCTGCAAAAGCCGTTGCATTTGGGGAAGTTTTACAAGATAGTTTTAAAACCTATATTGGAAATGTTGTGGGAAATTCACGCAAATTTGCCGAAAAAATGCAAAATCTTGGCTTTGGAATTGTAACCGGCGGAACCGATTCTCATCTGTTTTTGGTAGACTTAACTTCTTTTGGAATTGACGGAAAAACCGCTGAAAAAAGCCTTGACCTTGCTGGAATAACTTGCAATAAAAACATGATTCCGTTCGACATTCGCAGCCCTTTTGTAACTTCTGGTTTGCGCCTTGGAACGCCGGCTTGCACAACGCGCGGTTTTGCGGGCGAAGATTTTACGCAAGTGGCGGAAATGATTTACGAAATAGTATTGGAAATCCGCAGTAAATCCGGGGAAATTTTAACGCCTGACAATCCAACAGTGATGCAGGTGGCAGGGAAAATACGCAATTTGTGCGAGAAATATCCTATATATTAATGCTTGAAGTTCGCAATTTAACCAAATCATACAACGGCAGGCGCGTGATACGTGATGTTAGTTTTTCTGTGAAAAAAGGGGAAATATTTGGCATTCTTGGACCAAACGGCGCAGGAAAAACCACCTCATTTTACATGATTTTTGGCATAGTTAAGCCGGACGGCGGGCAGGTTTTGCTAAATGGGCACGATATTACCAATTTGCCGATGTACCTTAGGGCGAAAATTGGAATTGGCTATTTGCCGCAAGAGGCATCAATTTTTCAAGGACTTACAACCGAAGAAAATATTCTGGCTGTGCTGGAAAATTTTGTGAGTAATCAAAGCGAAAGAATGGCAAAACTAGACTCTCTTATTGCCGATTTTAACTTGGAACATATTCGCAAATCAAAGTCTGTGGCGCTTTCAGGCGGTGAGCGCAGAAGACTGGAAATTGCAAGATTGCTTGCGTCTGACCCGAATTTTGTATTGCTGGACGAGCCTTTTGCCGGGGTGGATCCGGTTTCTGTTTACGATGTGATTGAAATTATTCATTCGCTTGCGCGCCGGGGAATTGGCGTGATTATCACAGACCATAATGCGCGGGAAATTTTGAAATCTTCCGATAAAATATGCGTAATTTATGAGGGAAAAGTGCTTGTAAACGGCACAAAAGATGATGTTTTAAAGAATGAAACCGTGCAAAGGGTGTACCTAGGGGAAGATTTTTCCATTTAAATATATGCCTATTTTTCGAAAATTAAGCTTGATTTTTGGAATTTTATGATGTAATACTGGGGAAGTTTTAATGCAATATGATGAATAGCAGTTTGCCAACTTGGAATTTAAATGATTTATACGCCGGTTCAAGTGATGAAAACATTGAAAATGACAGGGTTAAGCTTCGCGGAGTTGTGGAAGATTTTTCCAGTAAATACAGGGGTTTTGTGGGTAAAATGCACGCAGATGGGCTGCATGAAATGCTGGTGCAATATGAAGAAATTGAGAAATTGCTTGCAAAAATATATGTGTTTTCATACTTGAATTACGTGACCGATATGTCACTTTCAAGTGCTAAAGTTTTACTACAAAGCGCAAGTGATATGGCTAGTGAAATTGCTGCAAAATTGACATTTTTATCTATTGAGATTATCGGAATTTCTGATGAAAAATTTGCAAATATTGTTGCCTCTGATGGCAAAATAACAAAATATTTACCGTATTTACGGGACATTAGAAAGTTCAAAGCTCACATGCTTTCGGAAGAAATGGAAGGTTTTGTAGTGCAAAAAAATGCATCTGGAATCGGCGCGGTTGTGAGGTTATTTGATGAATTTGAGTCAAAATTACGCTTTAATATTTCCGGAAAAAGCCACACTTTAACAGAAAGTTTGGACATGCTTTCGCGTGATGATCGCGAGGTTCGCAAGGAAGCTGCATTGGAAATTGCCCGTGTTTTCAAGGAAAATTCCTGGTTTTACTCAATTATACTCAATAGCGTGGCAAAAGATAAGAGCTTGATGGACAAATATCGCAATTATGCAGCACCAATTTCCAGTAGAAATCTTGCAAATTTTATTGAAGACGACGTTGTGGAGTGCTTAATTAATTCGGTGCAAAATCGCTACAGCAGCATTTCACATAGATATTATAAGATTAAAGCTTCGCTTTTGAACTTGCCAAGATTGGAATTTTACGACAGAAATGCGCCGCTTGCAATACCTGGTAGCGAGCGAATTTACACATTTGAGGAGGCAAAAGAGATCGTAATCAGCGCGTATAAGGCATTTTCCCCGGAGATTTCGCAGATTGTGCAGATGTTTTTTGATAATAATTGGATTGATGCGCGCCCGGGAGAGGCGAAAAATAGCGGTGCATTTTGCTGCCCTAGTACCTCTGATTTGCACCCCTATATCTTGATGAATTTTATGGGAAAAGCGCGGGATATTGCAACCCTGGCGCATGAACTTGGGCATGGTGTGCACATGTATTTATCCCGTAAACAAGGGCAATTAATGCAAGATACCCCACTTACCCTTGCTGAAACTGCCTCTATTTTTGGCGAGCAATTAACATTTCGCGAAATGCTAAATCGCACTAATTCTAAAGAGGAAAAAATCAAACTTTTATGTGGGAAAATTGACGATACAATCAATACCGTAATTCGCCAGATTGCCTTCTGTCAGTTTGAAATTGCCGTGCATAATAAGCGAAAAAACAGCGAGCTGACGCATGAGGAAATCTGCGATATTTGGATGGAAATTCAAGGAAAATCCCTGGGGGAATATGTAAATTGCCCGGAAGAATACAGATATTTCTGGGTGTATGTTTCACATTTTATTCACAGCCCATTCTATGTTTATGCCTATGCATTCGGCGATTTGCTTGTAAATTCGCTATATCAAGCATACTCACAGGGCAGTGTAGAAAATTTCCAGGAAAAGTACATTGAAATGCTTTCCGCCGGCGGAACTTTGCACCATACTGACCTGCTAAAGCCGTTTAATCTTTCTGCAAAAGACCAAAATTTCTGGAACATGGGGCTGGATATTATAGAAAATATGATCAATGAACTGGAGGTGTTGATGTAATTTTTACTTAATGCGCAGTTTGTTTTGCTCTTCCGCAGAAGTAACGTTATTTTGAATATATTCGTCCGATTCAGAAAGATTTGGAATGTGCAACTCCGCCTCGCATCTAACTTCAAAATTGAGCCCATCGTATAATATAATGCCTATTTCGAACCTTTTGCAATCATCTTCGATGCGTTTTAGCAAGTCTTCATCGCCATTGTGCTGGAACACCAAATACGCCTGATGCGCGAACGCCTTGTGCGCCAGGGCTTCGTAAATTCCAATGCTGGCATCGCTGGTGCTTTTTTTCAGTTCAAACGAGCAAATTTCCAATGTATCGCGGAAAAATCCGTAGCGCGAGACGTAAATATAGGCGAAATCCGGGTTTGACCAGGTGCCGGTATTCTTCCGCTTGCCATGGATTAAAGTTTTGTGCAGAATGTTATTTCCCAAGACCAAGGCGTAATTTTTTTCAATCCACTCTTGGAAAATTGGGTATAATTCCTTCTCATTTTTCACTAAAATAGGATCTTTTTCCAAAGGAATGACTTTTTTAATTGAGCCACCGCGCCCGCCAGCGGTCAGGGCTTTTCCGTTTTGAATAAGTTCCAATTTCGCCTGAAAATAGGCGTCATATTCCATTTTAGTTCGTGCCATTAAAGACATATTTCCAATACCGGTGCCGTCTTGCGGCAAATTTTCCAATATTTTCTGTGCGTTTTCTGAAAGTGTAGACATACTAATGTGTAAATAAATTATCGCCAATAAATCCCAGCAAATCTGCCCGACAAATGTTGTGCAAAAAGCTGAAATATTCGTTTGCCAGCTCCAGGCGGTTATTTGCATATAGCATTTCCACCAGCCTTTCGCGAAGTTTATGCAAATAAATCACGTCATTTGCGGCATATTTTTTCTGATCCGGCGAAAGTTCGTCCGCCCCCCAGTTGCTGGATTGCTGCTCTTTTTTTAGGTCAATTCCTGCAATTTCCCCAACAATTGTGCGAAGTCCGTGGTGGTCTGTGTAGGTTCTTGCCATTTTTGAGGCAATTTTCGTGCAAAATACATTGGGAATTTTTTCAATTTTCAGATAATGCATCATGATTGCGATGTCAAATCTGCCATAGTGAAAGATTTTTTGCCTTTTCGCATCGGTTAGCAATTTTACCAAATTTGGCGCGCTATAATCCAGGCTTCCATCCGCCCCGCGCTTGAATTGCACAAGATGTACCTGCCCATTTTCATCGCAAATTTGCACCAAACACAGCCTATCCCGTGGAATATTTAAGCCCATTGCTTCTGTGTCAATTGCAATATCCCCCGCCAAAATTGTTCCATTTGGCAGGTCGTTATAGTGTAGGCTAATTTTGTTCATTATGCTAAATTACGTCATTGTAAATCATGGTTCCGGTTGTAACGCCGCACGTTAATTCTGCCATTAAAGTGTGCGAAACTGCGTCAATAATGTGCACATTTTCAACCCCATCTCGCATTGCGTCCACGCAAGATTTAATTCTCACAACCAATTCCGGGGGTATTATAGAATTATAAAGCACTTTTTCAAGTTCCGGAAGGGATATTGAACCTGAAAGCACTCCATTTTTTGTGTGAATATTGTTATTTTCTGAAATAATAATCACTTTTTGCGCCTTAATCGCCTTGCCAATTGCACAAGCTAAAACATCAGCATTTACGCTGTATGTATGGTAGTTTTTGTCAAATGCAACGGGTGATATGACCGGTACAATCATTGCATCTTCTATGATTTGCTCCAAGAATTCACAGTTTACAGTTTCCGGCTCACCAACAAAACCAAGATCAATAATTCTTTCGATATTTGAACCTTCATCTCTACTGGTACGGCGAATTTTTTTAACCGTAACCAGGTTGCCATCTTTGCATGACAAGCCAATTGCATTAACCTTTTTTTGAATTAAATGCTTGACAAAATTTTGATTAATTTGCCCAGACATAACCATTTCCACAACTTCCATAGTTTCGGCGTCGGTCACGCGGTATCCGTCAAAAAACTCATTTTTAAGTTTGAATTTCGCCAGCATTTTTTCAAGCTGTTTTCCGGCTCCATGTACTATAACTGTTGAAATTCCCAGGGAATTTAGTATTGCAATATCAGATGCAAAACTGGTGAGAAAATTTTCATCATCCATCATAGAACCCCCGCATTTAATTACAAAAGTTTCCCCGGCAAAAGGGTGTAATTGCATAATACATTCTTGCACTTCTGCAACTTTATCATGGAAAGACGAAAAGCCTTTTTTTGTTAAACCTGATGCTTTCATGTTCGTATTAAATAACTATTCTTGACAAGTAACCGAGCTATCTTTGCATTTATTGCTGCATTCTTCAAGGTTGTTGCGGATGTATCTATCTACTAATTTTATACCAAAACCTGATGCCCCGCCTTTGGAAAGTGGTTTTTCAGTCTTCACCAACCCCCCAACTCCTGCAATGTCGATGTGTGCCCATTTTTCATGACCATCGATAAATCTTTGTAAGAATTGCGCGGCGGTAATACTGCCTGCACCACTTCCCCTGCTGATATTTTTCATATCTGCAATAGGAGAGTCAATCAATCTATCATATTCCTTACTCATTGGCAGTTTCCAGCACTTTTCTCCAGACTGAATACCTGCATTTTCAATAGATTTTGCAAAGCAATCGTGATTGGAAAACAGCCCCGCATATTCATACCCCAAAGAAACCACAATCGCCCCTGTTAGCGTTGCGAAATCTATGATTCTTTCAGGGTTATATTTGGTTTTTATATAGTATAATACATCCGCCAAAATCAAGCGCCCTTCTGCATCTGTATTCAAAACTTCGATGGTCTGCCCAGACATTGATTTTACAATATCCCCAGGCTTTTGCGCCACTCCATTGATCATATTTTCAACAATTCCCAATGCGCACAGCACATTTACCTTGGCTTTGCGCTTTGCAAGAAGTCTTACAGAAGAAAAAACCGTAGCCGATCCAGCCATGTCGTCTTTCATATCTTCCATTGAATTTTCAGGTTTAATTGAAAGCCCGCCTGAATCAAAAGTTACCCCTTTTCCAACCAAAGCCAGGTCAAATTCTACCTTATCTTTATTGCCTTTATAGGTCACAACCACCACTCTTGGCTCTTTGTCACTTCCAAGAGATACCCCAAGCAATGAACCCATGCCCAGTTTTTCTAAAGTTTTTAGGTCTAATATGTCGATTGATATATTTTCCATTCCCTCCATTTCTTCCTTGATGATATTTGCATATATTTCAGGGTAAATTATATTTGCAGGCTCATTGCACAAATCACGCGTGATATAAACTGATTCCAATAGCAAGTTTTGCTCTTTCACCTTGCAGGAAATGTCAGCATCTGTAATTATAGCTATATTTTTAATACTTGGCAACTTTTCCAAGGTCTCTTTTTTTGTAATATGCTTTGAAAAATTGTAAGATCTTTGCACGATTCCCGATGCAATGGCAAGGGAAATTTTGTCAATACAGCAGTTTGTTTGATTTGATATATTGCTTGCTAAAATGGCAACATCTTTAGCTTTTAGTGATAATAATTCAGCCCCTATTTTACCACCTTTTTCTTCAAATTTTGCAAATTTTGTGCAAACCCCGGCGCTTTCACCAAGCTTGCATTCCTTCATTTCCCCTAGCCCGTATAGCAAAATTGTTGGAATTTTGCATTTTGGCAAGCCTGAAATTACCAATGAACTGCCGCATTTTGCTTCAAAATTGTTAATTTTTGCAACCTTTGCGATAAACTGACAATCTTCACTTGATAAAATTTCACCTGAATTAAGTGTATTTTTCTCTAACAACTGTGTAAAATTTGCAATATCTAATGGTAAAACAAGACAATCTCCCGCTACATTTTGAGCAGTTTTCGCCGTGATTTCAACAGGTTTTGTAAAATTATATAATGCCATATGCGTATAAAATAACTAATATTTCACATAATTGTTACAGCAATACTTTTTACTTGCAAGAATTTTATTTTTTCTTTTAATTCTCCCTTAATAATTCATTTATTGATGTCTTGCTTCGGGTCTTGCTGTCTACCTGTTTTACTATAATTGCTGCATATAAATTTACCCCGCCGCTGCTGGGAATAGACCCCGGAACCACAACCGAACCGCTTGGCACTTTTCCATATAAAATTTCACCTGTTGCACGGTTGATAATTTTTGTTGACGCACCAAGAAAAACCCCCATACTTATTACACAATCGTCTTCTACGATAACCCCTTCCGCAACTTCACTTCTTGCGCCAATAAAGCAATTATCTCCAATGATTACGGGGCTTGCTTGCAATGGTTCCAGAACTCCGCCAATGCCAACTCCGCCGGAAATATGGCAATTTTTGCCGATTTGCGCGCAAGATCCAACCGTTGCCCAGGTGTCAATCATGGTATTACTTCCAATATATGCGCCGATATTCACAAAACACGGCATTAATACGCAATTTTCGCCTATAAATGCGCCACTTCTAACCCAGCTTCCCGGAACTGCGCGAATTTTTCTTTCGGCAAAAGCTGCATTGTCCCAATTCTCAAATTGCAAATTTACCTTATCGTACCAATTATATTTATCATTTTGCCCAAAATTTATTATAGAATTTTCAGACAATCTAAAGTTTAAAAGTATCGCTTTTTTCACCCATTCATTGACAATATATTCTCCGTTTTGCTGCTTTTCACTTACACGAATTTGCCCTGTTTCCAGCATATTTATTGCATTTTTAACTATATTTTTGACCGCATTTTTATCGCATTCCGCGAAGTGTGCAAAGGCACTTTCAATTAATAATATTTCATTTTTTGTCATATATTTACGCTATAAAATTAAAAAATTTGATATATATATTTTTTTACTTGCAAATAAAAAAAACTGTTTGGTATGAATTTTATGTCTGGTTGAAAAATTAGATAATCTTAATCGCTCTCTCTTCAATGGCGATTTAGTTATTTTTGTGTGTGTTTATTAATTTTTTACGTAGTATGTCTATAGTTTTGAACTGCGTAGCGAGGGCTTCAAGTGGTAAGTCTGCGTCTAGAAAAGCAAGAAGTCAGTCTCTTGTGCCATCTGTAATTTATACAAAAGATGGTAAAAATATCAATGTTTCTCTATATTTAATTGAGATTGAAAATTTGTTGAAAGACTCACATTTTTACACAAAAACTCTAACTCTTCGTGTTTTCCCCGAAACTTGCCAGGATAAAATCAAGAAGCTTGGCGCTGAAATATCAGAAAAACCCGTTGCGGAATATATGGTTATCCCGCGTGAGGCGCAATTTAACGTGATATCCGACAGACCATCACATTTGGATTTTGCAATTGTAAAAAAAGGCGACAAGGTTAAGGTTGATGTGCCTGTAAAATTGCATAATGCGGAAAAAAATCCAGTTATTAGATTTGGTGGGTCATTGCTTGTTCTTGCTTATAATGTTAAAATTGTATGTCATGTTGGTGACATTCCTTTGCAAATTGATATTGATGTTTCTGCGACTAAGTCTGGGCAGATATTGCGTATTTCAGATCTTACTTTGCCGCAAAACTGCTCTATGCTCAAAGACAGGGATATAGTTAAAATTTCAGGAAAAAGAGGTTCGGATACTGCAACTGAAGCATCTGTGTAGGTTTATAAATCTATATCATCTTGCAACTTAGCCTTCCCAAGTATGTGCATGTGCATGTGAAATACACTTTGTCCGGAATCTTCGCCGATGTTTGAAACAATTCTATATCCGTTGTGTAGTTGCATTTTTTCTGCAGTTTTTATAATTCCGCGTTGAAAGCCTAAAATCTCGCCCTCGGGCGCAGCTTGAATAAAATGCCGGTAGTTTACATAACTGCCTTTGGGTATAACTAATATATGCACTGGAGCTTTTGGATCAATTGACCAAAAAGCAACAACATATTCATCTTCGTATACATATTTGCACGGCAGCTCTTTTCGTAAAATTTTTGCAAATGGATTGTTGTTGTCGTAAACCATACTTTATAATAAATTTACCAAATTATAATAATAAAAAAATATTGTACAATAAAAATTTATTTTTCCACTATATGTAATAAAATATTTATCTATGAATAAAAGTGATTTAATGCTACACATCAATGCGTTGCGCAAGGCAATATTGCGGTGTTTACTGGTATTTTTGGCTGCTGTGCTAACCTGTTATTTGTGTGCTGATTGGTTTATAAATATTCTCTCTACCCCGCTACTGCATAGTAAATTTGGCATAAAATTTACAACCTATACCAGTCTGACCGATGGATTTATGGCGCATATGAATGTTGCGACGTCTTTTGGTCTTTTTACCACCATTCCTTATATCGCCTGCGAAATATACAAATTCTGCGCCGTTGGCATGTATAAAAATGAAAAGCAGCTTGCAAAATTTATATTTAGCGCGGTGTTTGTGCTTTTTGCAATGGGGAATGCTCTGGCATATTATTGGATTATCCCGGGTAGTGTTGATTTTTTTCTGTCTTACGGCTCTGGTTTTGGCGGGCAGATTATGCAGTCATATTTTCAACTAAAATTACTTGATTATATTGATCTGGTGATGGATATAATGCTTGTGTGTGGGCTTATTTTGCAAATTCCCGTTGTTATATTCATTCTGCACATTGCAAAAATTATTGATGCCGGGAAGCTTGGGAAATATCGCCGATATTGGATAGTTGGGGCTTTTATCATTGGGGCGGTTATCACCCCGCCTGATGTTTCCAGTCAAATTATTGTTGCCTCGGTGATGATATTATTGATTGAAATATCAATACTTGCATGTAAATTGTTTAGAAAAAATTAACCTACTCCTGACTTTCATTTTTCTTAAAAGCAGAGCGTATGCTTGATACAAAGGCAGCAACTGGCGCATTTGCGTCAGGGCTTTTTCTTATTTCCGCTCCAGAAAGTAAATTCTTGATTTCCTCGCCGCTTAACGTTTCATATTCAATCAAGGCGCCCGCAAGTTTGTGCAAGTCATCTATTCTTTCACTTAAGATTTTTGTTGCCAAGGCATGTGCATTATCAACCAATTTTTTCACCTCTGAATCAATAATTTGCGCAGTATGTTCCGAGCAATGATAGCGCGATTTTGACCCCCCAAGGTACATATCTCTAGATTCCCCGGCGTGATTTATATAGCCAATTTCAGTGCTAAGTCCCCATTCCGTAACCATTGCACGCGCCATATTTGTTGCCATTTGGATATCTGAAGAAGCCCCAGAAGTTACCTTGTCATATCCAAAAATCATCTCTTCCGCCACGCGCCCCGCCATTGCAACTGCTAAATCTGCATGCATTTTTTCGCGAGTTATGGAAAATCTATCGTCCTCCGGAAGTCTCATTACCATTCCAAGCGCTCTTCCGCGAGGTATAATTGTTGCTTTATGAATCGGGTCAGAAGCCGGAAGCGCCACGCTAACAAGTGCGTGCCCGCCCTCATGGTAAGCCGTAAGCTTTTTCTCCTCATCTTTCATACGAAGTGATTTGCGCTCGCTGCCCATCATAATTTTATCTTTTGCGTCATCAAGATCTGCATTTGTGATCAAACTTTGCCCCCTTCCTGCAGCAAGTAACGCCCCTTCATTTACCAAATTTGCAAGCTCTGCGCCTGAAAACCCAGGGGTTCCGCGGGCTATCATTTTTATATCCACGTCCGGTGCAAGTTTTACTTTAGAAGTATGCACTTTTAAAATCGCTTCACGCCCATTCATATCTGGCATGGAAACCACAATTTGCCTATCAAATCTTCCCGGGCGAAGCAGGGCAGGGTCAAGCACGTCAGGGCGATTTGTTGCCGCAAGTATTATAACTCCGGAATTTTCTTCAAAACCATCCATTTCAACCAGCATTTGATTTAAAGTTTGCTCCCTTTCGTCATTTCCGCCGCCCATTCCAATGCCCCTATGGCGCCCAACTGCGTCAATTTCATCGATAAATACTATGCACGGATTGGATTTTTTAGCCTGGGCAAATAGGTCTCTCACCCTGCTTGCACCAACTCCCACGAACATTTCCACGAAATCTGAACCGGATATAAAAAAGAACGGCACGCCAGCTTCCCCGGCTATGGCTTTTGCAAGAAGGGTTTTACCCGTTCCCGGTTGCCCAACCAACAAGCATCCTTTTGGAATTTTTGCACCTATTTTCCTATATTTCATAGGGCTTTTTAGAAAATCTACCATTTCTTCAAGATCTTTTTTTGCCTCATCAATGCCAGCAACATCTGCAAATCTGGTTTTTATATCTTTAGGTAGAATGGCTTTTGCCTTACTCTTTCCGAAGGAAAACGGGTTTCCAGACATCATTCCCCCGCCAGATTTTCCACTTCCGCCACCGTTCATTTGTTTGCTCATGCTTATCCAAAATGCAATAATTAGCAAAAGTGGCAACCACGACAAAAGCATACCCAAAATGCCAAATATTCTATTTGCAACCCCGCCATTGTCTTTTTTGCGAACTTTAATTTCGGCATGAGATTTTTTTAAGTCATCAATAATTTTTACGCTGTAAAATGGGGAAATGTAGGTAACAAATTTCGCATTTTCACTGTCTACCCCGATGATTTTATCTTCATCAATTTCTGCAGATTTCACCTTCCCGGCTTCAGATTTCTGTAAAAATTCTGACATAATAATCTCGTTTGGAGCATTTTTTTCGGTAAATATAGTGTCTAAAACGGAATATCCAAGTAAGAAAACCGCCATCCATATAAAAGAATTTTTCAGCATTGATTAAAAAAACACACCCGCACTATATACTATGTAAACAAATATTTTAGTAAGTCAAGTTTTAATTTTTTTTACGTAATTTACCAGGTCTAAAATTGCCTGATCTGCGCTATGAATATTGCAAATTTTTTCAGTAAAAATTGAGTCAAATGTTGTGGTATTTACAAAGCCAATCTTGATTTTAACCTGACTATTCTGCATTTTTTTTGCATTACAGGAAATAGGAGTTTGGCAGGAGCTATCCAGCATTGCCGCGAATTTTCGCTCGATATTTGCCTCAAAAAAAGATGTTTTATGGCAGGTTTTTTGAATAGCTTTTTTGATAATTTCACTTGCATTATCCAGGGTTTCAATTCCAATAATACCTTGCCCAATTGCCGGTGGAAAATTACTATCGCATATCTTGTGGGAGTATTTAATATGGCGAAAATACTTCATTCGTTTAATGGCGCAATATGAAAGAATTATACCGTCAATATTGAGGTTTTTCATTTTTTCAATTCGTGAATTAACATTTCCGCGAAGTGGAATAATTTCCAAATCCGGTCTAATTTTCTGTAAAAACATTTTCCTACGAATGGATGATGTGCCAATTTTTCCGCCGCTGGGCACGGAATTCAAATTTTTGTAGGTATTTGAGAAAAATCCATCGTGCGCAGTACATCTTTTTAACACGGAAACAATCTCAATTCCTGGAGATTTTTCACATGGCAAATCTTTTACTGAATGCACGGCGCAGTCAATTCTTCCATCTTGCAATGCAAGGTGTAACTCGTTTGTAAACAAGCCTTTAACGCCAAATTTTTCGGGAATCGCACCTTCCAATCTATCATCTCCACTGGTTTTAATTGGCACAATCTGGCATTTAAACGCCCCGCCAAGCCCGGCTTTATCTAGGGCTTTAATAAAAAATCTGGTTTGTTTTATTGCAAGTTTACTAGTTCTAGTGCCGATTTTTAAAATGATTTTACCCATATAAATTCCCTAATTCTCACTCAATTGACGTACCGCTTCGCTTGTTACAATTCCAACTGTTATTGCTAAATTCAATGAGCGCATATTATTTTTCATCACAACGCAAATTCTTTCATCAACTTGTTCGTGAACTTCCGTGGTAACCCCTGCAGATTCCGAGCCAAATAGCAATATATCATCATTTTGAAACCTATATTTTGTATATTCTTTTTCACTCTTCGTGGTGAGTAAAATAATATTTCCATTACCGGCACTTGCGCGAAATTCTTCAAAATTTAAGAACTTATTTATCTCAAAATTCGCCCCATAATCAAGCATTGAACGCTTAACTTCGCGCGAATCCAAAATAAATCCCGTGGGTAATATTACATCAATCGAATTAATGCCAAAGCACGCAAGCGACCGAATAATAGTACCAAAATTTCCCGGCATGTCTGGCCGAAACAGACAAATTCTCATATTTTAATTGGCTGATTCACGAAGTCTTTAATTTTTTTCACAATTGCAATCCTTGCGGCGATGAAGTTAATCACCAATAATAAGAGGAAATTTGTATAATATCCGCATAGCCCGCCAACAACAAATCCGCCCACAACATCATAAACATCGTGCCTGTTGCAATAAATTCTGGAAATTCCCGTGGCAAGCCCAAGCGCGTAAAATGGAACGCCTATTTTTGCCCCGTAAAACCTGTGTAAAAATCCACCCAGAACAACAGTTCCAGAGGTATGTCCCGAGGGAAATGACTTATAATTTGAGCCATCCGGGCGTTTTTTATGAAACAAAGTTTTCATTCCATGAGACACTGCATAAGTTGACATAAGCGTTAAATTATAGTAACCCCCGGCAATTGAAGAATTGAATATCCCAGGTAAAACCTGCGGAATAAGCCAGGCAGATCGCAAATAAACCGTTGCAACTTCGTCGGTTAAAATCTGACCATCAGTCTTCCCAATCATTTTAAAAAATTTCTCTTTACCCTCTTGTTTGGTGAGGATTTTACCGTCTTCACCGTGCATTAAATCAACTTTGTGAATTTGGGTTTTATTTTTCGTCCAATCTATACCAAATTTATGCGGAAATAACTTGAAAACCACAACACCACCAGCCAAAAACAGAGAAGTAACCAGCATTATAACGTCCAATCTGGTTTTAATTCTGCAGAATTTTAATATACTTTTTACACACATATTTTAATAAAATTATATTAATTCAGACCTTACATTATGCACTTCGAAGGCATCTTCCCAGGTTCCAAGAGTTGCAGATTTTGAATATTCCGTTGCACGAACTTCGAAAAAATTTGCATGCTCAACGCCATTTAAAATGGGGTCAAGCCAGGATTGCAATGGATTTTCCGCGGCTTCAAATATCGCTTCAATTCCTAATTGATTTAGCCTTCTGTTTGCAATAAATCTAATATATTGCTTCACTTCGCCGGCGGTTAAGCCTTCTACAGCGCCGTCAATTTCAAATGCAAGATCGATGAAATCGTCTTCCAATTCAACCATTCTTTTGCAAACTTGCTTAATTGTTTCAAATAGTTTAGGGGTTTTAATTTCAGGATTTTCATTGATAAATTCGTGAAATAGGCGAATAATGCTTAGGGTGTGCAAAGTTTCATCGCGCACAGACCATGTGATAATTTGCCCCATTCCCTTCATTTTTCCAAAGCGGGTAAAGTTTAACAAAATTGCAAAAGATGAAAATAACTGCATTCCTTCGGTAAAAGCGCCAAAAACCGCAAGAGTGAGGGCAATTCCCTCCTTATCGTTATGCTTAAAATCATGTAGATAGTCATATTTCGCCTTCATTTGGGCGTATTTTAAAAATTCTTGATACAAATCATCAGACATTCCAAGAGTTTCCACAAGGTGCGAATAGGCTACAACGTGTATTGTTTCCATTGAGGAAAATGCAGAGAGCATCATTTGAATTTCCACGGGTTTGAAAATGCTGGCATATTTCGTCATATAACAGTCGTTTACCTCAATATCCATTTGGGTAAATAGCCTAAATATCTGGGTGCAAAGGTTCTTTTCCGCGGTTGTAAGTTTGTATTTCCAGTCACGAATATCATCAGCCATCGGCACTTCCTCGGGCAGCCAATGTGTTTGCTGTTGCATCTTCCAAGCCTCAAAAGCCCAAACGTACTCAAATGGCTTAAACGCCTTTCTTTCTACTAATAAACCCATATTTTATAATCAATAGATAGCCTTATATGGCATTTACAAATTAAGATTCAAGCCTTTTCTTTCCACTTGACTAATATTTTATTACCCCTGAAGAATAGGTACTTTTTGGGTAAAATATTGTTTACAGAAAGAGAGCGAATGATAATAAGAAACTGCGAATTAGAGCGTGGAAGGTTTTTGCATTTGGCAAGAAGCATACAGCCACCGGCTAGGTCTGAATTGCAAATTCTAAAGCAAAAACTTGAAAGGCAAAGATTGGTGCAAATTTCCTCCTTGCAACGCACAAGTGTTGGCGCAATGCTTGGTAAAGATTTGGGAGTTATAAATCGAGGTAGGGCAAATTATCGGCAAAGAGTTCTGGTTATTCGTTTTTTCCACCGGGCTTTAAGAAATGTTGGGCTTTTGGCAATGCCTTCGCTGCGCGGAATTAGTCTAACTTTCGCAGAAAAAAGGCTATTAATGCGAATTATTATGAAAAAGCGCCAATATCTTGATATGGTGCTAACAGAACACAAAAAACATCACCAAAAAGTACTGGATTCACTCAAAAAAACCCAGCCACAGACTGAAATATCGCGCTTTAGAGAAAAATTGCTATCTCTGGACCGTGATTGCAATTCACGAACTATTCGCGGATATTCCGGGAAAAATACATTCGGGAAAACTGCAGACAACGCCAAAAGCAAGGCAGATTCACAAGATTGCGATGAAAGTTTAAAATACTGGAGGAATAAAATTCGCCAATCTCGCGAAGATGTTTACAAAACTTTCCTTGGGAAATAGTAACTTTGCTACAGTTTTAATCCAAATATTTTGCCGGGTCGTCAAATTCACCATTTTTTCTAATAAAAAATGACATTTCCGCGTTGTAATAACCTATTAAATCACCAACTTTTATTGAGTCGCCTTTTTTAACTTTTACATCTGCAATATTTCCGTAAAGCAGGGTGTACTGCGGGTCATGCTTCACAATTACCAATGTTTTTAAGGTGCTAACGCTGTTTCCAACGTACAAAACAACGCCTGGGCTTGCAGACAAGGCTTCAGCCATTTTCTCTGTATCATTGGTGAATTTTACACCTTTCCCGTTGTCAACCGTGCTGTAAGATCGGTTTCGCGCCGGGTATGGGAAAGTTTTTTTATTGCCTGAATTCTTTGAGCTGGGCACAATTTCCGGCTTTGTTGTTGCAGTTAGAGCATCTGAATCAGAAGATGGCAAATCGTCACTTACAACTGGGGGTTGTGCAGTTTTTATGGTTAAATCTTTAGATGTTTCACTAGTCTTGCTTGGGGAATTCGCACCCGGAATTTTAATTTTTTGCCCAACTTTCAGGGTCTCGGAAGACATGCCATTAAGTGTCATGATATCTTTTTTGAATATTTTGTATCTATCCGCCAAAACAGAGAGAGACTCGCCAGGCTTTACAATATGAGAATCAGAATTGCTTTGCACAATTGGCTTTTCAGCTGGGTGATTTGAAGTTTTACCCTCTGGCTTGGTTGAAATTGTTTGCACTACAGGCTGTGTTTTGTCTTGTTTTACGCTTGATTTTGCTGCCGATAAAGACTTATTTATCGGAATATTTATCTTTTGCCCAACGCGCACTTTTGACTGGTCAAGATTCCCGTTTGCCTCAAGAATATCTTTGATTTTCACATTGTACTTGTCTGATAAATGCGACATAGTTTCGCCAGGTTGAACAATGTGCACCTGATTTGAATCTGCTGCTATTGCTGTATAATTGCAGCAAAATATATTAAAAATTAACAATAAACCCCAGGTTATAAAGGAAAAATTCATACCAATAAAAACTTAACACTAGTATTTAACACATAAAATATATTGTGCAACTTTTTTTTATATAAAAAAGCAAATTTTTCATTTACCCAGTAAATTCAAGGGAATTTTGATAAACTTCGGCAACTTTCCTGCAAGTAAATTCACATGAAGTGAGGGTAATATCAGGTGCGGAACGGGCAAATTCACCTGTGATGCAAGCATTTTTGCGATATAATCTTCCTTTTTTGTATCTTTATTGATGGAAATATTGCTTTGCTTTTCCTCTTTCACGGTTGTTATGATGATCGGATTTGCATTATTTTGTGGATATTCATGCCCAACGCAGATTTTTGTGCCTTCCGGCAGCTGGTAAATTTTTTGAATTGAGTCAAAAAGCTCTTCGCTGCTTCCGCCGGGAAAATCCGTTCTTGCGGTGCCGACGGATGGGGAAAAAATAGTGTCCCCCGTGAATAAATATTCGCCGGAAAAATAGCATACGCAAGCTGGGGTGTGCCCGGGTGTGAAGATAACTTTTACCCTGATTTCACCTATGTAAAATTCCTCGCCATCTTGCCAAAGTTTGTCAAACTGCGCACCGTTTTCAAGTATATTTTCGTCTTCAAAAACCCCCTTCCAATAGGACAAAACCTTCGTTATATTCGCTCCAATTGCAACTTTTCCGCCAAGTTTTGACTTTATATATTGTGCCGCGGTTAAGTGATCTGCATGTACATGGGTTTCCAAAATCCACTCAAGCTCCAGGTTGTTTACCTGGATAAATTTGATAATTTTATCGGCATTTTCGGCGTAAGTAGCCCCGCTGGATGGGTTGTAATCTAGTACCGAATCTATAACTGCGCACTTGCGATTTTCCAAATCGGTAACAACGTAACTTGCAGTTTTTGTGCGCTGGGAATCAAAAAAAACTTCTACTTTCATGAAACTATCTTATATATTTTATGCACCACCTGCGCAAGATCCCCCGGAATTATTGGAAGATTTGTCATATTGCTTGCCACCTGCGCAAGAGCCACTGCCTCCCCCTGATTCTTTAATATTTTTCGCAAAATTCCAGGCAATTATGCCACCTTCCAGGTTGTAAACTTCTAGTTCATTATCATATTCCATCAACATTTGACATGCGCGCATGCTTCTTCCTCCGCTTTTGCAATGAATTACAATTTTCTTCCCGTTTTTTGCGATATTTTTCACCTGTTCAAAAGTTAGCGTACCAAGCGGAATTAGCACTGCCCCCGGTATATTTGACTCATTATATTCCATTTTTTCACGCACATCTATTAGATTTACAGCCTCCTGCGCGATTAATTTTTGCAAATCTTGCACTTCCATTAGATGAATCATAGCAATATCTTATATATAAAACATATTATTATGCTTATAATATATGTCAAGTGGTTTTAGAAAAATTCGGTAATTAAAACCGCAATACCTATCACAAGCGTGAAACCTGCAAACATGAATTTTACCTTATTATTATTGATATTTTTGCCATACTTCACCCCAGTTAACATTCCCGCAATTGACGCTAGCAACATTGGTAATAAAATACTATAAGATATGGAAATATCGTGGAAAATATCAATTGCTATGGCCAGTGCGCAGTTCGCAAAAATAATAAAAAGCGAGGTTCCAATAGCATATTTTATGTCTAATTTTAGCAAGTGATAAAGCGCAGGAATTATTAAAAAACCCCCGCCAATACCGAGTATTCCAATAATTATCCCAATTAAAATTCCTAAAAATAGCGCATATATGGTATATTTTTTACCTGTTTTTAGGGCGTTATTTCGCCTGAAAAGCACCATTGCCGCTGCATTGACTATCATCAAGATTGCAAAAATGCACATTAGAACCTTGCTTTTTTGAACGCCGAAAATTACCTCAGGAATTGCCGGAAGCAGTAAATATTTTGCAATAATTATACCGAAAACTGACGGAATTGCAAGTGGCATGGCATTTTTAAACTTTGTCAATCCTTGTTTTGAATATGATATAAAGCCGCAAAATGCTGTAAAGCCTACTAAATAAAAGGAATATGAGACCGCAGAAACCGGGTTTGTTTTCATTAAATATACCATAATCGGCACGGTAAAAATTGAGCCCCCAGCACCTATTATTCCAAAAGTTGCACCTGATATAAAAAATGCAAAAAGCGCTAAAATCATAAGCTGCAATTAGATTTAACATTGCATATTTGCCTATTCCACGGGGCTTTTGCTAAAACAATTGCAAGTCCGCAGAAGCCGCTTAACCCGGCAAAAACTAGCCCGCAACCAATTATTAACGGCATAAATGCAAAGTGAATATTTAAAAAATACGTCAAAAAAAATGCTAAAACCAGCACCATTCCAATTGTTATTTGCACTTGCCTGTCGAGTGGAATACATTGTTTTTCTGCTTTAATTACTGGGAATCCGGCTGCAATCCAGGCGTCTATTCCACCATCTAGGTTGAGATATTCACTATTATTTAATTTTGACAACACAGCCACAGACCTCCTTCCGCTTTTGCAGTGAAATATCATTTTTTGCCCTGAATTTACTGGAATTTTCGTAGGATGAAAATCTGAAGATGGCATAAGAATAGCACCATTAATTTTGACCGAGTGATGCTCAAATGGCTCACGCACGTCTATAATAACAGCATTATTTTTCGCCATTAATTCGCTTAATTCTTGAGCTGTAATATTGTTCATACTATCGCAAATACGATTATTATTACTGGTGATATACGATATTAAAAGCAAGCAAAATTTGCATCTTGATAAAAATTAAATTAATTGCTTGAGAAATAAAAAATATACTATTAAATGAAGTTTGAATCTAGTGTGTAAAATGCTAAAATATATACCTAATTTGATAACCATTCTGAGATTTGCACTGGTTCCGATTGTTTGTTTAACTGCGTTTTACGGATTTAAAAATGCCGATATTGACTTGCAAATTATATCTTGCGCGCTTTTATTGTTGGCGATAATTTCTGATTTTTTAGATGGTTTTTTGGCAAGAATTTTAAATGCAGAGTCTGAATTTGGAAGATGCTTTGATAACATCGCCGATAAAGTGTTGAATATTACATTGATTTGCACATTGCTTTCTTTGCAAAAAATCTGGATTTTCCCAGCATTGATAGTTGTGTTTAGAGAAATTTTTGTATCAGCATTACGTGAATATGCGGCAATCAGCGGCAGGAGAATTGGCGTTGACATGTTTGGAAAAATCAAGACAACTTTCCAATTTTTTGGTCTTTTTTTGATTTTAAATACTGATATTTTTATACGCTATTTTGGTATTGATATTTATAATTTTGGCAACTATATTTTTTATATTTCTGCGATTTTATCGCTTCTTAGTTGCATTATATATATATTAAAATATTTTTCAAAAAATGTATGACAGTAAAAAAACCAATAACCCAAGCCGGCTTTGATAAATTGCGCGCAGAAATCACTCATTTAACTGAAATTGAGCGCCCCGATATTGGAAGAATTGTTGCAGATGCAAGGGCATTGGGGGATTTAAGTGAGAATGCTGAATATCAAGCAAGTCGTGAAAAACAGCGCAATATTGAGGCTAAAATTCGCGCACTTCAGATGATTATGTCTGTTTCAGAGGTGGTAGACTGTAAAAATATTCCAGATAAGTCGCGTGTTCGCTTCGGCGCGAAGGTTGAGATTGTGGATGTTAAAACTGGCAAGGAGATTGAATTTACCATAGTATCCGCATATGAATCTGATGTAAAGCAAAATTTAATTTCCATTGATGCACCAATTGCAAGGGGTTTAATTGGCAAGAAAATTGGCGATATTTGCAAGATAGAAATTGGAGATAATGTGACTGAGGTTGAAGTTGAGAGTGTGGAATATTTGTAAACCTATCCAAGGCGCGAGCCATTTTCAATTTCCCCTTTTGAGTCTATGCTGGTTAGAATTACATTACCGTTATCTTGATAAAATCCAGTAATTAAAACTTCGGAGATAAACCCTGCAATATTTCTAGGCTTTAGATTAACGCATACCGCAACCTGCTTTCCTGTTAATTCATCTTTTGAATAGTTCGTAATTTGAGCCGAAGACCATTTTATTCCATATGAGCCACAGTCGAGTTTTACCTTGTATGTTGGTTTTTTTGCGCGATCAAAATCTAGAATCTCTAGGATGGTGGCAGAGCAGAAAATTACCTTAGAGAAATCAGAAAACTCAATCAATTCCATTTTATTTATTAACTAACAGCCTCTTTTTTAGGTTTTCTATTTTTGGTAGTTGAGATAGGGAATTTTTGTGAAACTTCAGCGCATTCCTTGAAATTTGATATTAATTTCACCACTCTTTCGGTTGGTTTTGCCCCCACTGAAACCCAGTATGATATTCTATCTGCTTTTACGGTGCAACGCTGGGTAACTTCTGCCAATAAAGGGCTATAAGTTCCAACATTTTCAATAAATTTACCATCTCTCGGGGAAGTGGAATTTGCAACTACTATTCTGTAAACTGGATTACCTTTTTTACCACCTCTTGCAAGTCTAATTTTTAATGCCATAACAATAAATTACAATCTTCTTGAATAAAATCCTACAACCAGGTTCACCTTAATTTCTTTAGGGAATGGAATTTCTGTAAAACTAATATGTCTAATCACTTTTGCCTGAAATTTATCCTTGTCAACTTCTATATAATCCGGTGCTTTTCTTCCAGTTTGAGTTGTTGCCTCTATCAACAAAGAGTTGGTTTGATATCCTGAATGAATTTCTACGATATCGCCAAGCTTTACATAGTAATTACATATATTCACCCTTTTCCCATTGACCAAAACATGTCCATGGGAAACCATTTGACGAGCAAGGAATATAGTTTTAGCAAATCCCGAGCGATAAACTATTGTTGGAAGTCTTGTTTCCAGTAAATTCGCCATACTGTCAATAATACTACCTTGCATTTGCTTTGCTTTTTTCATCAAAATAAACATTTGCTTTTCCTCCATAGCGTAGTGTATACGAAGGCGCTGTTTTTCAACCAATTTTTTACCAAATGGGCTACGTCTCTTTACCATTTGAGACGGACCATGCTGGCCTTTAGGGTAATTTTTTTTATTGATAGGATCTTTAGGATCTTCCCATATAAGTGCACACAACTTTCTTGAGTGCGATTCGTGTCTTCTTGGCATTACTTATAACAAAACTATATTTAGCAACTAAGATAGTAGTTATATCTATGCTAAAAAAATATTTGTCAAGTGCTATTTTGCAAAAACAATTTTAATTTTACGCAAATAGCATAAACACCTAGTATTTACGCGGGAATTTGCAAAAAAATATAATTAATAAAAAGTGATTGTGAATTTGGTGGAGGAGAAGGGACTCGAACCCCCGACCCTCTGCGTGCAAGGCAGATGCTCTAGCCAACTGAGCTACACCCCCAAATTCATTTCTAATAGAAATGCAAAAAAATAATATGCAAGATATTTTTTATTTATTTTCTAAAGAATTGTAAAGTGAGAGAATTTCATTATACATAGGGTAATTTTGCGCATTTTCCTCCTGTAAAATTTCATACAAAATCTTGTAGGCTTTATTTTTTTCATTGCTAATTAGGTGTATTTCCGCGGAGCAAATAGCGTATAAATCTTTACGATTCAAGTTATTCGCCACGCTAATAAGCATTTTTCGCGAACTTATGTCATAAGGATCGGCCATTCTCAGCGAATTCATTATTTTAACAGCCTCTTGAATATCATCATTTTGCCCATATCTTATAAGGCATGCGCCATATTCATATTCCAGCACGGGGTTATTTCGAATTTTATTGCGAGTTATAGACAAATATTCCCTGGCCTTGGAAATATTGGAAAGTGCACAGTAGGCTTGCCCGAGTAATTCCGCTATATATATATCGCCCGGGTGTGAATATATCAATTTTTCACCTATTTCTATGACCTTTTCATACTCCCACTTGCCAAATTTCTCATACATCTCTTGATATTTGCTAAAAAAATCAACTTTGTTATGCAAACTTTCCGGCATTTTGCTGTATTTTGTTTCAATTTGCATAAATGGGGTATTTAGATAAAATCCGCGAATTTTTGCCTGAATTCTCTGAAATTTTAGCTCCAGTGGTGTATTATTTTCCATTCTAGTTCTATCTTCGCCTAGTAGAAAATTTTCAATAGTTTGCATTCTATATTGTGAAAGCGGGTGTGTTTGGAAAAAGCGGTAAAATTCACTAATTCCTTCAGTTTTCTTCGATGCAAAGCTCATAAAATCATACATTCCACGGGTAGAAATGCCGGATGCCTCAAGATATTTCATTGCCCGTAAGTCTGCCTCTTTTTCAAGAGATTGCGAAAAAGCAAGACTTGATTGCATTCCAATTCCACTTCCTGCAGCCGCCCCGCCTATAGCCGCCCCAATTCCACTTCCTGCAGCCGCCCCGCCAGCGCCAGCCATAAGTGAGACAAGCCCTATTAAAGACCCGGATACCAGGGCTTTTTGCCTTGCGTCCTCTTGATCCATTTGTTTTAGGATTAGATGCTTTCCTGCAATATGCCCAATTTCGTGAGCAATTATGTCAATCAGCATTGTTGTGTTATTATATGCCATAATTAGCCCTGTTGTTACAAATATTTTACTTACCCCGTCACGATCATACGAAACCCATGCGTTAAGCTGGGAAGATTCCACTAGGATAAATTCTGTGGTAATTTTATAAGTACTTTGCCGTTTTGAGTATACTCCCAGGGGCAACATATACCCCGTTGTATATGCATTTTTTGGCTTTGGAAGCTCCATTATAGGGTATGGCTTTCCACCATATCTTACACCAATATGTTTATAACTGGGCGCGGGCTGTTCGTCTTTATTCCCAATGTTATAAACTGGATATTGCTCTGCTAAATTTGCCTGAATTAATATTGGAGTTGCAAGTTCCTTGAGAAAATTTTCCGTTTCAATATCTCTGATAATTTTCCCATCTTCCGCGAAAGACTTACCGCAATCTATTGCCAATATTGCAATTATTATAAGGAATTTTAGCATAAAACACTTCTTGTGTGCCCAAAGGTTAGCTGCTGTATAATTGTTTGCAAGTTTTTTTTGTGCACAATTTACCCTTTAAGTTAATGACTATATTTTGCCTGCAATATAAAAATATGACAGGAAGATAACCAATTATACATAAAATAATATAAAAATGATGGAATGTTTTTCAATTTTATTGCAAAAAATAAAGTTAATATCTTCGCTTGTAAGCTTGCCAAAATTTATTGTTGATAAAATAGAGCTATATAAAAAACGCAGCATATTTAAAGCATTATCAACGGATGCGCAAGATTTTTTATTTAAAATTTTAGAAGAACCTGGTGATCGATATTATTTTAAGGGTAATTTTGAAAAAACTAATACGAAAATCTTGACAAATTTAAGCTCTAAGGGTATTATACGCACATTTACAGAGAGCAACGCTTTGGAGCAGAGAAGATTTTGTGTGATATCAGAGGCATATTTGCCCGTGGTTCAATATTATTATGTAAAACATACAGACAAAGATGTTAAAAACAGTAAAATGAGGTATTAATAAATGATGCACTTGAAAATTCACAACATTAGTTACCTCGGTTGGTATGGGAGTTTTTGCTTGCGTGCTACATAATGGCACTTTGACTACCCGTATTTGTAAAAAAGTCTTGACATTTGATATAAGTATGGTATAATATACTTGTATGTTTAGTGTGTAATATATTAAAGTGAACTCTCCCAGTCCATCAAATCACGGTAATAAATCTCCATCAAACCATAAGCCAAATATCCACTCTAAGTTGAAAAAATCACCATTCAAGCCGATAGATCTAGGTGTAAGGCCTATGGGGGAGAAAGAGTGGTCGGATATGATCCCGAGCATGGCAGAATCGTTACTATATCCGAGTAAAGGATATGTACATCCATTGATAAAGCCACTAAACACACCATCACCACCACAGAGTTTACTATTTGCAAGTAACGACCCTAATGTTGTGAGTCAAGCGTATATTGAGGCTATGTACCTAATGTATCTCATAACTCGTCATAGAAATATTGCGCCTGCTGCAATTCTGGCCAAGCTAAGTCACATTATTAAAACACTTGCAAAATGTATGAAAGGCGAGGAGAAGTACGACTCAGCTATCATAAATAAACATCTGGAGGAGTTGTCTGGTTTTCGTGATGGACTTCTACTTGACTGGAGTGCGCGTGGATCAAGACAGGCAGTTTGGAATAGATTACGTTGCCAGCAGGAGATCTGGAGCATGAAGTTCAACTTCCCTGGAGGTATATCAGAGGAGTTCGAGAAAAAGATAAAGACGTTTGAACAGACGATGAAAGCAACACCTAAGGCAGATATTAAGACTTTCTTGCTGAAATCTGGGTATGACTCTTGTTGCGGTCTATGGGGGTTGATTAAGAATGACAATAGAACTGGGAAGATATGGGAGGTGGTATTGACGCGCATTCTAATCCCACGCGATCCAGAGTTTGTATTTGAGGTTTATCATTTTGTGGCGCCAAGCCTTCCCCGGCCTAAAGCTAAAGAGCATGAAGCGCTATTTGCTGCAATATGCTATACAGGTGGCCAATACACCCTTAGGTCCCCATTGGGTAATTGTCTGAAAATAACATCATTCAATCCCACAATACGTATCAAGGTGGAAGATCGCGGCGCGCTCATTAAGTTAATCATGGATCCCAAAGTTTTACCCATGGTGCTGTCACTGCTCGGCGTTTCTCCTTCGTCTGCTAGCAGCTTTGCTGTTGGATTGGGGTCTCAGAGCCCAGTGGAGCGTGCTAAGATAGATGAATGGTTAGCGAAGTGTAGTCAATCAATGGAAGAGTTGCGCGAGAGTCATGGCGAAATAAAATGTCAGATATATGATTGCGCTGAATTGATAGCTGATAAGATGAAGTATTGGGAAGTAGCATCTCAAGGTGATTTTGCCAATGTAGTAAGCAGCATAGATGAATATCTGAAAATCACAGAGGATTTTAGCAATACCCTATCCGCTGGATTGAGTAAACTTTATGACAACTGGAGCAAGCCTGGCTATACTGCTTACGCCGAGGTAATGACTAGGTTAAAGGTTTTAAGAAAGGAAATAAGTGATAATAGCAACTTCAAATTAGTGTGTAGGCGCATGAATATAGAATGCATTGTTACCATAATTTATTGTGAGGGTGAATATAGAGTGTGCCCTGTGTTCAGACAAATAAATACTTCACCAAGTACGTACATAATGCCAAAAATAACAGACGACTCAGTACGCATATTGCGCCGTCCGGATATATCAAACAATGATATAGATGTTTTGATGGATGAGAGTCATTCTTTTGAATATTATCCACGCGAAAGTGTTGTGCGCATAAATCACTCAGGAAGAGAAGTGGTATTTGTTACTGGTGAATGTAATTGGCTCTTGCGCACGCGAAGCTTTATAGCTGTGCAGTCTAGGGAGTATAAAACAACAGAAACATTTTTAGAATTGGGGAAATGGCGCAAGCGTGAGAGCGTTCAAATAGGTGCGATGAGGCGTAACAGGGCATTGTTAGAGCAGGCAATACGTATATCAGAGAGCGAACCGCTTTCACTTATTCCCAATCGCCATCCTCCTCAAATACCCAATCCAGGAGTTGCTGGTGCTATGATGGATAATCCAGCACACATTAAACGCAGTGTTCAGAGTTGGGGGAGTGACATAGTGCTTAGAATATCACAACTACCGCTTGGAGTAGTAGTACCTATTCGGCATCCTATTGCAGATGCAAATATGGATAACATGTTTGGCGTGAATGCTCCATTACATGGGGTGGGTGTGAATGTAAGAGGCGCATTTCCGCAGTTTTTCATATTTGTTTTCAACACTGCCACTAATGTGAGTGAGTGGATATCGTCAGATGCAGCAATGCCAGTAAATTCCGAAGCTTGGACGCTAAGAGGCAAACCCATTATTCGCATTAGTGATGTGATTGTGATAGTAATACATGGATCGGTAATGTGCGTATCAGAACCACAGTTTGATGATGTGAAGCGTCTGGCAATGATATTTGATTTATTTCGCACAGCTAACCCTGAGGAATTGCTAGTACCGCGAGTGAACGTGCCTCAAAAGATGGACGAGCTGAGATTGCGTTGTATGGCTGATGGCAATCTGCGGGCAATGTTTGAGACAGCCTCATTTAAAACTTTGAATGAGAATGCGTTGGTTCGCACGCTACTAGGTGAGCAAAACGTGAAAGAGGTAGTTGTGGGAGTGTTAGTGGAAATGTACAAGAGAATTCTTGAATCAAGGTTTTCTGAATATACCAAGCTTGCTATGGGTAAGATTGTAATTCAGTTTTATACTGTAATAATGATAGATGGTGATCGTATGTGTTTTAAAGATCTCCAGGATATAGAATCGCAATTATCTAAGGTAATATCAGGGCACTCTTGTAAAGAAACATCACGTGCATCTGTTATATCTGATGCTAAGATGAGAGAACAAGATTTAAGTATCGAGATTCGAATGAGTGAAATCCGCTACAAGGTTCAAGCTAACTATGAACGTATAAATTTCTTGATGCAGAGCCGAAGCGACCCTAGAATCTCTACAGAGAACCTCCGCACTCCAGAGGCAGGCAAGGTGAGGGATGGAATGGATCGTGAAGTTTGTGATGCATTTGGCACAATTCAAGAAAATTGGTGCGCATTATGTCATATGATGAGGGGTGCAGGAGGTATGCCAACGCTCAAGACTGATGGCGGCGCTATATCTTGGGCATGGGTATGGATGCCTCATGAGGACAAAGTGCGGCGTGACTTGACTAGACTTAGCGATAAATTAGCAGCTCTAGTATTTGGTGAGTGCATTTATGCTGCTGAGTTGACTATAGATATTTACAACAATTCGAATCATGCATTATACCCCGCATTAATGAAAAAACTAGAACCACTAGTAATTCATATATCCGATCCAGCCGCTAGAACTATAGCAATACAAGATATCTGCGCAGAAAATTCACGATTAATATTACCCAGTGCAGAAGCCCTAGCAGGGTCGAATAAGTTAATATTCCAAAGAGAATATGAGAGTCTCGTATTTGGCGACGGAGCGCATATTAAACTCTATGACATGAAGAATTTTACTTGCCCTGGGCAGCTTTCACCAGAGTTTAGCAAGTTCAGTGACCCTGTGGATCCGGTAGATTTCTATATAGATCAGCTTGAATCTGGATTGAGTCCAGAAAGCTATAATAAAATGAGTCAGCTAAGGAGTAAGTATGAAAATCCTTACAAGGATCGTCGCATAGATTCAAGAAGTCATCAAGATCGAGAAAGGCATGGTCCGAATATAGATTCGCATGATAGGGATGTTGATTAATGCTGTAGATACGCGCAATAGGCGGTGTATAGTATTTTAGTGGCGTAATATCTTTTACCAAAGAGTAGGTTATGGCTGTGTTTATGCAATCCGGTTATTTTAATCATAACGAAAGAATGTTGTAAATTTTATGCACTACCTGAAATTTCAGTCTTAGCGTTACACAGTTTAACGCCATTCTGCTTGATTCTATATCAAAAAAGTATGCAGTGATAGATGGTATGCTAATATTTAAGGAATGCAAAGCTAGGCAATTTATTGCCGATATTATTCCAAGGATTTACAGGGTGGTAATTACTTTTTAGATTGTTTTTTAGATTGCTCAGTATACTCTAGATAGTCATTTATCTTCTCCTTCCGCAGTATTTTCTGAACAAATTCAATACTATAGCGAAATGAATTTGAATTATCGCTTGGTTCATACCATTCAATATTTTTGGTGTCAACATTTCTTAACTCCTTTACTCGTTTTTGTAAAATTGTTACCTTATCAATTTTATTAGCTACGTAAAATGATTGTATCATCGTATATGTATGGCAAAATTTATCCCTTACCGCTGCCGGGTTTGGATGATTAGCTTAAGTAATCGTTATGCGAAATCTGTTTTCATACCCTGTTGATAGATATTTGGGCTTAAATGAGAATTTGTAGCTCGCGGTTTATTTTACAAAGCATACTTGTAGCAATTTATTAACAGCAATTTTCCAGCAGTTGTGAGAGTGTTGTATAAATTTACATCAGACACTCCCACTTATCATATTCACCCATTGTTCCATCTTGATTTTTCATTGGGAGGTATTTTGTGTTTGGGTTTAACATATTCTATATAAATAAATGTTTGTTTTTTAATTTTCTTATTTTCTCAAAATTTAATCCCATTAATTCATCTTGAGCGATACTTCTATTTTTTAGATTTTTATCTAGCACGGGAAGAGCAGATCCCATGTTCTCACCACCTTGATTTGATAAAATTTGCAGAAATTCATCTTCATTCATAAATTTCTTAAATTTAATTACATCATGATCCAAATCTTTCCAATTTTCGTCGAGAATTTCTGAGCCGATGATATCACAATGATATGCAAAAACTAAACAATAAGCAATAAATGGATATTCAATATGTTCATTAAAATTCCAAAATCCATTTTCCACATCCCATTTCTCTTGTAAGTAATAAGCTAAAGAATTAACTTTAACATTAAGACCTGTTTCCTCATGAACCTCGTCTGCAGCCAGTTGATCTAATGGATAATGTTTATTAGCAGTGCCACCTGGCAAACTCCACCTAGTTCCATTTTTTGAAACAAGTAAAAGTTCATTTTTAGAATTAAACACAATTGCACGAGATTGCACAACATTTAAGTTTTTTTTTGGACTGTTTTTATCATATGTCATATGTTGTTAATTAAAAATTCCCTCTCTTATCATTCTATCAAGCAAAATCTTTTTATCAATTGCTTTTTTGGTAATTATACACTTTGCAAAACCACTAATTATAAAATAATTAATTTTTATCAGGTTCTTCTTAATAGTTTTATTCATTTTATCTTTGTTTGGATTGTCACATTTTTTCTCAAAACAATCTCTAAATTTTGCAAGTTGCTTTTTTTTGAAGCTTTTGTTTTGATTTTTTCTTTGCATATTATTAGGTTAAATCTGTTAAAATTTCAAGTAATGGAGCGGGTGAAGGGATTCGAACCCTCGACCCTAACCTTGGCAAGGTTATGCTCTACCCCTGAGCCACACCCGCATACTTTTTGTGTTAGTTTGAAGCTAGTGCCGGGAAAATAATTGTCAAGTATTATTTGCGGGTAAAATTTAGAAAAATTTACCAAACTTCTCTTTAATTTTTGCAATTTTTCTGGTAGATTGTATTCTATTATGCAGATTTTGCTTGATATTTTCGATGTTTTTGTGCCTTAAAATATCCGGAAGAAGGCTTGTAAAAATGCCAAATAATATAGCACGTTTTGTGTAAAATGAGAAATCTAAACTGCTATCTTGAGCAATTTTCATCAATTCAGATGATATTTTATATAGAATATTTGCGCCGCAGGTGGGTTTTTTTATGTAAAATTTCACCATTTTCCCGGCGTATTTTTCGTTTATATATATAGAATCTAGGAAATTTTGCGATATTTTACTCACTCTATCTGTAAAACTGGGTATATTTAAGTATTCATCGGGGTTGATTTCGCATAGTTTTGAAGTGATAATTTCAGCTAAAAAATCAGTCAATAAATGCGGATATTTATGCTGCAAAAAGGAGATTTTACACTCGCATAAATTAGCGGATTTGATTAGGGTTTCGTTTGAAAATGGCGCGCCATTGCTGACTAAATTGATAAATTCTTCGTGTAATTTTTCAACATTTATCATACAAAATCACACAACTCTACCAATTTTGCATAAACATCTTGAAAATCGTCGGTAACATAGGCATCTACGGCGTAAGTTCCTATTTTTGAATCACCTTTCACCATCACTTTTTTGGAATAAAGCATGCTTTTTACAATTTCTGAATCAATATTTTCCCTGCCAGGGGTTGCAATATTATCCTTTGTATTTGCTGCAAATTGGCGCCCGTCAACGCTAATTTTCGCTTTTGAGCCAGGTTTAAAAGTAAAGCCCATAGATATATTTATGCTTTGCCGTAATTTATTCCAGTAAATCACCATAAGATAGGCGTCGCGCATGTCTTTATGATTTCCAACTTTTGCAAAAGGTTTCGACACGGCATAGCAGACTTTTCTTTCATTTATATTCCCAATTAATAACTTCCAATTGTTAATTGTTGTTTTGAGGGAGGGTATCTTGTAGGGGTCAACAATATTTCCATCTTCGTCTGTGAATTGATCTTTTATGTCTAGATCGGCGTTGTCATTTGCCTGGGGATTTTGATTTACAATGCCTTCCGCATAAGCAAATTGCCCTGAAATTACTAGTAATAATGTTGCAATGTATATTTTTAACATCAAAATTCCGAAATTTTATTCCACACACCTGACATCCTTTGAAAGAATTTGCAAGTAAAAAGTTGCTTAAATTTTTCGCTTGATTGAATTTCTTTAATATATTCTTCGCTTGGCTGAATTCCTGTGAAAATACAGGCGATTTTCGTAATATTATCAGTAAAATTAGTGCTTGTTATTGTGTTAATATATTCTTGAATGGAATCTTGCGGAAAAATGAAGGAAATATGGGTAAAATTGTAAAATTTATCACTTGCATTTGTAAGGTAAAAACTCTGCATTTCCACAGGGAAAGTGTCAAAAATTGTGCCATGCGGTATGAACTTTTCACTTGCAAAAGTCCATATTCTCTTATCACAATTGTGCAATAATTCATCTGAATTGAATATCAGCATAGCGCGCAAATTTTGCTGAAAAAGCGTATTGCAAAAGTTGGCAACAACATCTTCCAGCGGCTCGTCTATAACGTGATAAATTATTAACTCCCTCATGGTAGTAGGTTTTTTAGTATATATTTAGGGAAAACATCGTAACCCTTGATCAATTTTTCAAGCCTATCCAGATTCACAATTCCACCATTTGCAACGCAATCTGAATGAATTCCCGTTAAAACCAGCCCAGAATCTATACCAAATCTGCTAGCGCCTTCAATGTCAGTTTCCAGTGCATCTCCCATTGCAATCATCTGTTTTTTGTCTGGCTTGCCTAGAAAATCCCATATTCTATCGTATATTCTGTTGTATGGCTTGCCGTAATATACAACATTTCCGCCCATTTTGTCGTACATATCGCTTACATATCCCGCGCATAGAACATCTTTTGCAACGCTGTGTTTTCTGACGATTTTATCGGGATTTAAGCACAGCATTGGCAGATTATTTTCCAGCGCAACCAGCAACATTTCTTTGATTTTCGCATTATCTTCTTCAGAGTCAAATACGTTGAATGAAATTAGGCATTGCGCCTCTTCAATGTTATCTGTTCTGGTAAGCGAACGAACGTTATTTACGTAATTAATATCTTGCAAGTCACTTCCAAATGCAAAATATTTCCCATTTACGGGTATCATGGACCCATTATTGCAGTCGTCAAAAAACATTTGCCCAGGTGTGTAGATCATGTGGTACAACTCTGGGGTTATGTTGAATTTTGCCAGTCTTTGAGCTGTTCTTTCCGATGTGCGCGGTGCATTGGAAATGAATACCACTTTTTTCCCTGTGTCTTTTAGCGATTGCAAAAATTCTATTGCACCGGGGTACATGGTATCTTCATCGTACATTAAGCCGTATAAATCAAGTAGAAATACGTCATAATTTGCCTGAAATTCTGTGATTTTTGATATTTTCATACGTTTGATATAAAACTTGACTATTAGGTAATAAATGCCTATTTTAAATATAATATGCAATAGAAAAATGAAAAGTTTAATAATTTTAGGATCAACCGGCAGCATAGGTTCTTCCACTTTGGATATAGTGCGTAATAACCCTGGAAAATTTGATATTTTAGCCCTTTCCTGCGGGAAATCTGTGCATAAATTTATTGAGCAAATACTGGAATTTAAACCTAAATTTGCCACCATGGAAGATGAAATTTTGCTTGCCTTGGTTAAAACAAAAACCTCACATATTGGCGTAAAATATATCTCCGGAAAAAATTGCTATGACGTGCTGCTAAATGAAATTGATAATTTTGATTGCTTGGTTGGAGCAATTCCGGGAATTGCTGGAATGATTCCCACCTTAACCGTAATGGAAAAATGCAAGACTTTAGCAATTGCAAATAAGGAATCTGTTGTTTGTGCGTGGAAATTTTTTCAGGAAAAAGCCAGGAAATTAGGCGTGAAAATTACCCCAATTGACTCTGAACATGACTCTCTTGCAAGAATTATGCGCGGAATATTGCCATCTGATATAAAGAAAATTACACTTACAGCCTCGGGCGGGGCATTTTTTGGATATTCCCCAGAGCAACTTGAAAGTGTGAAATTGTGCGATGCTATCAAGCATCCGAATTGGAAAATGGGGGCGAAAGTTACCATAGATTGCGCAACAATGGTGAATAAAGCTTTGGAATTAATGGAGGCCGTGGCACTATTTAATTTATCTTATAAACAGGTTGATGCAATTATTCACAGGCAGTCTATTGTGCATGCAATGCTTGAGGAAAATGACGGAAGTGTTAGCGCTTTTTTAGCCCCGCCAGACATGAGATTGCATATTTTACACGCTATATCCTGCGAAGATTTTACGCCAATTTTCCCTGTGAAATCCTTATCTTTAGTTGAAATTGGCAGGCTAGATTTTGCACCCATTCCTCATGATATTTATAAGAGTTTTTATCTAGGGCTTTATGCTTTGAAAAATGGTCAGGCTATGCAAATTATTTTTAATAGTGCGAATGAGTTTGCAGTTCAGAAGTTTGTGAATGAAGAGGCGAAATTCACAGATATTCCAATGCTTATTGACGCTGCTTTAAGCACAAATTTCCCAGTAAATATAAGCACAATAGAGGATATTTCATCCTTGGATGTGATGGTTAGAAAGTTTTGTAGTGAGGTAAAATTATGATAGTAAAAATAAGCGGAATTCTTGATGAAATACTGGAAGATAGGCTTTATATTGACGTAAATGGTATAATTTACGAAGTTATAGTTTCAAGCACAACCTTGAAAAATCTTGCAAGAATTGGTGAAAAAATTCAGCTTCGCATTAAGCATATTACCAGGGAAGACGGGCAAATATTGTATGGTTTTGCAAGTGAGGAAGAAAAGCATTGGTTCACGGAACTTACAAAAGTTACGGGGCTTGGTCCAAAATTTGCAATTAATTTACTTTCAGCGCTAACCCCGCGAGATATTTATCTTGCAATTGCGGCGAAAGATGAAAATACCCTCACAATTGCCAATGGAATTGGGAAAAAACTGGCATCGCGCATTGTGATGGAGCTGGGTTCGAATATTGACAAAATACCCATTCCTGCCAATGGAAAAATGGAAATTGGCGGCACAAAAAGCGCTAGGGCAGGGGGTGGAAGAACATCTGAAAATCTTGATAATCGCTTGGAAGATGCGGTAAATGCCCTGGTTGCGCTGGGCTTTCAAAAATCAGCGGTTTACCAAGTTGTTTTAGGAAAATTAACAGAAAATCCTGGCATATCCATAGACGAATTAATCAAGCAAACTTTAGGATCCATGGCGCTGGTTTAGCTTTTTTTACATTCCGATATATCCGGCACTTCATTGATAGTTGGTGGGGCAACCTCCCCGTGTTTTTGCTTAATATGCTGAAGGGTATCTTGTCTCTCCTGCAAAACTTCAGCCTTTGTTCTGCATTTGCACGAAATTAATAATAGTAATACACACAACCCCAAATATTTCATAAAATTAATCCTCAATATTATTTATATACAACAAACACGAAGCAAATACCTCAATTGCCTCACCCCTTCCAACGGAATCAAGCCCTTCTTTGGTTTTTGCTTTTACGGCAACAAGATTAGGGTCAATTTCCAGATTTTTGGCTATTCCTTCTTGTATCATTGGGCGATATGGCCCTATTTTTGGGTGTTCCGTGATAATATTGATGTCAATATTTCCAATTTTCGCTCCGCGCATTTTCAGCAGCGATTTCATTTTCTGCAAAAATATTACCGAAGTTGCACCTTTCCATTTTGGGTCATTAGGTGGAAAATGTGCGCCAATATCTCCGTTGTTTAAAGCGCCTAAAATTGCATCAACCACTGCATGGGAAACAACATCGCCATCAGAGTGGGCTTCAATTGAAAATTCATACGGAATAGGCACGCAACCAAGCACAATATTTCCATCTTTTGGTGGGTTATTGGTAAATCTATGTATGTCATACCCCGTGCCAATTCTAATATCTTGTGTGAAATTTCTGCTGTTTGCCATGATCAGAGATTCCGCGCGTTCATAATCTGAATCGTTCGTGATTTTAAAATTATTTGGCGAACCTATAACCGTTGAAACTGTAATATTTGCATGTTCGCTAATTGCACAATCATCAGTAAAACTTAGGTGTTTTAACATTCTGTGATTATGCAGAATTTCACTGTATAAAAAGCCTTGCGGGGTTTGAGATCTCCAAATATCAGAGCGATCTACCGTCCATAAAACCTTACTATTATCGCATTTTTTCACAGTATCTTCAATAGGAATTACAGGTATAACCGCGCGATTGTACTCTAATTCGTTTATAACGCCTGTGATAATTTTTGCATCAACAAATGGGCGCGCAGCGTCGTGAATAAGTACCTTTTTTGGGTTTAAATTTACCAAAGATTCCAAGCCAAATCGCACAGATTCCTGCCTTGTTGCACCACCAATAACAGGCGGTAAAATATCAAGCCCGGCGGTTGCATCTTTATATAAATCTATATCTGCTTCGTGAATAACCACAAGCACATTATCCACTTGCGGGTGCTTGATAAAAGCATCGATCGAACGGCGTAAAATTGTTTTATTACCAATGGTTAAATATTGCTTTGGAAGGTCGTAATCCGAGATCATTCTTGCCCCCCTTCCGGCTGCTACTATTATTGCTATTACAGACATTTATTTAGTTAAATAAAATTATTAATTTGTATTTTATTGATTGTGTAAAGTCAAGATTAAATAATAAATATTTTTTTTCTTGACTGATATATATGTAGTGTAAATATTAAAACGGTTGAGTGTTAATGCTATGTTGAATTTGGCAAAAGATCATTTTTCAGAAGCTAATTTAACTGTTAATAATGATATTGAAATTAGCGGGTTTGACTCATCTGGATTGATTTCAATTGATCAAAATTTAGCGCTATATATTGACAAGGTTTATGCAATTCCTATGCTTTCCTTGGAAGAAGAAATGCGCCTGACGCGTGACTATTTTGAAAATAAAACACAGGCGTCCGCGAATGCAATTGTTATGGCACATTTGCGCGTTGTTGTGAAGGTTGCGCGGAAATTTTCCGGCTACAATTTCCCAATGATGGACTTAATTTGCGAAGGAAATTACGGACTTATTAAAGCCGTTACAAAATTTGACCCCAACAAAGGTTTTCGCTTTGTAACATATGCGCTTTGGTGGATTAAATCTGCAATACAGGAATATGTAATGAAGTCTTGGTCGATGGTTAAAATTGGCACTTCTTCTGAACATAGGCGCAAATTTTTCAACCAATCTGCAAAGAAGAATGATGCGTCGGTGGATAATATTTTGCATAGAGATTTTGCCCTTTCCGGCTATGAATCTGTTGATTTACAAAGTGATTTTGATGCGCATTTTGATCGCAAGATCAAACTTAATGTCGCAATGGATGCCTTAAAGTTTTTATCTGATCGTGAAAGAAAAATACTTTATATGCGGGAAATAAGCGATGATAAATATACGCTTGATGAAATAGGTAAAATGTTTAATATTTCTAAAGAGCGTGTGAGGCAAATTTATGAAATTGCATTGAAAAAGATGCGATCTCATATAGGAAAATAATATTTTTTTATTTTATGAAGATTTTACTTGAAAATAAAAAAAACGTAGTGCAGTGTGATGTTGCTTACTTGTGAAGCTTATATACTTTTTGTGTAATAAAATGAAAGATTTTTTATCCGTAAAACTACTTTTAGTTCCAGAAAAGGCTACACCCTCTGCGCAGATTGGTTCTGCCCTGGGTTCAAAAGGCGTTAATCCTGGTGCTTTTTGCAAAGAATTTAATGATAAAAGCAAAGGAATGGGTAATTTAGCTGTTCCCGTTATAGTTATGGTCAAAAAAGATAAGACATTTAAGATGGTTATAAAAAAACCTTCTGTATCTCTTTTAATAAAAGATAAAATTAAGTTGGCGCAAGGCTCTAAGAAGCCTGGCAAGGAGATAGTAGCAAAAATAAGTAAAAGTGATGTAAGGGATATTGCAGAGTATAAAATATCGGATATGCAGGTTATGTGCATTGAAGCTGCTTGCACCATGGTTGCCGGCACCGCTAGGTCTATGGGTATTGATGTTGTTGAGTAATTTATATGATTTCTAAACGTTTAAAAGCTGTGGAGAGTAAGTTTCAGACTTCTGAATCCTTAACTTTATCCGACGCACTGAGTAAGCTAGGTGAATATGTAAATGATAGCTTCACCAGCAAGTCTGGTGCAATCTTATCCACCAAATTAAAATTTGATGAGACTGTTAGTCTTGAATTTGAGCTTGGAGTTGACGGCAAAAGATCTGACCAAATGGTCAAGTCATCTGTAATTTTACCTTTTAGCCATGGTAAAAATAGAAAGGTATTGGCTATCACGTCCTCCGTTTCAGAAGCTATTACCGCAGGGGCATTTAATGCTATTGACAGATCCGGATTGCCATCTATTGCATCTAAAGAATTAAACTTGAAGGACATCGATTTGTGTCTAACATCTGAAGAAATGATGAAAGATATTGCCACCTCTGGATGTTCCAAGGTGCTTGGTTTGGCAGGTTTAATGCCAAATGTAAAAAGTGGAACTGTATTTAAAACTGAAAAAGATCTGATTGCTAATTTACCATTGGTTATCAATAGAACTATTGAAATTAAAAGTGATAAATTTGGTTATTTGAAGGTTCGTTGCGGGAAATTAAGCTTTAAGCACGAAGATATTTTATCTAATATTGATGCTATATTTGAAAAGGTTAAACAAGTTAAGCCTGCTAGTGTAAAAGGAGTGTATATTAAGTCAGTTTCCTTGTCCAGTACTGGTGGTTTTGTGTGTTATTTGAATTTTAAGTCTTAATATGAGAAGATCTGATAAACAAGCTTTAGTTGAAAAAATTGTTAATTTGTATAATGCAAATGAATACGTTTTTATGGTAAACTATAAAGGTATTTGCGCCGATGATGCGTATGGTATGCGTAAGGCTATTTCTATGAAAACTGGGGATAAAGTTTTGGTTGTCAAAAATAGTTTACACCGAGTTGCTTTGCAAAAATTAAATCTTTCCGATAGTATTTCTGAGGATATATTTACTGACCAAGTGGCACTAATTTTTACTAATAATATTTTAGGTATTGCATCTTTGTTGAAAAAATATATTGATAAAAAAATTATTACTTTTATTGGATATTTTGATAAAAAGAAATTATATACTTATGAATCTTTTGTTGCTGTATCTGTGTATGAAAATGTCCAGTCTTTGAGGTCATCTCTACTTGGTACTTTGGTAAATTCTTACAGTGGAATTGTAAGATTGTTGAATGTTAAATCGTCTAATTAGTTTGTTTTTTTGTATTGTATGTCTAGTGTAGATCAAATGAGTTTTGTAAAAATTGCTGAAGATTTGGGTAAGTTAACTGTCTGTGAAATGGTTAGCCTTGTTAAGCATCTTGAACAAGAGTGGGGTGTTTCTGCTGCTGCTCCGGTGGCTGTGGCTGCATCTGGCGCTGCTGGTGAAGCTGTTGCTGAAAAAACCAGTTTTGACGTTATTTTGACTGATGCTGGTGGTAATAAGATTGCTGTCATTAAAGAAGTGCGTGCGATTGTTAGTGGGCTAGGTTTAGCCGAAGCTAAAGCTTTAGTAGAGTCTGCTCCCAAAGCTGTAAAAGAGGGTGTAAAAAAAGATGAGGCTGAAGAAATTAAAAAGAAACTCGAAGCTGCTGGCGCAAAAGTAGAAATAAAGTAGCAATATTTTTTTTATTGCTTTATACTATCAATTACTTGTTTGCTTTATTTTTTAATTTTTTACAATGCTGGATTTTGCCAAATATAGAAATTATATCTCTTCCACAAGGGGTATTAATGATAGTTTAGTTGGTAATATTATCGAAGTTCAGCTGGATTCTTACCGCGATTTTTTAAAAAGCGGTATAGCAAGTGCTGTAAAAAGCATATTTCCAGTTGAATGTCCCTTTGGTAACTTTGTGCTTGATTACGTCTCTCATGAAGTAAAAAATTCATTTTACTCTCCAGAGGAGTGTATACATAGAAATTTAACATACAGTGCAGATATATATGTGCGACTACGTCTTTATTCATTTGAAAAACACGGAGATACAAAAAGCATTGTAGATGTGAAAGAGCAGGATGTAATGTTATGCAACGTACCTGTCATGACAGAGTTGGGAACTTTTGTGGTAAATGGCGTTGAGCGCGTTGTTGTGTCACAGATTCATAGATCGCCTGGCGTATTTTTCACTCAAGATTCGATAGATTCTGGAATTGTTTATTCTGCAAATATAATACCATATCGTGGAACCTGGGTTGATTTTATTTTCGATCCTGCGGAAAGAATAGTTGTTGCTATTGATAAGCGCAAAAAACTTCCGCTTATTCCATTTATGTACGCTATTGGTTTCTCTCGCTTTGAATTGGTGGATAATTTTTATAAATCTATAACCATTTATTCTGCTAACTCGGGGTTTGTTCGACTTGGATCTAGTATCAAAAATCTTGCTGGTGAAAGATTGTCATTCAACGTCTATGATAGCGCTGGAAAAGTTGTTTTGGAGTCTGGAAAGGTTGTTATACCTAGGAAGATACAAAGTTTTGCTGATGATGATATTTATCTAAAACTCGATGAAGTTGTGAATTCTATTCATGCCTTTGTTGATATAGATGGCTCAATGCATGGGTGCGATGATTATAGGGCTGGTGATTTAATAAAAATAGAAGATATAACATCTATTTTAAAATCTGAGAAGAATGGATTGCAAATAGTTAATTTTATTGAAAAAACTTTCTCCAAAACTATATTAAGCTTGATATCTGATTTTTCGGATATTGGTGAAGATGATTCGGTGCAAATGCTGTTTAGATTATTACGCTCAGGTGATAGAGTGTTAGCTGATGATCAAAAATCTTATGTAAGATCGATATTTTTTGATAAAGATAAGTGCAATATGTTGCGCGTTGGTAGGTACAAACTGAATGCTGTTTTGGGTCTAAATTGCGATGAAGATTCTATCTCTCTTACAAAGGAAGATTTTGTTCAAATATTAAAAAAGTTAATACAAATAAAAGAAAACTTACTTGAAACCGATGACATTGACCATCTTGGCAATAGAAGAATTAGATCTGTTGGTGAGTTGGTTGAAAACGCAATGAGATCAGGGCTTTCCAAGCTTGCACGATCTTGTGTAGAGCGTATGTCTAATTTTATTTTGCGTTCTAATGTTTCCCCTTCCGATGCAATAGTTTCAAGTCATGTTCTGAAGTCTATTAGGGATTTTTTTGCAACCTCGCAATTATCGCAGTTTATGGAGCAAACGAACCCTCTGTCAGAGGTAAGTCATAAGCGTAGAATATCTGCATTAGGCGCAGGTGGCGTGGAAAAAGACCGTGCCGGACTCGATATTCGCGATGTTCACTCTACCCACTATGGAAGAATATGTATTGTAGAAACTCCAGACAGTCAAAGTATTGGTTTAATTAGTAATTTAGCAACCTTTGCCAAGGTGAATAAGTATGGTTTTATTGAATCTCCTTATAAAATAGTAAAAGATAGAGCAATATCTGATGAAATAGTGTATCTTGATTCTACACAGGAAATTGGACACGTCATTTGCCAGTATGATCCTAATTTTATCACTAATAAATTAATTGATCGAGATGTTGTTTCTTGTAGAAAAGATGGTGAATTGGTTATGTCCAGTGCTGATGATATATCGTTAATTGACGTTTCGTCTCACCAAATGTTATCACTTATCTCTGGATTGATACCGTTTTTTGAAAATAATGATGCATATCGTGTATTAATGGGTGCGAATATGCAGCGTCAGGCTGTGCCTCTTGTTAAACCTGAGGCTCCGCTTATAGGAACTGGGATGGAAGCATTCATCGGGGCTCAATCTTCAGGTGTTATACGTTCAAAAACTAATGGCAGAGTTGTATATGTTGATGGTGGTAGAATAGTTGTTAAGGCTGATAGTGGTGAAAACTTTGATGTATATAATATAACCAAGTACAAAAAAACCAACCAGGGAACTTGCATGAGTTATACCCCTAGGGCATTTGTTGGAATGGAGGTGAAGGTTGGAAGTATAATAGCGGATGGTTATGCAACGGAAGGTAGGGAAATTGCAGCCGGTAAGAATGTTCGTGTAGCATTTATGTCTTGGAATGGCTTTGGATATGAAGACTCTGTGATAATTTCAGATAAAATTGTTAATGATGAAAGTTTTACATCTGTTCACATTGAGGAGTTTGAAATAGACGTATTGGATACTCGCCTAGGGCCTGAAGTTTTAACAAAAGATATTCCCGGGGTTCCTGAAAATGTCTTATATACGCTAGATGAATCTGGAATTATTCATCTAGGTGCATATGTTCAACCTGGCGATATTCTGGTTGGAAAAGTAGTGCCACGGGTTGAAGTTCCAATTACTCCTGAAGAAAAATTACTACGCGCTATCTTTGATGAAAAAGTCTCTGAAGTTAAGGATGCCTCTCTTAGGGTTTCTCCCGGTTGTTCTGGGGTTATTGTCGGCGTTGATATATTAACCAGAAGGGGCGTTGAAAAGCCGCAAAGATTAGTAGAAATGGAATCCAAAGCTACACATTTACGCAAAGCAACCCATGAAAAAGTATTATCAGTTATCAAAAATGACCTGATTACTGAATTGTTGGAAATATGTGATGGTGAAGATGTTGCTAGATCTGGAAAGCAAAAAGCTGTTATGCCTATAACGGGTAAAATAAGCAGGGTTTATTTGGAGAATTTACCTATTGCAGATTTGTTAAAATTACAAGTTGCCAATAGCGATAAGCAGGAGAAATTGCTTATCGTTAGGTCAAAGTACGACTCAATTATCGTTCGTCTTGAGGATGCTTGTAAGTTGGATATTGCAAAAATTATCGATGGACATGATTTACAAAACAGTGTTTTGCATATTGTAAAAGTTAGGGTGGCTATGAAAAGCAGGATGCAGCCTGGTGACAAGGTGGCTGGTAGACATGGTAACAAAGGTATTATATCCAAAGTCGTTCCAGCTGAAGATATGCCGTTTACAGAAGATGGCAAACCTGTGGATATGATTATCAATCCTTTGGGAATTGTTGCGCGGATGAATTTTGGTCAAGTGTTAGAGATGGCGTTGGGCCTTGCATCATTCAGCTTGGGCGATAAAGTTCGCGATGTATTGCATACCTATCAAGACGTGGCAGATGTGAAAAAGATATTATCTGATGTAGCTGTAGATGCCGTGGTTAAAGAGGAGATTGCTAAGCTGAAAAATGAAGATGTATTGTCTTTGGCACGAAAGTATTCCAAGGGCGTTCCCTTTGCAACCCCCGTGTTTCATGGATGTAAGGTTGCAGATTTGGATAAAATATTAGAGCTTGCAGGTTGCGATTTGGATGGACAGGCTTGGTTATATGATGGCCTAACGGGTGAAAAATTTGATAGAAAAATATCAATAGGCTGTCTGTACGTGCTAAAACTACATCACTTGGTAGATAGCAAGGTGCATGCAAGGTCTGTGGGTCCTTATAGCTTGGTTACCCAGCAACCACTTGGTGGCAAGTCTCATTTTGGCGGGCAAAGACTTGGTGAAATGGAATGTTGGGCATTACAGGCTTATGGTGCCGCTTATACTTTACAAGAAATGTTGACTGTTAAGTCGGATGATATTGATGGCAGAAGGGCGCTATATAATAATATAGTGTCAGGTAATATGAATTTTACATATAATGCACCTGAATCTTTCAATGTTATGCTAAAAGAGCTTTCTGCGCTAGGTTTGAGCGTGTCATTGGGCAATGATTAATGATTTTTTATAACTTATGTCGGATGTTTTCTTAAATTCTAGTAGTCAACAGCATCAAAAGATGACTTTTTCATCTATTATGCTTGGTGTTGCTAGTCCAGATGAAATTTTAGCGAATTCAAGCGGTGAGGTTAGAACTCACGAGACTATTAATTATCGCACTTTTAAACCCGAAAGAGATGGGCTTTTTTGTGCGAAAATTTTTGGACCTATAAAGGATTATGAATGTTTGTGTGGCAAATATCGCAGAATTAAATATAAGGGTATAGTATGCGATAAATGCGAGGTTATGGTAACTTTATCTAAAGTTCGTCGCGAGAGAATGGGGCATATTGATCTTGTTACCCCTGTCGTGCATACCTGGTTTTTACGCTCTCAACCTTCTAGAATTGCAACCATACTTGGTACTATGATGAAAGATGTTGACAGGGTGGCAAATTACCAGGCTTACATTGTAATCGATTCTGGAAGTAGTACTCTTTCCAAGTTTGAGGTTTTGTCCGATGATGAATATTTTACTTTTATTGACCAATTTGGTGATAATGTAGCGAAATTTGGTACCGGCGGAGAGGGAATTAGAGAGGCTTTGATATCAATTGAAATCGATGAAGAAGTGGAAAAAATGCACATTTTATTACAGTCTACAAAATCTGTTAGTAAAATTAAAAGTATAGAAAAACGCCTAAATTTGTTTAAAGATTTTCAAAAATCTGGGAATAAGCCAGAATGGATGGTTTTAACCAGAATTTCTGTGTTACCACCTGATTTAAGACCGCTTGTTATGCTTGATGGTGGTAAATTTGCTTCATCAGATCTTAATGAGCTCTATAGGCGTGTTATTAATAGAAATAATAGATTGAGGCGTTTGGTTGCAATTGGCGCACCTGAAATGATTATCAAAAATGAGAAAAGAATGCTTCAGTCATCGGTCGACGACTTGATTATGGGCGGCGCTGCTACGAAAATGAAGTATGCGAATTCAATGAAATCTCCAAGATCTTTGAGTGATGGCTTGAAGGGAAAAAATGGGCGTTTTAGACAGAACTTGCTTGGAAAAAGAGTGGATTATTCCGGTAGATCGGTAATTACTGTTGGTCCAAATTTAAAGTTACATGAATGCGGTATACCAAAAACAATGGCTCTTGAGCTTTTTAAGCCTTTCATATTCTCAAAATTGATGATGTATGGAATGGTTGGGTCAATCAAAATTGCAAAAAGACTTGTAGAATCAGGAACTCCAGAGGTCATTGAGGTCTTGGAAAGTATTGTAAAAGAATACGTTGTGTTGTTAAATCGTGCCCCTACGCTGCATAGACTTGGTATTCAAGCATTTGAAGTAAGATTGATTGAGGGTAAAGCTATACAATTGCACCCGTTGGTGTGTAAGGCATTTAATGCCGATTTTGATGGAGATCAGATGGCTGTTCACGTTCCAATTTCCATAGAATCTCAGCTTGAAGCTAGGGTTTTAATGCTATCTTCGAACAATATTTTAAGCCCCGCAGATGGTTCACCTGTTATTACGCCAACAAAAGATATAGTACTTGGACTGTACTATGCAACTTCAATATTCGAAAGTGATTCCGGCTCCGGAATGGTGTTTGACTCGTTTGACGATTTAAGAACGGCTATTCAGTCTGGCGCAATTACTTATAATTCAAAAATATTATTTAAGTTAAAATATTCCAATCATTTGGTAGAAACTTGCGCTGGTAGGTTGTTTGTGTACGAAGTTGCATCGCCTGATCAGCAAGTGGATTTCACCTTATTCAATCAGGTAATAACCTCAAAAATCATGTCAAAAATCGTACTTTCTGTATTTGATACTCTGGGTCAAAAAGCTACAGTTGTGTTCTGTGATAAAGTAATGGCAATTGGCTTTAAAATGTGCACTGTTTCTGGTGTTTCATTTGGAAAAAATGATATTATCATTCCGCGCATCAAAAATGAGCTGGTTGAGGCAAGTTTTGGTGTGGTTAAAGATGCGGATGACCAATATAGGGCGGGTTATATTACCAAAAAAGAGCGATATAATCTAGTTACCGATGAATGGGCAAAATGCGCCGACGAGGTAACGAAGCACATGATGGTGGATATTGCGCAAGGAAAAGATACGCGTGATGTGAATTCTGTGTTTATGATGATTGACTCTGGAGCCAGAGGTTCTCAGGTGCAATTAAGGCAAATGGCAGCGATGCGTGGATTGATGGTAAAACCTTCGGGAGAGGTTATTGAAAATCCTATTATTTCAAATTTCAAGGAAGGTTTGAGTGTAATTGAATATTTTAATTCAACACATGGTTCGCGTAAGGGTGTTGCGGATACGGCTCTTAGAACCGCCGATGCTGGATATCTAACTAGAAGACTTGTTGATGTTGCGCAAAATTATGTCATTACGGAGTACGATTGTGGAACTATGGACGGCTTGTTTTTTAAACCTGTAGTTGTGGATGGAAAGTTGATTGAAAGTTTATCTTCAATGCTATTTGGTAGGGTTTTGGCGGAAGATTTGGTGCGTGACGGCGATGTTGTGCTTCCAAGAAATACTGTAATATCTGCGGAAAATGCTGATATAATCGATAAATTTCCTATAGTAAAAGTGCGTTCTGTTGCAAAATGTGAGACTTTTAATGGCGTGTGTGCTATGTGTTATGGCTTGGACATATCCAAGAGAAATATAGTTTCTACTGGAGAGGCGGTAGGTATTGTTGCTGCTCAATCAATTGGCGAACCTGGTACGCAGCTTACTTTAAGAACTTTCCAAATTGGCGGTGTATCTTTGAGATCTGCTAGTGGAAATGTTGTAATTGCATCTGAAGATGGCGTGGTTGATACATCTCATATATCCACTGTTGTTACTGATAGTAAAGATTTGATATCAATTAGCGGAAATGGTAAAATATTTGTCAAAGACTCTGACGGCAGGGCGGTTTCTGAATATAATATACCTTATGGTTCAAATGTTTTGGTAAAACATGGCAGCAAAATCAAGGTTGGAGATAAAATTTCAACTTGTGATAGTTATGTAACACCCGTTATATCTGAATACAATGGGTACGTAAAGTTTGTGGATATGATTCCAGGCGCTTCTTACAGGGAAAATCTTGACGATTTAACCGGTATGTCAAATAAAGTAGTGACAGACTGGATGCAAAAGTATAAATATTTATTACCAAGGCTTGCAATTGTTGATAAAAATGGCAATCCTGTTCTAAATGATATGGGGAGGGAAGTGTTTTATTTATTGCCACAAGGCACTGTAATATCCGTGAATGACGGAGATGAGGTGAGGGTTGGTATGAATTTAGCACGTATACAGCGCGAAAGCTATTCCGTTGGCGATATTACTGGCGGTCTTCCAATCGTAGAAAGTGTATTCGAAGCTAGAATTCCATCTAAACCTGCCATTATATCACCTTCTGACGGTATTGTTGCAATTGACTATTCTCAAAAGTTGAAGGTTAAAATTTCAATCATACCAAGTGATTCTACCAAGAATACCCTTGAATATTTTGTAAAAAAAGACCGTAAAATTAAAGTTAACGATGGATCTAGGGTGGAAAAGGGGGATATTATAGTTGATGGAAATATAGATATACACGACGTATTACACTCAAGTGGAACCGATGAAGCAATTCACGCAATTCTTAATAAAATTCAATCTGTGTATAAGCTACAGGGAATGAAAATTGACAATAAGCATATTGAACTCATTACCCGCGGAATGCTTGGAAAGGTCTCTATTCTTGATGGTGGCGATTCTGGTTTTGGCGAGGGGGATGTTGTAACTTATGACGTTATTAGAAAATTAAATGCTGAATTATCCGCTGTTGGCAAAAGCCCTGCACAGTTTAATCGTATATTACTTGGTATTACAAAAGCATCTATCGCTACTGATTCCTTTATATCCGCTGCCGCATTCCAGGAAGTGGTAAAAGTTCTTGTGTCTGCTGCAGTTTCTGGTAAGAAGGATAATCTAATAGGTTGTAAGGAAAATGTAATCGTTGGAAGGCTAATTCCTGCGGGAACGGGTTTGATAACAAACAAACTTTCTGATTCTAATTATGATAATGCGTAGATTCTACCTCAGTATACTATTTCTAGTTATATTATTTTGCTCAATATCCACATTGTGTATTGCAAACTCCGGTTTGCCTGGGGTTGTAATATTGGTAGGTCCACCGTTATCTGGAAAGGGGTATTTAGCGGATAAATTGGTTACCAGTGGCAAATTTCAACACTTATCCGTGGGTGAGTTATTGCGTAAAAAGTCAGCTGGAAATCCTAAAGCCGCAGAGAATATGCGGTCAGGTAAACTGGTGAATCAAGATTTGGTTAATGACCTGCTATCCAAAGAGCTTAAATCTTACAGCGCAAACCCTGGTGGCAAAGTTTTACTTTTAGATGGATATCCAAGAAGTGTAGAGCAGGTGGATTTTTTAGCAAAAATGCTGCAAGATTCTGGCGTTACGCTCAAATCCGTAATATATATTAGCTGCCCTGATGAGGTGTTATTCGCAAGACTTGAGGAACGCGCAAAAAAAAGCGGCAGAGAGGACGATAAAGTGGATGTTGTGCGGGGAAGAGTGGCATTATACCGCTCTACATCTAGTTCAATTTTAGCAAAATATCCAAATAAGGTATCGGAATTTTCATGTAAATCTAAAGATTTATATTCTGATGTCTTGAGAACTATAAGTTAGTTATAGAAAAAGCTATGAAATACAAGAGCAAGATTTTGGTTTTTGACATAGAAACAACGCCCAATCTTGAAGCTGGAAGAAATTTACTAGATTTAGATTCCTCCTCCGATGATGCAAAGGTTTTGGACATGCTGACAGATTATCATATTAATATTAGCGCTACGGGAAATGATTTTCTAAGACAGCCATTCCACAAAATTGCTTGCATTAGCTATGTCAGCGCGGATATTGTAAATAATGATGGTACAAGGTGGTTTAAAATTGAAAATATCAGAACCGCTGGTAATTTAGACAGTTCAGAGGAGGAAATTCTGGGTAATTTTAGCAAATATTGCGCTAAAGAGTCTCCAAAAATGGTTACATTTAATGGTAAAATGTTCGACCTGCCTGTGATAAAATATAGAAGTATGTATCACGGAATACCAATTCCCTGGTATTACAACTTGGATGAAATTGCCAAAGACAAATGGTACCAAAGCTATGATAGCAGATATTCCCAGGATAATATTGACCTATTTGATGTGTTTTCCGGGTATCGCGGTGGGGTGAAAATGTCGGAAGTTTGCGCAGCATTTGGCGTTCCATGCAAGATTGACGCTTCAGGTGCTGGTGTTTATGAGATGATTTTATCAGGAAATTTGCTAAAAGTGCGTAATTATTGCGAAACTGATGCCCTGGTAACTTTTGTATTATATGTATTGCATTGCCATCACACAGGCGCTATAAACAATGATGGCTATCTTAAAACAATGCAAAATTTGTTTGAATTTATTACAAATGGGAAGCAGGTGCACTTGTTGCAGTGGGTTGATTTATGTAAAAATAGTAAAGTTCTGGCTGAATTTTGTTCATGATAGGGGTATCTTTTTCTGAAATTTCGGTAATTGTAGTTGTGGCGGCAATTTTTATGAAACCTGCAGATATTTCGCAATTTATTACAAAATCTCTAATGTGTATTGAGCGACTAAAGGGCGGAATTGCGGGCAAAGTTGAAGAATTTTGTGGCGATTTTAAGCTGGATTTTTATGATCAAGAAATTGCAAAAATTGCTCAGACGGGTTATCAGGACAAAATTTTACAAGACTTACTGGAGAGCGAAGATCGGCGTTATTCATCGATGATTATTGATGAATATCTTGCAGGAGAGGGTGAAACTTGCAGTGCGCAACCAAAAATTGAAAAAAGTAAACACGCTAAACAAGCGGGTGGAATAAGTGAGAATTATGAACTTTTTCCTGAATTTTCTTTTGTAGTGGAAGATTTTCAGGTGCAAGATATTACAAAGTTGGACACGGCGGTGTTAAGGGTTGAGAAAATTGCCGATATTCGCAGCGAGATTGAGCAAAAATATCTGGTTTTAAAGCGTAAAATTCGCAAGTATGGCACCTAAAAACACCAGTGTTAATATGGCAATTTTTGCACTGGGCAGTTTTACAAAAAACTGTCGCACTCCATCTTGCATTTGTATTTTTACCAGCATATTGTTTTGTATTTCAGCAATTTTTGTGATCGCTTTTCCATTTTTGTCGGATAAAATAGCATACCCGTGTGCCAAAATTTTTACATGGTCACTTCGTTCCAATTTATTTAAAATTTGCGCAAGCTGGTGAGCGCAGTTTTCCATTTTGCTGGTAATTTGCGCATTAATTTTTGGTTGTATAACGGCGATTAAATTGCTATATTTGCTGACCAAATGCTCGATATTTATTGTGTTTTTTCTATGCTGATATGCAATATTTTGCCCTGCAACCGTGAGTTGATTGGTTATATTTATCGCGCGGGTATGTATTTTTTGCATATATTTGTTGATATTTTCTGCAATATTATACTGAATTCGCTCTGCCGATATCGGAATTATTGCAATTTTTTGCGCATTATAAGCAACCAGATTATTGATATTTATTTCAAGATTTCTACCAATTAGCAGTATCCATTTTTGCTTATTTACAAAGTTATTTTTGCATATATTCCCAATGGTATTATGCGTAGTTTGCAGTGTTTTTGCAGCATAATCTAGGCGCGTATATTCCAGGGTGATGCGGTGTAGAATAGCATTTTGTGCATCACGAATTTTTTGTCCCAGTACTTGAATTTCATCTGTAAATACAGTCAATTTACCAAAAATTTGCGTTACAAAATATTGACTTGTGATAATTTTTTGCGAAATATTATTGGCGCATTTTGCACAAAGAATGGAAATTTCCTGCAATATTTGCTCTTTTTTAGAGCCAATACATTCCGCTGCCGCCGTTGGTGTTGGCGCGCGTAAATCTGCCACAAAATCGCATAAAGTATAGTCAATTTCATGCCCAATTGCGGATATAACGGGTATTTTGGATGCAAATACTGCACGCACAAGATTTTCATCATTAAATGCCAATAAATCTTCCACGCTTCCGCCACCTCTGGCAATTATTATAATATCCACCGGCTCTTGTGTGTTAAAATATTTAATTCCGCTGATTGCTTGTTGTACTGTAGAATTTCCCTGCACCTGAATGCCATAAAGCAATATTTCCACGGGGAATCTATCTTGCAATATTGCAGTAATGTCATGAATCACGGCGCCGTGAGGTGAGGTTAAAATCCCTATTTTCCTTGGAAATTTTGGTATATCCTTCTTGTGCTTTGGGTCAAATAAACCTTCCAAAGCAAGGCGATGCTTTCTTTCTTCTAAAATTGCCATAATCTCCCCCAGCCCTGCGAATTTAATACTTTGAACCTTGATTTGATATTGCGACTGATCTGCGCGCGAATCGATATTTCCATATACCACAATTTCGAGCCCATCACAGAGATTTACGTTTAAATTTCGGGCAATTCCTGCGAAGCATATTGCTTTTAAAACCCCGCCACCATCTTTGATTGAAAAATAACAATGCCCGTTTGGAGACCTGGAAAAGTTGCTAATTTCACCTTTTACCGCTATATATCCGAAGGTTTTTATAAGCGTGCCAGCGATTGCAGACGATAAATCTGCAACACTCCAAATTGGAATTTTACCCCTTGAATGTATTGCATTCATATACTATTTGCTATACTTTCGGATAGTTTTTCCACTGCTGTTTTTGCGGCTTCAGGGCTTTTTAGCATAGATTTCTTGATAGTTGTGTAAATTCTTGTGCGATAATGCAACTTGTTGTCACTTGTTGAGAAATTTGCCCATCTTACACCGTTATCATCTTGTTTGTGGACGTATTTTTCGTTATACGTTACAATGTTGTTAGTTTTCCGGGTAATTTGCACGTCAAGAGTTGCCATGTATGTCACCGGAAGCGTTTGATGTTGCGATGTAAAACTTGCAGTTCCGCCCACCATTCCGCCGATAATTGCCCCAACAGGTGTGGAATTAAATAACCAAAACCCCGCCAAACCACCAAGAGACATTCCGCTTGCAAAGTCATTTTGTGCAATTTTTGCAATAATACTTGTATTTTCATTTCCCTTGTTGCTCATATTTGCAATTTTTGCATTTTCAATATCTGTAACGCCAACGGATCCATCCATAATTCCAAATGAATTTTGGTTAATTTCTTTAATGGTTGAGATGTCTGTGGAGTCGGTATATTGCCAGTATTTATCGATGTTTTCTATTGTAGAATTTGGAATTTGCGCGAAATGGCGAACGTTGCAATGTATTGTTAAATCAGCGCTATCGTTGTTGACAATTTTATATTTTCCTGCAAGTTTTTCCTGAATTATGCGTGTAATATTGTTAAATTCTGAATAGGGCGTGGGGTTTTTGCAGATAATATGCACAGATTTCACCTTATGTAGTTCGGGTATGAAAACTGACGTTGAATTTCGTACTCTTACTTCGGTTTTTCCATGTTGCATAAGATTTACAACCGTTCCGCAACCGTTTAACAACAGCAATATACTTATAATATAACAATATTTTAGCATTATTTTGAACAATGTTATTACTTATAAAAAGTATTTTTAATTATTTGCAAGTGGAATTGACTTTTATTTTTTTATGTAAATATTTTAGTCTATTGTGCGGTACTTTATTATACAAATATGCAATTTGTTGTGGCTACTTTTTATAAAATTTTTGACCTATCTGACGCAGATGCAAAAATTTCGCAGGAGGAAATTCGCACTATTATGCAGCAAAATAACATCAAGGGCACGGTTTTGCTTGGTGCGCACGAGGGAATTAATGGAACGATTTCCGGCGCCCGCGAGGACGTAAATAAGTTCTATAATTTTACCCAAAATATTAAAGCTGTGGGTGAGTTAGATTTCAAAGAAAGCCTGTGCGATTTTAACCCTTTTGACAAAATTAAGGTAAAAGTAAAGAAGGAAATTGTTACAATGCGTGCGGAAGGTTTTGATTTTCTGGGTAAAAAAGGTAGCTATGTTGACCCTGATCAGTGGGACGCTTTAATTGCTCAAGATGACGTAATTTTGATTGATTCCAGGAATGACTATGAATATCACGTTGGCACTTTTGAAAATGCAATTAACCCGGATATTGAGAATTTTCGAGATTTTCCTGCCTGGTTGGAAAAAAATAAAGAGCTGTATAAGGATAAAAAAATTGCAACTTTTTGCACGGGTGGAATTCGCTGCGAGAAACTTACCGCTTACATGGCGCAAAACTTGGAAGGAGCACAAGTTTATCATCTAAACGGCGGAATATTGGGATATTTCCTTAAAAATGGGAACAAGAACAAGAAGTGGAAGGGGCATTGTTTTGTTTTTGACAATAGAATTGCCGTTGATGACAATATGAAGCCTGTTTAAGCAATATTTTTCCCGGAAAACTGGGCAAAATCTACCTCCATTGGGTTTATTAGATATTCATGGCAGCCATATTTCACAGTTTTGCAAGTTATGTATCTACATTTTGAACAAACGCCGGAGAGCATGCACTGCATTTGTGTGGAAATAATCCAGCGAATTGTGCCGTATTTACCGTGATTTATTGATAATTTTAGCATATTTGAAACGTCTTGCATGCTTTGCGAGCTGCAGAAAAATATTGCATTATCTAGATTGAAATTGGTGCATTTTTGAATGTCAATTGCAGTGCAATTTGGAAGATTTTTTGCCAGTTCTAATGCCACGTGCGCCCGAGATTCATCGTAATAAATATCGCATTTTTTACCCATTATTTCTTGTAATTCAGGTGATTTTGAGCTAAGCATTACGCTGTATTTTACGCCTGCCCCGCCTATCATTTTTGTGGATATTCCAACCTGTTTTACAAGGCAATAAAAGCTATTATTTTCCCGCCCCGCGATAATTAGCGGTATTGCCTCCGATTCGTGTAATTTGTTCCAGATTTTCAAGCGAATGAGGTCGCCAATTTGCGCTTGGCTGCTTAAAAATTCTGATGAAAAGTTGACTTTAGAGATGTTTTCTGACATGTTTTCAATGGTGATATTTGTTGCAAAATACGCACATATATCTGGTTTTTCTCTAGTATTTTTAGGCATAAAAGCTAGATTCGCAATTGCCTTTTCTCCGCTGCCGATTGCCTTTACAACGCTGCCACTGTAATTTTTGCTTAAATCTCCAATATATATCGGGTTTTTTTGATAATTTTCAGTATATTTTTCATGCTCCGAGCCATGGCAAATAATTACTGTTTTTGCGCTAATTTCACTGCCGTTACTCAGGTGTAGATTTACGATATTCCCAGGTTGAATATGGGTTTTTACGATATTTGCCTTGTCAATAAATTGCACCCCAAGCTTGCTTGCCTCAAGAATTTCCACGTGATTTGTTTTATACGCCTCGCATTGCTGTATTTCGCTTCGCATTATCACCTGCACCCCGCCCAGAATTTTTATTTTCTGCACATCCGTGAGATTTTTTCCTTGAATTTTCGCCAAATCTGCGATATAGATTGGTAAATTTTTCAGCTCCATTTCGGAAAAATGGCTGTTATTTTGTGCCAATTTTTCACTAATAATATCAAGTTTTTTCAGGTAATAAAAACCAATTTCAGTTGCAACGTCAATGGCAGTTAAACCCCCCCCAAGCACCACTGCAGGAAGTGCAATATTGCAAGATTCCATAGGGCTTTTTTGCGTTTTTTGTGCGTGTAAATACATTAGAAAATCTGACCCGTTAATGTAGAATTTACTTTCATTTTCATGTGCAGAATTCCTGGGATTTTTCGTGCCGTTTGCAATTAAAATTGCATCAATTTGCAGCTTTTTTAGCAAGATTTCCTCAAGATCTTGGGTATATTTCATATCAGAAATAAATTTTATATTAGTGAAGCGTTTTAGCACTAAATATGCAATAAATAAGCGGTTTTTATTCCATCTTGCGGTAATTCCATATTCCATTATCCCCCCAAAACAAGACAAATTTACGTGCGAATTCACGCTTTCTAGTGCAAATTTTTGAATGGGCAGGGTGCAGTCAATTTCAGGCTCCGTTATCGTTCTGCCATCTGCAAAATATACGCTATACCCCATAAAAGCCCCGTAATATGCGGCAGAAATGCCCGCAGGACCCATTCCTGATATGTAAATTGCGCGATTATTTTGGGCGAATTGCATAAAATTTACTGCTTTTAACGGGTTCCAGCGCGTCAGTAAAAAATATAACTCAAAACCCCAGTCTTGATCGATGATTTGTTCAAAAATATAGCTCTCAATTTGTGGAATATTTACAGCTTCCTGGGCTTGATAAATGCAAGATTTCATGCAGTCGTTGCAAATTCTGTCACCCGTGAGGCAAACCAGGGGATTTTTTATCATCATAATCGCCAAAGCTCCAATGATTTCACCCGTTTTGAAGGCGAAAATTGCTTCAGAAATATGCTCTTCCAGGGGGCAACCCGCGAGATTTTTTTCTAAAGAATTAGGCATTCCATGCGCGCAGGAATCCTTATTTCTTTCATGGCAATTTATGCAATAATTAGCATTGTAAAATGCATTTTTCTCTAGTATATTCGGGGGATTTTCAAAATCTTTTCTGTTTGATTTGCCCTGGTAAAATGTGATAGATTCGCTGAAATTTTCACGCGATTGATCTTGTAAAATTGACGACGAATAGTGGTTGCGCGAGTGTATTTTTACCGCGATGTATTGGCAGAATTTTATAAAATTTTCCTCGGTAATTCCGGAGTATTCTTCCGTTGAAAATGATGAAATTTTATGCAATATTTCCTCATCGCTGTTGTAGTTAAATGCAGATTTTATTGCCATTATATCAGTGTTTGCAAGGGAATTGAACCAAGTGTTGTTGTATTTTTTTAGTACGAATCTTTGCACAAAATTTCGCTTATATTTCAGCATTTCCCCTTCCTTGTGGGATTTTTCCTTGTGTTGCAACGTGAAATTTTCCATGCCAAATTCCCGGCTAAGAAAAGCGTCTAAAATTCCAGAAATTTTAATGATATTTGCCGATGATATATCGGTTTTTAACCTGCGCGAATCAAGTATTATTTTCAAGATTTCCGGGTTATTTTCGTGGGCAAATTCAAGGAATTTTGCGTCAATTTTTCCAATTTCCTCGGGTATTTTATATTTCATATTCAATTAAATTACAGTATATACCGGTTTTCTTTAGTAAATCAAGGCTTTTTGGCGATATTGTGTGGAAATTTATACTTTGAATTTCGCGTGTTAGATTTTGCACTTTTATCATCTGTAAAAAATTTTCAGTAGACGCATAAGAAAATGTGAATATACGCTTGATTTCCCCTGATTTTATTGCAGAAAAAGCAGTTTCTGATAGCTTGGAAAAGTAGTGAATTTTGTACACAATTTGCTCTTTTATATTTGTAAAATGCGGCGCAATTTCCTGGGAAATTATTGCCCCGCGCAGGTAGGTGTAATGTGCATTTTTATCAATGTTTACAAGCAAATTATCGATATTCTTGAAGGTGGAAATGTTGCTAAATCCCAAAGCCTGAAGCCCTGATTTTACCATACCTCCAACCACAATAAACCCAGTGTTTATAGGCAATTTCTTCGTTGCATGCAGCGCATTTATACTGGTAATTATCACCTTTTCATCTTTAATATCATCAATTGTGCAGTCAATATTTTCAATATCTCCCGTGATTTCAAGGAAAAAATTATCGTCCTCCAGGTTATATTTCTTGCGTATTCCTGGGCTAATTTTATTACTTGACTTTACAATTAAAGTATCAAACATACGAATAGTAATTCTGCTTATACGGTGAAAGAAATATACTTAAGTGTCAACAACATTTCTTATGGATACAAGTCCTCTAGCGCGGTGCTTGAAAACATAACTTTCGCTGTAAATAATGGAGATTTTACAATAATAACAGGGCCAAATGGCGGTGGAAAAAGCACGCTTGGAAAGATAATTTTGAAGGATATAAAGGCTGATTCTGGCGAAATTCAGGTGCGGGGAAGGGTGAGTTATGCTGCGCAGAAATTAACACCTCCGGCATCGTTGCCCATGACGGTTTTGGAATTTTTATCCCTGGAAAAAAGCCCGATTTTAGAAGATATTTATAACGAATTTGAGATTGAAAAAATCAAAAATTGCAAACTGAATTCGCTTTCCGGCGGGCAGTTACAAAAAGTGAATTTATGCATGGCAATTAGGCAAAATTGCGATATTATCGTACTTGATGAACCGGATCAGAATTTAGATTTCAACGCGCAAAATACTTTATATAAATTATTAAAAAAATTCCGATCCTTCTACACCTTTGTAATTATATCACACGATATTCACGGGCTTTTAAGCGCCGCGCCTGATGCAAAAGTTATTTGCATTAACAAAAGTTTGCATTGTAGCGGGCATTTTGATATTGTTCACGATAACCACTGCAATGTGGCTTGTAAAAAATAATTTTTGCATCAGGCGCACTAATGTCTTGACTTATATAATAGCTTTGGATAATATAAATATATTAAAGTTCATATCTTGTGCGATGTCCTTGGGAATAAAAGCGTACTCTTTATTTAAATCGTTCGGGGATAACTGTGTTTTGCGTGGTATTTCTGCGAATTTTAATCCATCTACTTCAACAGTTTTACTTGGTGGATCGGGCAGTGGAAAATCTGTTTTTATTAAAATTTTGTCAGGATTAATGCCTTATGAAGAAGGGGTGGTGGAAATTGACGGGTACGATATAGCTAAACTTTCCAAAAAAGATCGAAGCAACATACTTGATCAAATGGGTTTTTTATTTCAAGGTGGTGCGCTATTTGATTCACTGAAAATCTGGGAAAATGTGGCATTTAAGTTGGTAAATAAATATAATGTTGCAAAATCAAAAGCAAGAGACGTTGCGCTTGAAAAACTTTCCTTGGTTGGTCTGAAGCCCGGGGTGGCAGATCTTTATCCGTATGAATTGTCTGGCGGAATGCAAAAAAGAGCTGCACTTGCGCGAACCATAGCCTCTGATCCGAAGGTGTTATTTTTTGATGAGCCAACAACAGGGCTTGACCCCGTAATGTCTGAAGTTATTAATAATTTAATAATTAAGTGCTCCAATCACCTGAAATCAACAAGCATAATAGTTACGCATGACATGCATTCTGCACGGAGAATTGGGAATATGATGTACTTTTTGTATCGTGGAAATTTTATTTGGAATGGAAAAAATCAAGACTTGGACGCAAGCGGAAATTCATATTTAGATCAATTTATTCAAGGTAGAATTGATGGGCCAATTGTTTTGTAGTGTTGATTTATTGTAATGAGATTGTTGAAATATACTTTGCTAATTTGTGCAAGTCTTTCCATTATGTGCACTGCTGTTGTATCTCCTGCTTTGCCAATGATGAAAAAGGCATTTATCTCAATTCCCGATGCTGAATTTATGCTAAAACTTGCGGCAACCATACCGAATATATTTATTGCAATCTTCTCTCCAATTTTTGGAATCTTGGTGGTGAAGGTAAGGCAAAGGCTATTTTTACTATCTTTCACTTGTATCTACATTGTTTCCGGAGCTGCAACTTTTTACCTTTACGATATTGAGGCTATAATTATTAGCAGGGCTATTTTGGGAATTTCTCTGGCAGCTTTAATGACTTGCGCATTAGAGTATATTTCGCAAAATTTTGCAGGACATGAAAGAAATAAAATACTAGCATCTCAAACCACTATTATGTCTTTGGGAAGTATAGTTTTTACAATGCTTAGCGGTGTTTTGTGCGATATTAACTGGAGATATGCCTTCTTATTATATGGCACAGGGGTTGTATTGCTGCCTATGATTTACTTTGCATTTAGCAATATTTCGACGAAAATTAACGCAAAAGTGGATGCACATTCTGAAATTTCAATTGGGGCATTTGAAAAGCGCTTTGGTGACAAATTGCCAATATTAATATGCTTTATCGGTTTTTTAAACATGGTATTTTTCTATATTATTCCAATACAAATTCCATTTACCCTTGCAAGCATAGCCCCAAATATTACAAGCAAGGAAATTTCGATTGTTATAACTATTGAGGTTGTAATTTCTGCCATTCTAGCCTCAAAATATCGTCGTTTAAAGAAGAATCGCTCTTTTGAGTCAATTTGCACCATGTCAATTGCGATAATGGCGTTGTCCTATTTGTGCCTTAGCTATTCTAGATCTTATGTGACAATATTCGCCTGTGTTGCATTTTACGGAATGGGAATGGGTCTAATGATGCCAAATAATATCGTCTGGCTTGTGAATTCCGTGCGTGGAAAATACCGTGCTTTCTGGATTGGCGCCCTGACAACCGGGATATACCTTGGAAAATTCAGCTCACCTGTGATTTTCAAGCCCATTGCCGACAATTTTGGAATCTTTAAATCTTATCGCGTTGTTGCAATTGTGATGCTTTTCCTGGTTATTGTACTAACCTTCCTAGCTGATGGCATGGAAAGAAAAGTGTTAAGACGTTGGAAGCGCAGCTAATAATTAGGCCTTTTGCGTAAACCAAATATCCTGTTTTGTGTTGTTATAGCTATTAAATAATAGCGAATGGGTTAAAATATGTTCATCTGAGTATACAATTTCATCAAGTAAATCTCCGCGCGTCACTCCTGTCATGCAAAACACTACATTTCCTGGCACCATATCTTCTATGTTGTAAACTTTGTTGAAGTCAACAATCCCCATTTTTCTTGCCCGTTCTTGTTTTGCCGGTGAATCGCATACCAATTTTCCCTGAAAAGTTCCACCAATAACCTTTAGCGCGCATGCGGCAAGCACTCCTTCTGGCGCCCCGCCAGAACCAATATACAAGTCTATATCTGCATTCATTGTTGCGCGAATTACCCCGCTAATATCGCCATCTGAAATTAACTTTACTTTAGCACCATAATCCCTGATTTTTTGAATAAGTTCTCTATGCCTTGGGCGGTCTAGCACTAAAACGCTAATTTCGGACGCAGTTTTTTCCAGGTCAAACCCAACAATATCTAGATTTTCCTCAATTGATAAATTAATATCAATGCCGTCCACATTCTCTCTGCATGCGATTTTTTCCATATACACATCCGGGGCGTGTAATAGCGAATTATTGTCACCAATCGCAATCGTTGTCATTGAATTTATCATTCCGTTGGCGCACAAGCTTGTCCCTTCTAGCGGATCTACGGCTATATCGCACTTAGAGTTACCACTTCCCAATGTTTCGCCTATGTAAAGCATTGGAGCTTCATCTCTCTCGCCTTCGCCGATAACAACCCTGCCGGTAAAATAATTGTTGCCAATCAAAACCTTTCGCATTGCATCTACAGCGGCTGCGTCAGCGGAGTTTGCGTCACCTTTTCCTACCCATTTATGCGCTGCAATTGCTGCGGAAATACTGCTTTGCAATGCAATTTTTTCTAATTTTATATGTAAATCATTATCGGTCATATTGTTATAAAACTACTTATTTGACATACATTTTTTTGCCGCTATTGGATTGTTCTGAATCTCATTTATTCTATTGACAATAATTTTTACGAATACATTTTCTTGGTCTTTTACCGAATTTCCAAGAATTTTATCTTGCGCTATTGCGTCAAGCTCCTTTGGGTCAAGTGATAATATTAGGTTGATAGATTTGCAAATATCATTTTTGCTAAGTATAAAAATTCCAATAGTTCGCGCCCATAGTGGAACTTTTTCCTTGTCCAGTCCGACTAAAATATCAGATATTTCCTGCACTCTCTTCATGTCATGCAGTTTGGCATTTGATAAATACACGGCAGTGGCAAGCCATCTCCAGTATTTATTTGGGTCTTTGGAGGAGAAATGAACTAAATAATCCACTATATATACATTGTCCATATCGCTTTGCGAATTAGAGTAGTAAAAGCCCGCAATTGACGGGGCATATTCGGAAATTGAATCAAATTCATTTAGTAAATAAAACCATTTATGTAACTTTGCGTAGTTGTATTTATTGAGTGGCGTTGTTGTGCCGTAGTCATCTCCTGCCATTTGCACCTGGTAGGTGAAATATCGGTAAACCAACATATCGTCGCCCAAGGATAGTATTTTTAGTAAATTCTTACTCGGCGGATTTGGTGTAATTGTTAAATCTGGGCGTATATTTTTTGTCATCAAAAACCAGACTGCAAAATTTACCAAAAACAGCGCCAAAAATATTCTCTTGACCCAAATGTATTCAGAATAATCAGATTTTATTGGATTGAAAATCATATAAATATTAAAATTCTCTAGTTCTCATATCTAAAATCGCACAAGTAACAATTAGCGCGGTATAAATTAATGACTGTGCAAGTAAAACGCCAAAACTCGTAAAATTATAGTCAGAATAAACGATTATTGAGCTTTTACCGAATAAATCAAGGCGCGGAACCACAATTGACATTACCTTTAGAATCATTTCTATGATTGAATTGAAGGAAAAATTAATTCCCGATATATCAATATAGGCCACAAAACTGCCTATAACGCGGGACAAAAAATAACCCGCAAATGATATTAACAAGCCTAGAGTTGCGCTGCGAATAACTACCGAGAAAAATACCGCCATACTAACAACCACAAGGGATTCCAAAAATAGTGTTAGACCCCAATATAATATATCTACAAGATTTTGCATATAGATGAGCATTAGCACAAGCACGGCTTGACCAATTACTGCAAGTGCTGCGAGGGAAAATGCGCTAAAAAGCGATATAATAATTGATGATCGAGATGGAACGCGTGACAAAAATACATCCATTTCCTTATTTTCAAACAATCTTTTTATGTGAAAAGATATAAACACCATTAGACCTATCATAATTACAAATCTGCATGCGTTTGCAGAGTAAATAACACGCATTTGCTCTGATTCTACGAGTGCCGTGCTGCCTAAAAAGCTTGAAAGCAAGACTGCAATTATCATCCCAATCAACATTCCAAACATAAATTTATCTCTTCGTGCAGAGTATATTGTGTGTAAAATTATCCCGCGCATACTGAATAAATAGAAATTTCACTTCATTAATAATCAAGTATTTTGAAAAAGCAAGTATTTTTTTTGCAATAAAAAGCTTGTAAATTATATATTTGCATTTACTGCAGGTAAAATTAGCATGATTTTTTGAAAAATTACTTAATGAATATTAGATATAAATTTACAATTATTATTTTAATATTAATAAATCTTGGGTATTTTATAGCTGTAAATATTGGCGGTAAGCATGCTGATTCAAAGCGCTATAATCTCAATTTTAGCAATACGCAAGATTTATCAGATTTAAGAAATATTAGTGCGAATGCCGGTTGCGTTATTGCAAATAAAGAGGGTAAATTGCTTATGGCGCGGGGTGAGGAAATTAAAAAATATCATATACCCGGAGGCACTGCGGTTGCTGGTGAATCTGTTGTGGATACTGCAAAAAGGGAGGCTTTTGAGGAGCTTGGAGTGGTGGTGGATGTTGTTAGTTTATTGACAATTATGGAAAATCCCCGCTTTTATCTGTTTTTGTGTCGAGCGGAAGGAAGGCTTGATATGAATTACAGCTATCCAGGTGAAATTGATAAAATTGCTTGGATTGACCCTGCCAAAGAAGAGAAAAATAATTTGCGTTTTGGCACGGAATATATTCAAATATCTGCAAGTGTCAAAGATGCAGTGCGTAGTGGTTTAATTTCTGAATATTTATATGATTGACTTTGTTGCATTGCACAGAAAGGTAAGTGGTTATGTTAAGCGTAAAAATGCTATATTTGTAAGGCTTTTTAGTAAAATTCCATTTCTTGGAGCATTGTTTTGCAAGATCGCGCCGTGGGATGTAAAATATCATAACTTTCTTGATAAATATATATTTAGCAAAATGAATGCCGTGCGAGATATAGCTATAAAAATATACGCAAAAATCCGTAAAATTCTGGAAATAAATATAGAAAATCCCTACATTCAAAATGACAATATTTCTAGTATTAATCTGGTTATGTATTCCAAAAAAATGGCGATAAAATGGCGCAGAATTGCATTCTTTTTAACCCTTATTTTTGCCATATATTTCATATTAGCAGGCTGTAATAGTAAAATTACAACTGCGCCGTCTTATCAATCTTATGATGGCTATATCGCAAATATTTCAATTTCCGGCGCGATAATGCACAATGAAGAGATATATGAATCTTTGCGCAAAATTCGCGATAATAAAAGCATCAAAGCCGTAATTCTTCGGGTGAATTCACCTGGCGGGTCGATTTATCCAAGTGATAAAATGTACCAAATATTGCGTCAAATTGACAAAATTAAGCCCGTGGTTACCGTGATGGAAGGCGTTGCCGCGTCGGGTGGTTATATGGTTTCGATTGCCGGAAGGTATATTTTCGCAATGCCAACAACAATTACAGGTTCCATTGGGGTTTATACCTCATCGCTAGACGTTTTGGAACTTGCAAACAAGATGGGAATCCGCATGAATTATGTGAAATCTACCAACATAAAAGGGTCTCCGCACATGTTTGAACACCCATCGCAAGAAGTTATAGATAAGGAACGTGAGTTGATATTCGATGTTTATGAATGGTTTAGAAATGTGGTGGCTGAAAGGCGCGATATTCACGGCGATTTGCTAAATTTTGTCTCAAGTGGTCAGGTATTTATTGGTCCAAAAGCTTTAAAATATAAATTAATAGACGCAATTGGAGATGACGAAGATGCGGCACAATGGCTATATTCTAACAAGCTAGTTGAAGATAAGCTGATGGTTAAAAAAATAGACTTACACCGGGAAGATGAGAGAAATAAATATGGAATCTTGGGCAGTATGACAAAAGTATTTGCAAGTACATGCATCCAGGGCATAGTGGAAATGGTTACAAACCAAATGCAAAATACTAGAAATGATGTGAATTTTTAATAAATTATATGACACAATTTAAACACTTAACAAGACCAGAGTTGATAATTTATGATTGGGATAATACCATTGTAGATACTTCTGATGTTATTACGAATGTTGTAAATAGACTGCGCGCTGATATTGGAAAACCACCTCTTGGGAATGCAGAAATTCTTGATTCCACCGGTGACCCGGATTGCGAATGGGTGATTGAAATTTTCGGCACTAAGTCTGAAACTAATGCGAAAAAATATGTTGAATATTACGCGGAAGCGAATGCGTCTTTTGCCGCAAAATTACTACCAAATGCACTAGAAATGATTCAATATGTAAGCAAGTTGGGTATTTATCAAGCGGTATTGACAAATAAAGAATCTGTTGTGGCGCATAATGAGTGCGCGGTTATTGGAATGCGCGATTATTTTGTTGAATTTGTTGGGCGTTGCGATGTTCCCAATAAAAAACCTGCAACCGATGGAATTGAAATGATTGTTGATAATATTCGCAGGCATCATGGGAAGGGCTTAAAGCCGGAAAATATATGGTTTATTGGCGACACAATGGTTGACGTGGCGTGTGCGGGAAATTTTGACTGCCCTATGCTTTTTGTTGGGCAAGAGGACTGGATTCGTGAAAAATACAAAAAATATATATATGCAATGGGCGACTTGGCTTTTGCAAGGAAAATGTTAGAAAATGCATGTGAGAATTGTATATGAAATATACTGATATATTGGCTTATTTAGTAGGATTTTTACCGGTTTTATCTTTTGCCGGTGGCTTGTTGTTGAATGCATTTACAAGGGGCGAAGTTTCCAGAAAATACGTGCCATTTATGACCACTTTTTTAATTGGATCAACGGCTGTTTGTGCGTGGATTTTAGGTTATAAGCTATTTTTTTGCGGCGAATCTGTTATTCATTTAACGCTATTTCCCTGGATTTCCGGTAATGGGTATGAAATTAACTGGAGCATAATGATCGACCACCTTTCCGTTAGTATGCTGTTTTTAATTAGCACAGTTTCATTTTTTGTGCATCTCTACTCAATTGAATATATGCATGAAGAGCCCGGATTGCAGCGTTTTATGATAAATATTTCCTTCTTTACTTTTGCAATGATTATGCTGGTAACGTCGGACAATTTGCTGCAATTATTTTTTGGCTGGGAAGGCGTGGGCGTGGCTTCTTACCTGTTAATTGGCTTTTTTCATACAAAATTATCTGCGAATTTGGCATCAATTAAGGCATTTTTGGTAAATAGAGTTGCTGATGTGTTTATGATATGCGGAATTGCGCTTATTTTTTACCATTTTGGCAGTATAAATTTTTCGGATTTTCTAAATGTGGAAAAGATTAGCCTTCTGGATGCAAATCTTGTAAATCTTATATGTGGTGTGCTTTTTGTTGGCTGTATGGGTAAATCTGCACAGATTATTTTGCACGTTTGGCTGCCGGATGCCATGGAAGGTCCAACACCGGTTTCGGCATTAATTCACGCTGCCACAATGGTTACTGCGGGTGTATTTTTGCTATGCAGATGCGCAATTTTATATGATGCTTCGCCCTTGGTTCGTGATTTTATTTTATATATTGGTGCCTTTACTGCGCTTTTTGCCGCAAGTTGTGCGATAGTTCAAACGGATATCAAAAAAATTATTGCCTATTCAACTTGTAGTCAGCTGGGTTATATGTTTATGGCGTGTGGTGCACAATTTTATACCGGTGGCATGTCTCATTTGATAACCCACGGTTTTTTTAAAGCTTTGCTGTTTTTGTGCGCCGGCAGCGTTATTCACGGCATGCATCATGAGCAGAATATTTTCAATATGGGCGGGCTAAAAAGCAAAATGCCTATAACATTTTTTGCCATGATGATTGGAACTATTGCAATTTGCGGGGTGCCACCATTTGCAGGATTTTACTCTAAAGATGCTATTATTGAGTCACTTGGCTTGTTGAATACTTTTAGTGGTAGATTTAGCTTTTACGTGGGAAATATTGTTGCTTTTTTGACCTGTTTTTATTCATTTCGCCTTATGTATAAGGTGTTTTTTGGCGCAAAATCGGAATCTGCCCAGCACGCGCATGAATCTGGTTTGAAAATATTAATTCCACTATGCATTTTGACTATTTTCGCAACAATATCAGGGCATTTCTTGATGCATATTGCGCATTTTGAAAGCGGTTCAGGAAATTTCTTGTTAAATTCAGTTCAATCTTCAATGAATCGCAGAGTTTTGGAATATTTATCAGATCACGCCGCCGATTACACAACTATAATACTTGTATTTTTTGGCTTTATCTTGGCAACAATTTGCTATATTCTCAAGCCGAAGTTCCCAAATCTGTGCCTGCGCCATGTGAACTTTCTTTACCAATGCTGCATGAATAAATGGTATTTTGACGAGCTGTACGGGGTGATTTTTGTAAAACCTTATGTGAAAATTTCTAATTACCTTGGAAATGTTTTTGATTTTGGAATGCTAGATCGCATACTGGTTGATGTGCCCGCGAAATCTGCATATAATATATCGCAAAAAACCAGCTTTATGCAGTCCGGCGAAATACATAAGTATGCTTTCATAACTTTTGCGTGTGTTATTGCTATTATCCTGATAATTATGTAAATATTACTTTACATTTAATTTTAAATTATTAGCAAGTTGTATACATTTGTATTTATTATGCTTGGAAAATTAGTAAGCAAATTATTCGGTGATTCTAGTACAAAATTTGTGCAAAAATATAGCCCTATTTTAACTAAAATAAATGCCCTGGAATCTGATTTATCTAACCTTTCCAACGCTGAATTACTTGCAAAAAGCTTGGAATTACGGGCTAAAGTGCGCGCAGGTTTAGAGCTGGACTCCGTAATGTGCGATGCTTTTGCAATGGTTCGTGAATCTTCTAAAAGATTTCTTGGAATGAGGCATTTTGACGTGCAAATTTTGGGTGGAATTGCACTGCACCTGGGAAATATCGCGGAAATGAAGACCGGCGAAGGAAAAACTTTAGTTTCAACCCTGCCGGCATATTTGAATTCACTTGCAGGAAGTGTTCACATGGTGAGTGTAAATGACTATTTAACAAAACGCGATTGCGAATGGATGAGACCCGTGTTTGAAGGGCTGGGAATTTCTGTAGGGTGCGTTGTGGATGAGCTTACAGCCGCAGAAAAATTAACGCAATATAAATGCGACATTACTTATGTAAATAACTCAACTTTGGGCTTTGATTACCTGCGCGATAATATGCGAAATATTGGCGATGGAATATTTTTCGAAGGTGGATTTCAATATGCAATTGTTGATGAGGCGGACTCAATTTTAATTGATGAAGCGCGCACTCCTTTGATTATTTCCGGGCCCAGTCAAAATAATGTGGACGTATATCGTAAGACAAATATTGCAATTTCCGGGCTTGCAAGCGAGTGTTATGTTGTAAATGAAGAGGAAAAATCGATCCATTTAACTGACATTGGCGTTGACAAGGTGGAGAAAATTTTAAAATCTCACGGGGTGATTAATGACGACCTGTATAGTGATAAAAATTTCAATATAGTAAATAGCTTAAACCAGTCTCTGCGGGCGAAATATCTATTTCACAGGGATAAAGACTATATAATTAAAGACAAAAGAATTCTAATTATTGATGAATTTACGGGCAGGGTTTTGGACGGAAGAAGGTATTCCGAAGGGCTGCATCAGGCAATTGAAGCCAAGGAAAATGTGCCAATTCAGCAGGAAAATATGACGCTTGCATCTGTGACTTATCAGAATTTATTTCGCATGTATAAAAAATTATCCGGAATGACCGGAACTGCGCAAACCGAGGCGCAGGAATTTAAAGACATATATCATATTAATGTACTTTCTATTCCAACCAATAAAACTGTTACCAGAATTGACAGGGAAGATTTGGTTTTTTTATCCAGGCAGGATAAATACAATTACTTGATTCAAATTGTGCAAGAGGCAAATGCAAAAGGTCAGCCTATTTTACTTGGAACTGCAAGCGTTGAGGCGTCAGAAGAGTTATCGAAAATTTGCAAGCAAAACAAGATTTCCCACGAGGTTTTGAATGCGAAAAATCACGCAAAAGAGGCAACAATTATAGCAAATTCCGGCAGAAGCGGGGCTGTTACAATTGCAACAAATATGGCTGGGCGAGGCACGGATATTAAACTTGGAGGGAATTTTGAAATGATGCTGTTGCAGGCGCTGGAAGAAAATAAATCCGGTGAAGCAGAAGAAAATATAAGGCAAAATCTGCTTGCAAAATACGAGGAAGATAAGCAAAAAGTGTTGAATGCCGGTGGGCTTTTGGTAATTGGAACGGAAAGGCACGAAAGTCGCAGAATTGATGACCAGCTTCGGGGAAGATCCGGGCGCCAGGGTGACCCGGGCGAGACAATTTTCCTGCTCTCTCTTGAGGATGATTTGCTTAGAATTTTCGGAGGCGATCGTATTAAATCTATAATTTCCAGGCTTGGGTACAAGGAAGGCGAGCCAATGGATCACGCGATGCTTACGAAGGTTATTCGATATTCGCAAAAAAAGATTGAGTCCGCAAACTATGATATGCGTAAAAATTTGCTGCGATATGACGATATTTTGAATGAGCAGCGGGTGTTTTTGTATGCAAAGCGCGCGCAGGTGGTGAAATCTACCGATTTAATGGGGGTTTTTAGGGAAATCTGTCATGACTTTACAACGAATTTACTGGAAATTTCCGGGGTGATGCAGGGGCAAAATGCTATGTCAAATCAGCTATTTATCAATAAAATTGAAGAAATTCTGGGCGAGAAGTCGCTTGATGGCATTAACGATTTTGACGAGAGATTTTATCTGCCCGCAAGTATTACAGAGTTTATTTTTCAAAAGACTGAAGAAAAATTGGTGAAAGATATAGCAAAACATGACCAAGATTCGGTAAATTCCGTGCTGGGTTCTATTTTTGTTGGCAGTTTAGATGAGGTTTGGCGCGGACATTTATCAACTATGAGTGGAATTCGCGATGGAATTCACCTGCGATCCTACGGGCAGAAAGATCCATTAAATGAATATCGCATTGAGTCTTATAAAAATTTTGATCATATTATGCACACTTATAACAATCTTGTGATCTATAGAGTTAATGTTTTTCAATTACATTCATGATTGTTGTGCAAAAGTTCGGGGGCTCTTCCGTGGCAGATGTTGAAAAAATTAAAAATGTTGCCAAAATTGTAAAGCATCAAAGAGATAATGGCGATAAAGTTGTTGTTGTGGTGTCGGCAATGCTTGGAAAAACTGATGAACTTCTTTCGCTTTGTTCGGGAATTCGGCAAAATATTGACAATGATGCAATGGCAGAATATGACGCCGTGGTTGCCAGTGGAGAGCAAGTTACAGCAGGGCTTTTGGCGCTTGCATTGCAGGAAATTGGCGTAAAAGCAAAGTCTATGTGCGGGTGGCAAATTGGTTTGCACACCGACTCTTCCTATACAAAAGCGCGAATTACCTCAATAGAAAACGTGCATATTTTGCAGCAATATTTAGATAGCGAAAATGTTGTGGTGGTTGCAGGGTTTCAAGGAATATCTGATGACGGCAGAATTTCCACTCTTGGGCGCGGGGGGTCAGATACCTCGGCAATTGCACTGGGAATCTCCCTGAAGGCTGATCGCTGTGATATTTATAAAGATGTAGACGGGGTTTATACCAGTGACCCGCGAATTTGCAACAGGGCACAAAAAATTGACACAATGTCTTTGGAGGAAATGCTGGAAATGTCCTCAACCGGTTCAAAAGTTTTGCAAGTTAGGGCGGTGGAAATGGCAATGCGATACGGAATGCCAATTTATGTGCGCTCAACTTTTAATCTTGCAATGGCGGGAACTATGATAACAAAAGATGGCGGAAGTGAAGGTGAAAATCTTGCAGGAATATCTCACACGGTTAATGAAAGCATGATTACCGTTAGTGGAATTGGCGATATTTCTAAATTTTATGTCGAAATTTTGGGGAAATTTCTGCAAAATAATATTGGAATTGACATGCTGATTCAGAATGAATATTTGCAAGATGAGGCTAGTTTTAGCGATATTACTTTTGTGATAAATAAATCTGAAGTTGAGAGAATGCGCTTGACTTTGGAGGATTTTTCAGGTAAAAATGTGTTTGCCAATTTCACGATGCAGCACGATATTGCGAAAATTTCTGTTGTGGGGGCTAGTATGAGAAATATTTCCGGCGTTGCAGCGAAGATATTTACAAGTTTAAAGTCCGAATCAATTGACATATTGTGTGTTAGCACATCTGATATTAAGGTTTCAGCTGTGGTAAAAGTGAAGTATATTGAGCTTGCGCTGCGAACTTTGCATGAGGTATTTTTTGAGTAAACTAATATGGAAAATATATGCATTAAAGAGGTTATTTTGCATAAAAATGAGGCAAGATTTGGCATTTACGTGCCGCAAGATGACAGTAAAAGCTTGAAAAATGATATACTTCAGGCTTTGGCTGGGGTTAATCTGGATATTATTACGCAAAATCCACCGAAGGACGAATGTGTGCAATTTTTCATTAGCTCTTCCGATAAAAATACCCAGCAAATATCGGAAATATTGCAAAATTTACAGGTTAAATTCACGCTTGACCAAGGGCTGGATAAGCTTTCAATTTTGGGCATTGGTGTTAAGACAAATATCGCGGTGCTATATGGAGTTTTGATGCTTTTAAATGAAAATGGCATACCCATTGTTACGGTTAGCACTTCAGAGGTTAAAATATCGCTTTTGGTGAAACATAGCGGTGAAGCTGCGCGCGATTTATTGCAGGGTTTTGCGCACAAAAATTCCTAGCATTTTACATCAATTTCGTTAAGATTTTGGGCAGATTCTATGCTGATCGTTCCATGATTTTTATAATGCATTATGGTAATTCCAAGAATTGTTGCAACTTCTGCGGCTGTGATTGATAAAATGAAAATCACCATACTTTGCCCATCAATATTTCCGTGGTAGCTTCCAATTGATATAAAAAGCAAATTTATCGCCAAAAATACAATTTCCAGTGAAATTACGTAAGAAATTATGTTATTCACCGTTCGCAAAATGCCAAAAATTCCCACCCCGGCAAGCAATCCGGCAAAAATAATAAAATCCTGCAAAGAAATCATATAGCGCACATAAGATGTAAATTAATCACTTTATTTAAAATAAAATGCAAGCAATTTTAGCAAATCCACCTGCGAATTAATATAAAACTTGCATGAATTGTGTTGGTTGCGTCTATATTGAAGATGTTTTTATTGTTTAGCAATACAAGAATTCTATCGTAAGTTTCGAAGTATTTGTATATATAAGATTTATCCGATCTTTGGCGCAATTTCTTGCATAAATCCAGCATTTTATCTTCCAGTGGGTAGTTCGCGGGAATAGTAATTCTTTCTATATTTAACGGGTTGAGTAGGTGTAAAATTAGCAAAATAGCCTTTTGCGCATTGGAAAATTCAACAATTTTAGTCTTTGAGTTTAGCATTTCATCCAGCTTGCTCGGCGGTAGATCTTTTGCTAAAATTACGTCCAGAAAAATCGTAAAAATACCTATTATATCTGCGTTTATCAGCTCTTTTGCAAGCCCGATGCTGGCATTGCTTAATGATTTTATAATCGTGGAATCTTTGATTTGAAGTTTTGATATTTCGCCGTCAAGCAGGAAATTTGGTATCTGTGTATTTCGCACGAAATATTCAAGTGACCGCGAGCGAATTGTGTCAATGCAGGCGGAAATATCGTGGGAAATCATTAGAAAATACGTATTTTTTTGTGCATCTTCAAGCGATTTTAGTATGGCATTTGCAGCAAAATTATTCATATATTCTATGCCGTCAATTATCACAACTTTATCATTTCCAAGGGACGGGGTTAGCGATGTAAAATGGCAAATTTCCCTTATTTCATCGACTGTTATGTTGTTTTTTGATTCTATATATAGGAAGTCTGAATGCGTTCGCGCGGCGCACAATTGTGTAACCTGGGAAGGGTTTATTTTGCTTGATTTTACTAAAATTTCCAGAGCAATTGCCTCTACAAGCGCTTTTTTCCCAATGCCACGCACTCCGTGAAAAATTATTGCATGATGCAGAGATTTGCTGCCATATTGCCTGGATATTTCTGAAAAAATGTCTAGATGTAAGGTGATTTTTGGCGTAGTTTTAAGGGGTTCTGCTGGGATATTTGTCTTATCATTTGATGCATCCAATTTAGCATTTTCCCTTGCAGGTATTGGCTTTTCCGGCGTTTTATCGTTAAAATCAAATAATGAATCCATTTTTCTTGACTTATATCTACAATGAGTGTAGTTTAATAAAAATTAAAAGCAACAGTGCCAGTACTAAAATTAGAAAATATTTGCAAATCGTATATCGACTCTGGAACGGAGGTGAAAATTCTAAAAAATATATCATTTGAGCTGCAAAGTGGTAAAAGTTTAGCAATTGTTGGGCAGTCTGGCAGCGGAAAGACCAGTTTGCTGCAAATTGCCGGGCTTTTAGATCAAAAAACCAGTGGATTGCTAGAAATTATGGGCAAAAATATCGACACCCTCTCTGAAAGTGAAAAAATATCGCTAATGCGTCAAGACGTGGCATTTATTCACCAATTTCACCATCTTTTTCCTGAATTCAGCGCTCTGGAAAATGTGCTAATTCCCCAGTTAAATCTGGGAATTGAAAGAAAAATTGCAGAGCAAAATGCGGCGCGGATATTAGAAGATTTAGGGCTTGAAAAAAGGCTAAATTTCCACCCCTGGCAGCTTTCCGGCGGGGAAAGGCAAAGAGTTGCAATGGCAAGGGCTGTGATTAACAATCCAAAATTAATTCTTGCAGACGAACCAACCGGCAGTCTTGACCCTGAAAATAGCGCTGTAGTTATTGACTTATTATTCAAAATTTGCAAGCAAAAAGATGCGGCAATTCTGCTTGTAACGCACAGCGCAGAAATTGCGGAACGGGCGGATGGAATATACAAAATTAATAGGTAATTATTGATCTTTTGGTATGTTAAATGTTCCAAGATGCTCTGTTTTATCCCAATAATACGGGCAGAATATAAACTCATATAGGGCTTTTATGTAAGCCAAAATAAATAATATCATATAGATTGCCCTTGCTAGTAAATTTCTGAATAAATTCAATGAATTCGGGTGTTTTGTGCGGTATATTGCTTGATATAGCGCGCCCTCTAGTGCAACTGGTAATAATATTAGCGCCAACATCAGGGTATCTATAACATCTGTGGTATTTATGTGAAAATTGAAGGTGGAATGGGTTAGTATTGCTGCAATATTTACCATAAAATATAAGGGAAAAAGCAGCATGGTTGAGCAATATGCAAGGAAAAATAAGTTGACAAAAGGTCGCTTGAGTAATGATTTTCCATTAAACAGATAACAAGAAAAAGTTTGCATATACCCCTTAATCCACCTAGATCTTTGGCGAATCCAGGGTAGGGGTCTTGTTACAGCCTCCTCAAGAGTTGGAACATTTAAAGTGCCCATGTTCCAAGATTTTCTCATGTATATCAAGGATATTTCAAAATCTTCCGTAACGTTAAATGCGTCCCAGCCTTGAATTTCTTGCAAGTCTTTTGTGATAAAATGGTTGCTTGTTCCGCCCAGCATTACAAAATTAAATAACCTCACAGTGGCAACGTTGCGAATTGTAAAAATGTATTCATACTCGGTAAAAAATAATTCCGACAGGCTATTTACCCTGTTGTAATATCGTAAATTACATTGTATTGCTCGTAAATTCGGGTCATTTGTAAATTTTTTCAAGCTAAGCATAATTTGCATTTTATGCGGGCAATCTTCCGCATCATAGATTGCCAAATATTTCCCACTGGCGCGCATTAGCCCGAAATTCAGCGCTCTTCCCTTGGTTTTTAGATGATCATTCGGCACGATAATTATTTGATAAATTCCTAAATTTAGCTCTAATTGCTTGCAAATTTCAATGGTTTTTAGGTCACATTCCTCTAAAAGTATTAGAATTTCCAGCTTTTCCCGCGGGTATAAAATGTTATCAAGATTTGTCTTTAAATTGCGAATTGTATGAATATTTTCCTTGTGCATTGGCACAAGTATGCTGTATTTTGGTATATTTTCCGGCTTAAAATCAAGTAAAATCATCGCCACTTCCAAGTTTTTGTCCTCCAGTGCATTGGCATATTCCAGGTCTAAATCCATGCTAATATTCTGATATTCCAAGCATTTGCAAAGAAAAAATATCGCATATAATGGCAAATATATCGCTAAAATAATCTCATCATATTTTATAAAAATATGCACCAAAGCAAGCAATGTTATAATTTTGAAAATAAAATTGACTTTTAAGTTACCTCTGACATTGTTTTTTCGAGTATATAGTATATTATATTTTTCGCTATTTTGCATAACTAATGTTAAGATAAATATAGGTATAAAGTAATATATTTGTTATTCAAGTGCTTTTTTGAGCTATTTTTAAAGTATTGGGTGCGATTTCTGTTGTATTTGACATCTTTTTTGCTATACAGCTCTGCTATTTTCGCTGCAACTTCAGCAAATTTCGATGAGGCTGAGGCTATGAGATATAATTATGGCGACGGCGCGCTTGGTTATTATAAATTTAATACCGATAAATCTTTTCAATATACGCAAAATAATTCAAGCACGGAAGAGGGTGACTGTGAAACTAGCGTTAGCGTGACCACCAGGGTGCTGGGTCCGATTACCTCTGAAAAAGATACATCCTCGCGCAAATGGATTACAAAAAATGGCTGCAAAAGTAAACCCAAGCCAAAACCCAAACCAAAACCCAAACCAAAACCCAAGCCAAAGCCAGCCACAACCCCTGAAAAGCCAAAATCAGAAGTTGTAAAAACACGCGTATTGGTAAAGAAATATTACATCTATCGCGATACTGTAAAGGTGAAAAATTGCACTAAGCAGTCTGAATGCCCTGATTCTTCCGGTTGTGCAGAGTGCGAAAATGGCGCTGATTCCGGTGAGGAAAGTAAGCCCGAAGAGGTGCAGCCTGTTATACTTCGCTGTGAATAATTTCCCGTAAATACTGAAAAAATGGTGCGACTAAGAGGACTTGAACCTCCACCCTGAAACCAAGATAACGACCTCAACGTTACGCGTATACCAATTCCGCCATAGTCGCACTATGCAGAACCATAATTCGCGGGATATAAAATGCAAGAATTTTGTTGAAGCAGGGGTAATTATATACTTAAAACATATATTTCTTGACAAATACATTCTGTTATATTGAGTAACTTAAGAATATGTCAAGAAAATGAGAATTATAATAATCGTAGAACTCTAGTTACTCTTTCTAATCATTATATCAATTGCCTTTTCAAAAT
>CAMDIK010000005.1 GCA_945898725.1 Rickettsia typhi
CACCTCCCCCCTGGACTCAACCAATTCCTGCTGCCTTTTGCGTTGTAAAGTATTCTGCGCATTAGCGAATAAATTATCAGTCTGCACAGGCGCTTTCTCTTCTTTTACAACGGCTCTAGTAGATTTAACAGGAGCTTTCATGGGTTCAGCCGCTTGATTTTCATCATTACCAACCCCGGTAGCCACAACAGAAACGCGAATTAGCCCGTCGTATTTTTCATTAAAAATTGCACCGAAAATAATATTAGAATCTTCGCTTAAATTTGAGCGAATTTTCTCCACCGCATCATTCACCTCAAATAAAGTCATATCTGACCCGCCTGTGATATTTATCAACACACCTTTCGCACCATCAACAGAGGCAATATCAAGCAATGGATTAACAATTGCCAATTCAGCCGCCTTTATAGCCCTATCTTCATCTGAAGATTCACCGGAACTCATCATGGCTCTTCCCATATTTTTCATAACAGTGCGCACATCTGCGAAATCCAAATTAACCAGTCCCGGCATAGTAATTAAGTCTGTAATACACTTCACGCCACTGTATAAAACTTCATCAGCAATTTTAAATGCGTCCACAAATGAAGTTCTTTCATTGACAATTCTGAATAAATTTTGATTAGGAACAACAATCAGAGTATCTGTATGCTTTTTAAGCTCTGCAATGCCTTGATCTGCAATTCTTTGTCTAGATTTTCCTTCAAAATCAAATGGCTTTGTAACAACTGCAACAGTTAGAATTCCTCTAGATTTAGCCATCTCTGCAATTGCCGGAGCAGCCCCTGTGCCCGTTCCACCGCCCATTCCTGCAGTAATAAATAGCATATTTGCACCATCTAAAACCGCATCCATTTCTGCAACTGCCTCTTCAACAGCTTTTTTGCCAATTTCAGGAATCGCCCCAGCGCCAAGCCCGCCGGTAATTTCCTTTCCAATTTGAATTTTGTTTTCTGCAAGAGAATATTCAAGCGCCTGTGCGTCAGTATTAATTGCGTAAAAATCTACACCCTCAAGGTTTGATCTTATCATATTGTTGATTGCATTTCCACCGGCTCCACCAACGCCAAAAACGATCAATTTAGGCCTAAAACCCTTGGTTGGACTGGATGTTTTAATTGAATTAAGTGACAACATAGACAAATTAAATAATACTTTCAACTTTATTGCACAAGGAATACAAGAAACCTTGCATTTTTTCTATAAATTTTGCATACTCTAGCCGCATATCGGAAATAAAATTATCACCCTCAAGATATTGCTCTATAGCTCCTTTAAAAATATCAAAATCACTGGAATTTTCACCACCTTCTTCTGAATTTCCTGGAATTACACAAGGTATATTAAAGGCGTTTTGCACAACATCTTGCACGCCAGGAATACTTGCAAATTTACCGCTAATAATAACTTTTGAAATCGAGGTTTTTAACATCGTTGACTGCAGCTCTTTTTGCACAATATGCAATATACTTAGAGCGGATTTATTGATTACTTTTTTTAGCTTTGCCTTATCCAGGATAAAATTCCCAAATTCGTTATTATCCAGCCAAATATCGCCACTGGAGTATAAATTTAGTATTTTGTAGGCAACTTTTGCGTCCACATGCAAAGCCTGGGCAACTGCTATCACAACAGCGTGAATTCCCAGTGGAATTGAGCAAATTTTGTGATTTCCAAGCCCATTTATAACATTCACTGCTATCTCATGATAATCAACATACAGCAGCAGTGACCCATTTGCAAAATCTATCTCGTTTGAGTAGCATTTCGTAATTGCATGGCTAATTGGCATGCAAAATTCCATATTTAGGTCGCAAGATTTTAATAAATAATTGAGCTTGATTTTAAATTCATCCGTCAGGCTGGTTGCAAGCGAAATTGAAGTCACTTTTGAACATTCCAACCCCAAAATTGAGCGAACCGTCAAAGAATCATCCAGGGTGTGCATAAAATTTTCTACACCAACCAAAGTTCCCGGTTTTTCCAGGAAATGCGCGATAATATTCTTGTTAATTTTCATCACATCATACTTGGTAACAACGCTATATATAGGCATTTCGTAGTTAATTAGGGCTTTTTGAAAATAAAATGCCGAATTTGGCAGGCAAATAACAACTTTTGATGACTGAATTCCAGATTTATCCTCTAAATCTGCAATCAATCTAAGCAGTTTTGTCTCAATAAATTTAGGGGTGGAAATAAATCTTTCTTTTGCAAAAGTGGGATCAATATATTCAGCGCTTTGAGCAAGAATTGTATATTTTTCAACACCTGAAGAACTCTTTTGACTTGCAAAATGAAACTTTACCACCGATCCCAACACGGCATCGTCTTTGATAAAAATAAACATTAATACGCGTTCACGAAACACTTTAAATTAAAAATCACACCAATTTATAGCATAGCTTTTTTTATTTACAAGAAGATAAATAGGTATTTTTATTTTTTAAAACTTGCCTTAAATGCCAAAAACCCACCGCGCCTGCAAAGCACAAGCACGATGGGCAAAAATTATTAAAGCCGACTAGTAATCCATACCGCCCATGCCGCCCATTCCACCGGCAGGCATCGCAGGTTTGTCTTCCTTGTTTTCAGCAATCACAACCTCGGTAGTTAAAAATAATGAAGCCACCGAACAAGCATTTTGTAAAGCAATTCTTACAACTTTCGCAGGATCAACCACTCCGGATTTCAGCATGTCAACATACTCTCCAGTTTGCGCATTAAATCCAAAAGTTGTTGAAGATTGTTCAAGCAATTTCCCAGCAACAACAGCACCATCAAACCCTGCATTTGCAGCAATCTGACGCACAGGATACTGAAGCGCCCTTTGCACTATTTTAATTCCGGCATTTTGCTCTTCATTTGCACCCTTGATACCATCCAACTCTCTTGAAGCATAAAGAAGTGCAGTGCCGCCTCCAGGAATAATTCCCTCTTCCAAGGCAGCCCTGGTTGCATGAAGCGCGTCTTCAACTCTATCTTTTTTCTCTTTTACCTCAACTTCAGTTGACCCGCCAACGCGCAAAATTGCAACGCCACCAGATAATTTTGCAAGCCTTTCTTGCATTTTTTCCTTATCGTAGTCAGAATTTGTAGCAGAAATTTGCTGTTCAATCTGCTTACATCTTGAGTCAATTATATTTTTATCACCAAGACCATCAACAATTGTTGTGTTATCCTTGTCAACAATCACTCTTTTTGCACGACCAAGTTGCTCTAAAGTAACGCTTTCAAGTTTTACACCAAGTTCTTCGGAAATAACCTCACCGCCTGTTAAAATTGCAATATCTTCCAACATTGCCTTTCTGCGATCACCAAATCCTGGGGCTTTAACCGAACAAACCTTCAAACCACCGCGCAATTTATTCACAACCAAAGTTGCCAAAGCCTCACCCTCAACATCTTCAGCAATAATTAATAATTGCCTTCCAGCTTGAGCGATTTTTTCCAAAACCGGTAAAATTTGCTGAATATTTGAAACTTTTTTGTCAAAAATTAAAATATACGGGTTGTCAAGTTCTGCGATCATTTTTTCAGTATTTGTAGCAAAATATGGAGAAAGATAACCTCTGTCAAAAGTCATGCCCTCCACTACTTCCACTTCAAATGCCGCAGTTCCCTTGCTTTCTTCAACAGTTGTTGGGCTTTTCCAGCCAACTTGCTCAAGAGCCGCTGCAATTTTCGAACCTATGTCAGCATCGCTATTTGCAGAAATTGTTGCAACTTGCGCAGTTTCCTCGCTTGAAGTAATTTTCTTTGCGGAAGATTGAATTTTTTCAATAACCACAGATACGGCAAGGTCAATACCGCGTTTAATATCCATAGGATTCATCCCGGCAGTAATAGCTTTATTTCCTTCTTTTACAATTGCCCTTGCAAGAACTGTTGCAGTTGTTGTTCCGTCTCCGGCGTGGTCATTTGTCTTACTTGCAACTTCGCGCACCATTTGAGCGCCCATGTTTTCGATTTTATTTTCCAAAACAATCTCTTTTGCAACCGTAACGCCATCTTTCGTGATTTTTGGCGCGCCGAAAGATTTTTCAATCAAAACATTTCTGCCCTTTGGCCCTAAAGTAACCTGAACGGCATCCGCTAATTGATCAATTCCGCGCATCATTGCGGCTCTTGCATCTTGCCCGTGAACTATTTGTTTAGACATATATTAATTAAAAAAACACAAAAAATTATTCTATTATAGCCAAAACGTCCGATTCTTTCATAATCAGAAGTTTTTTATCGCCGGCTTTAATTTCAGTTCCACCCCATTGGGTAAACAAAACTTTATCGCCAACTTTAATGTTTGTTGGAACGCAGCTTCCGCATTCTTTAACTTTCCCAGGGCCCACCGCCAAAACAGTTCCATATACAGGTTTTTCCTTTGCAGTATCGGGAATTATAATTCCACCAGCACTTTTTTCTTCAGACTCAAGTCTTTCAACCAAGATTCTATCTTCGGTTGGCTTTATATTACTATATTGTATACTCATATTAACAAAACAAACTTATTCAACTATTATGTAATCATATTAGATACAAATTCAAGGGGTTTAAAAAATAATTTACAATTAAAATTTTATAATTATATAACCAGAAGATTTTTTTATTTTTATGAACAAAAGTTTATTACTTTTACCTTTACTTTTAGCCGGTTGCGTGCAAACTTCCACAGGAATGGGAACCGGTTTGGTTTACAACAGCATTAAAGACAAAGCTTACTATACAGAGGTTGATAATACAGTAAAATCAGTAAAATCAGGATCCTCTTGCACCACTGCAATTTTAGGGCTTGTGTCATTTGGCGATTCATCTCTTGAAACTGCTAAAAAAGAGGGAAATATATCTAAAATATCATTTATTGACAAAAAAAATAAAGACATTAGATTGATATGGCTTCCTTTGTATGCTGAAGGGTGTACAATTGTTCATGGTGAATAATTATAGGCAAATATTAATATAATATTTCAGGCAGGGAAAGATTTTCCTTGCCTTTTTTATAATGCTTTATTATAAAGTAAATAACATTTGAAATAAATTATGTCCATAGGAATTTGGCAGCTGGTTTTGATAATAATTTTGGTTTTAATACTATTTGGTGCAGGGAAATTACCAGTAGTTATGGGGGAAATTGGCAAGGGTATTAGAAATTTTAAACGCGGGCTATCAGATGACGAGCAAAATAAGCTTGAAAAAAAATAGTTGCACTTTACTCAATTTCTGCTATAATATATATACTATTCTAAAGAAAGATGCATAAATTATTGGCGGTATTGGTGATTTTAGCTGGATGCCAGGGTCCATCCTTGCCATTTGGTGAGCAATTAAGCGCGAAAATTCCCGTTGCTTCAGTGGATTTAGCAGCGTATAAACACGACTTGCTAGACTATAATGTAAAATTTGCAGCCCCAACGGATGCCGATACAGCAAGGGCTTTAACCACTTCTGCAGCTGCCAGCGGCGCTTGGAACACCAATGCCTTTGCTTATCAATATTTCGTGCAACATGGTACGGCATGGCAGGTTATGTATGCAAATCAAATGGATGTTTATGCATTTAAAGCGCCATCTAATGCAATGGATGTAAGCTACAGTAACACCTTGCTTGAACCGTTTGAATAGCCGAAAATGCAAAATAACGCTGAAAAACTTACTAAAATTTGCGAAATATTAAACCTGGAACACCCAAATCCTGAAACTGAATTGAATTATGTCAACAACTTTACCCTTTTGGTTGCAATTATTCTTTCTGCGCAGGCAACGGATAAAATGGTCAATATTGTAACTGAAAATTTGTTTAAAATTGCCGATTCTCCGGAAAAAATTTTGTCACTTGGGCTTGAAAATCTAAAGCAATATATTAACAAACTAAACTATTACAACACAAAGGCTAAAAATATTTGCAAAATGTGCGAAATTCTAATACACATCCACAATAGCGCAGTTCCTGCAAGTTTTGAAGAATTAATCGCCCTTCCCGGGGTTGGAAGAAAAACTGCAAACGTCTTCCTGAATATTGCACACAATTTACCAACAATTGCAGTAGATACTCATGTTTTTCGCGTAACTAACAGGGTTTTTGGCACAGATTTCACCTCCCCGGAAGCGGTAGAAGATTTTCTAATGGCGATAAATCCGAAAGAATTTGCAATAAAAACGCATCATTTATTGATTTTACATGGCAGATACACCTGCAAAGCGCGCGCGCCGGCATGTGAGGGCTGTAAACTTAAGGAATTGTGCAAGAAATTTGTGTAAAATATTACACTGGATTTTTATTTTTCAACCATTATAGCTAATAATTATTTAGCAAAAAAATGATAACCACGGTGCACAATGATATTGAAAAATCTGCGATTTTGCGCACCTTGGCTATTATGCGCGGGAAATATCGTGTAAACATTGAAAGATTGCTTGAATCTGGAGCAAATTATCTACTAAACATAGACGTGTTGCCGGAATCTTTGAAAATTGCGACAGAAGAATATCAAAATACAGAGAGGTACAAGGGGCAATTTGTGCCATTTTTTAGCGATAAATACCCGCCATTACTGCGTTTTATACCCAACCCCCCGCTATGCTTGATAGCGCTTGGAAATATCGAAATTTTACAGCAAAAATCAATTGCAATGGTCGGTTCGCGCGCGGCTTCGTACAACGGTCTGCAAATGGCAGATTTTTTCTCAAAATCTTTAAGCAATGAAGGCTGGGTTGTTGTTTCAGGGCTTGCAAAAGGCATAGATGCAAAATCGCACATTGGGGCGATAAAATCAACAATAGCAGTGATTGGCAGTGGCATTTCCAGTAGATATCCGGCGGAAAATACAAAATTATACGATGAAATTATCGCCAACAATTCTTGTATAATAACTGAATTTTCATTCGATGTAAAGCCAATTCCGGCAAATTTCCCACAAAGAAATAGAATTATTGCGGGAATTTCTCATGCAACATTGATAGTTGAAGCGGGAATGCAATCTGGCAGCCTGGTTACAGCAAGGCTTGCACGCGAATTTAACAGGGAAGTTTTTGCAATTCCTGGCTTTGCGCTGGACGAAAAATTTCGCGGAAATAACTACCTAATTAAGAAAAATATTGCAAAACTTGTAGAATCGATTGCAGATATATCAGATGAACTTGCCGATGTTTACATTGAAAAACCCGCAACAAATGCCAGGAAAATTGAGGAAAATGATATATTTAACAGCATTCCTAAGGCTTCAAAAAATAAGGAGGCTCCGGCGGGAAATAATCAATCAGAACAAGCTGCGCATGAAGAGAGTAATGGCGCAAAATCCCCGAAAGATCTAGTGCTTTCTGTGATTTCCACGCAATATATATCCACGGATGAAATTTGCAGAAGAAGCGGGCTTTCTGCGGAAAATGTGTCAATTTTAATGATGGAACTAGAGCTTGAAGGGCTGGTAATATCCAATGGAATTAATGGATTTTGCCGAAAATTTAAGTGATTTGCCCAAGCCAATTGTCATATATTTTTAAGATTTCCAAGGTGATTTTATGGCTTGTAAAATGCACATCATCCACGCGCGCCACCCCCACAACTCGCGCCGTTGCAGAAGCTGAAAAAACCTCATCCGCGCTGTAAATATCTTCAATAAACACAGCACTTTCCAGCATTTCATAACCCTTTAGCAAACCTGAATTTTCGCGCAAAATTTGCACAATTCTATTACGCGTAATGCCCGAAAGCAAGTTTTGCGAAAGCGGCGGAGTGATAACTTTATTTCCCTTGATAATGAAGATATTTCCGCGCGAAGTTTCCTCAATTTCCCCTGTATTTTCGTTGAAATAAAGCACCTCGTCAAAACCCAAATCCGCAACCTCGCGCCGCGCAATAACCGAAGGTAAAAGTGACGTAATTTTAATATCGCGCCACTTCCAGCGAATATCGGAATAAGATTTTAATTTCAAAAATTTCAGCTCACCCTGCCCCACTTTTGAGTCATAATTCTGCGTGGAAATCACGAAATTTTGCGTAATACTTCCCAATTCAGTAAGCCATCTATCAGCTTCGCCGCGCGAAATAACAATCATCAAACGCCCGGAAATAATGCCATTTTTTTCAATCAATTCTTTGGAAAAACGCAAAATTTCCTCCTTGGAATAATCAAGTTTTAAATATATTTTCTCGGCAGTATTTTGCAATCTCGCATGGTGCAAATCAAAATCAATAATCTTCCCCTTGTGAATCAACAAAATGTCATAAAGCCCGTCACCAAAATGAAAACCCCTGTCATCAACTGAAATTTTTGCCTCACTTTTAGACACAATATTCCCATTGAAAAATACATACTCACTCATAGTCTGATTAAAAACTTAAAATCATTCAAAAACCCAATAACCATAAGGGAAATAACCATTGCAAAACCTATTTTATATATCACATTTTGCACTTTTGCGGGTACGTCTTTGCGAATAATAATAGCAATTAAATTCATAAAAATATGCCCGCCGTCCAACACGGGAATTGGCAATAAATTCATAACCCCAACCCCGATGGAAATCATAGCAACCAGATAGAAAAAAGCAGCACAACTGCTCTTTGCCGCTTGGTGCGAAAATTTTCCAATTCTAAGCGGCCCACTTAATTCCTTAAGGCTTCTTTGCCCGGTAATTAGCTGAAAAATACCCACACAAGAATCGCGCGTAACCTGCATTGTATCTTGAAAACCTTGCGCAATTCCAGGAAGAATTGCAAAATCTTGATGAACCATTTTATCTGACGCAATTCCAATTGCACAGCGCGAAAATCTTCCCTCGCTGCTGGGATTTTTCTCTGTATTTACAGCTATATTCATCACCTGTTCTTGCTTTTTATTTTTACGCAAAATTTCCAAATTTACTTGCCCACAAGGCTCTAAAGCAGTAAAATTTCGAAGCAGTGCAAAGTCAAATATTCTCACCCCATTTACAGATAAAATTTCATCCCCAACAAGCAATTTAGCCTTATATGCCGGGGAATTTTTCTCAATTCCAGAAATAATTGGCTGGGTATAATTCTTTCCCATTACACACAAAATCACCGTTAAAATTGCAAAAGTTAGAATCATATTTGCAAAGGGACCGGCGAAGCTAATGGCAATTTTCTGGTACGGATTTTTAAATTCAAAAGACTGTTTTTGTTCTGCCTGACTTGCATATTCAAAATTTTTATCCCGCGGAACATCAGACTGCCCCAGCATTTTCACATACCCACCAATGGGGAACATGCAAATTTTCCACTCCTCACCGGTTCTTTTTACTTTCCATGTAAAAATTGCCTTACCCATGCCAATTGCAAAAGTTTCAACCTTCACTCCGCACATTTTTGCAACTATATAATGCCCAAATTCATGCACAAAAGCAATAATTGTAACCGTCACAGAAAGCCACAAAAATCCTTGCAATATACCCTGCCAATTGCTAATAATTGTAGTTAAAATATTCATTTTTTACCCTAAATGCTCAAGTGTATAGGGGGTTGCATTTTAATTTTCAAGTGATATATCAAGTTATGTGTTGAAATAAATATGAATTACAATAAAATATTTGTGACTTTTTTTGGCGCGGGATTAAGCCCGATTGCGCCCGGAACAATGGGAAGTATTGCCGCATTTCTGGTTGCAATTCCGCTATTTTTCTGCAGCCATTTACCAATCTTGCTCGGGGTAATATCCCTTGCAATATTACTGCCAGCGGGCACAATATGTTCTAATATTTACTCAAAAAAAACGCAACAAAGCGACCCAAAAGAGATAGTAGTTGATGAAGTTTGCGGTTATTTTCTTTCACTTGCAATTAGTCTACCCGCCACAACGCAGAATTTTCAGCACTATATGATGATTCTGCTGGTAAATTTGGCTTTTTTTCGCTTTTTTGACATATATAAACCTCGCCCGATTTCTTGGATTGATGAAAACATGAAAAATGGATTTGGGGTTATGTTGGATGATGTGGTTGCTGGAATTTTTTCAGGATGCGTGTCAATTAGCGTGATAGAGTTGCTTTTGCGTTAAAATGCGAATGCAAAATTCCTTTCAACCTAGCAAGATACTTGATAATGTTAGATATTTTACAGAAAAGCACAGCAAATATGAAACCAAGGGCATAGCGCATGATATACTTCAAGTGCAAAGAATGAAACGAATATTTTTCAGGAAAATGCTTTAATTTATAATACATTTTTGCAATAGCGTATTGATATTCCTTGAAATATGTCACTCCTTTTACACCTGGGCTTGAGCCGCCGCCGATATGAAATGCCGGAATTCCAACACATTCACACACTCTAAAACCTGCGAATTTTGCCCTTCGGCACATATCCAAATCTTCGCAATACATAAATATATTTTCATCAAAAATACCAATAGAATCAATGCAATTTCTCTGAAGCAGGGCAATACCAAATATTACATAATCAACATCAAAAACCTCAATATTCTGGGCACTTTTCTGCAGAACATCTGGCGCAATAATGCCAATATTTTGAGTCTTCGCAAGGTCAGCCAGGGCGAGCAAATCACCATACCCAATGTTCGCATCAGGGTTGATGAGTAAAATAAATTCACCACTAGATTTTAAAATTGCAATATTACTTGCCCTTCCATAGCCTATATTTTCATGATTTTTAATCACCGTTAAATTATTTGCACCTAAATTTTCCAGAATTTCACACGTGTTATCACTACTCTTGTTATCAACAACAAAAATCTCAATATCATCGCGGTTTAGCAAGTCGCCAAAGGTTTGGTCTATAATTTTTGCACTATTATAAGTAACAGATATTACGGAAATTTTCATAAATTTATATTAACTTTTTTGGATCCAAAATAATTTCCCACTCTGAAAGCTTTACCTTTCCCTCACCACCATTGTCAGTTAAAAATCCCAGCTCTACCGCAGATTCCTTTAAGGTTAGGTTATTTTTGTGGGCATTTTTGGCAATCGCAGCAGCATTGTCATAGCCTATATATGGATTTAGCGCCGTCACTAGCATCAAAGACTGATCTAATAATTGCTTAATTCTATCTTCATTCGCGGTAATTCCGGTAAGGCAATTGTCAATAAAGCTGTTAATTCCATCGGAAAGCATGTTAATTGATTCAACGATATTCCTAATAATCATCGGGCGAAAAACGTTTAATTCAAAATGCCCCTGCATGCCACCAGTTGTTACGGCAACATTATTTCCCATAACCTGGCAGGCTATCATAGTTAGAGCTTCGCATTGAGTTGGATTGACTTTTCCGGGCATTATTGAGCTTCCGGGTTCGTTTTCAGGAAGAGAAATTTCCCCAAGTCCGGAGCGTGGCCCAGATGCTAAAAATCTAATATCATTAGCAATTTTCATAATTGCAGCGGCTAAAGTATTTAAACTTCCATGAAATTGAACCAGGTCGTCATTCGCCGCCAAAGCAAAGAATTTATTGCCTTCAGACTTAAATTTGCCTGAAAAAGCAAGCCCTTTTTTAAAAACCTTGGTTTCAATCATGTTAGACATATTGCTACTAGAGCATGCAACTATTTGGTGCTTCAAAATTTCAGAACGCATTTGAGATATTCCTGAAATCGTGGTTAGATTTTCAGCAAAATTTTCAGCAAAACCATCTGGGCAATTTATCCCCGTTCCCACGGCAGTTCCACCCTGTGCCAAGCTTTCAATAAACTCTAAACTATAGCAAATATTAAATAACGAGTGCTTGATTTGCGCCTTATAGCCTGAAAATTCCTGCCCCAAAGTTACCGGGGTTGCGTCCTGCGTGTGAGTTCTCCCGATTTTTACAATTTCGGCAAACTTCACCTCTTTTTCACGTAAAGCATTAGAAAATTTAACCAAAGTTGGAATTAATTTCTGATAAGCAAGCAGCGTGGTTGCAAGGTGCATCGCGGTTGGAAAAGTGTCATTTGAAGATTGCCCGAGATTCACGTGGTCATTCGGGTGTACCGGGTTTTTTCCACCTTTTTTGCCGGTTTCAATTTCATTTGCCACCGATGCAATAACTTCATTTACGTTCATATTTGTTTGAGTTCCAGAGCCCGTTTGCCAAACAACCAAAGGGAATTCATTCTCGTAAAACCAGTCAAAAATATTTTTATCTTCAGCGATGTTATTGCTTTTTCTAATATTTTGAATAATATTTCGCTGATTTTTTATATACTCCGGGGTGTATTTTGCCAGTGCAAATTTTTGCATTTCCGCATCATCATTGCCCATTTCTCGCGATGGATTTTCAAGCCATTTAACCCATTCGCTGTGATTGCATATAGATAATTCAGACTGAATTGAGTCAAAAACTCCGATTATTATATTAACGCTATCGATGATTTTATCGCAAATTTCTGGGGTAATTTTGGCAAGCTCAATATCGCTTGGATTTAAAACTTTTAATCGTTTGCTTGTCATCGCTGCAGCTTTTTTTATTAAAAGCATTGAATATACTACCTCTTTTGGCATTTTATGACCAGCATTGCTAGTGCAAATTGGAAAATTTTGAATTGACCTCTGTGTTTGCGCTCCGTAATATCTATTAGAAGGCACTTTAATATCGCCCATCGTATCTTTTTCTATTCTGAACATTTGCATCAACAAATACTATACTAGTTTGTATATAGTGAAAGTTACTTGTCAATATTTTTTTGCAACTCTGTTGAAAAAATCCCCGCACATTAAAAATGCACGGGGGTAAAAAGTTGTAATTAAAATTACAAACTAAAGCAATTAAGCGTTAGCACCTTCAGCAGCTTGCGCAGCTTGTTGAGCCATAACGTTTGCAGCAGTTTGCGCTTCAATTGCAGCATTTCTTGCAGCTTGAGCAGCATTTTGTGCGCCTTGAGCAGCATTTTGTGCGCCTTGAGCATAATTAGTAGCTTGTTGAGCAGCAGCAATGCATTGAGACATTTTAGCAGCCTCGTGTGCATTTTGTGGTTCAGCTTCTTGAGCAGCTTGAGCAGCAGCTTGAGCAGCTTGAGCACATTTGTATGCACCATCAGCAGAAGCTTGAGCAGCAGCAGCTTGAGCTTGAGCAGCAGTAGCTTGAGCTTGAGCGGCGTTAGCTTGTGATTGAGTAGCCTCGATTAAGAATTGCAATTGTTGTGCAGCCTTAGAAGAGCATTCTTGAGATCCATTAGCAATGAATTCAGCGCACTCTTGAATCAAGTTAGCAGAAGCTTGAACGAACATTTGAGAACGGTAATTCTCTTGTTGCGCCAAGTTAGCAGCAGCTTGAGCTTGAGCTTGAGCAGCTTGAGCAGAATGAGCAGAAGCTTGAGCTTGAGAAGCTTGAGCTTGAGCAGCTTGAGCAGCTACATTTTCAAAATAAGCTTGAACTTGTTGCTGGCTCGCTTGCGCTTCCCATTGTTGTTGTGGTGCTAGGGCTAATTTTCTAGCAGATTGTGATTGTCTAGACATGTTAAATAACTAAAAACTATGGCTAAATTAACAATTGACATTTAATTGTCAAGAAATATTTTTAAAAGTATAAAAAAATCTTGATTTTTGTATATTCAATCATATATACACAATATAATTTATATATTAATATATTTATATGCAAAGCTCAGAAGAGGAAAAAAAGAAAAAAGAAGAGGAAGAGAGGAAGAAGCAAGCCGCAAAACCCCAGCCACAAAATGTCAACGAAACTAGCGTTGCAGTAACGGGATCGTCCAATGCTGAACAACAAAACTCACTTCCACCGCAGCCAGGCGCAGCAGATGAATCAGTAGCACTGACAGATAGTGTTGGTGTTAAACCTTTAGAAGATGGGGAAGTTTTCAACATAGCGCTCTTGCTAGATCCTGAATCAATAACACAAATAAGTGCAGACATCAAAAAAATAATAGATAAGGTTGAGCAAGATGCACTTATTCTTATTGAAGATTTGATCAAATCATTGCACAAGGAACTAGGCAGTAAGCTTCCCGAAGGCATTGCTAATTTTCTAAAAAATATAACTTCTTCCAATGCTCTAAACATAGAAGAAATTCAAAAACAATTAATGACATCAATGCAAGCCTCTGGTGTATCAGAAAAGGTAAAGGGGAAAATTCAGAGCTTGGTAGATAAAGCGTTAGACAAAATAAAGGATATTAAAAAACACGGGGAAGAAAAAGTTGACAAAATATTGACCAAGAAGCAAACCGAACTCAAAGCTGGAGTTAATGAGGATATCAAGCATGCCTTAGCCAGCGTAAAACCCGAAGATCTAAATTCCGAAAAAACAAAGAAGGAAGTTCAAGAGATATTAAAAAAATATGGCATCAAAGCCGATACAGTACAAAATATTACAAGAACTTCGGACGGCATTCGCATTCAAATTGCAATAACACCAACCCCAGAGCAAAACAAATTGACTCAGCTGGGTAAGGCATTAATGTCGCCAGATAGGGTGGGTAAGATGGAGGCTGCCGAGGCAAAAAGGCAAGCGGTAGCGGCAATGTCAAGCCCCGAAGAAGGTGTGAACGTGGTAGGCAATAAGATTGATAGTAATCGCGGTAAGAGTGGTTTTGCTGCAAAAGAGGTTGCAAAACGAGAAAGTAATAGCAAATCATCACCATTGCGTTCGTAGTGAGGTTTGTAAAATAAAGGCTCAAGCCTTGTGCAAATGCTGATATGTTTGGCAAAAAGGATGATAGTTGTTGAAAACTGGGTATTAGTTCAATGCTTTTTTAAAGCCGACAGGAGTGCAACTCGCCCACAATAGAAAAAATATACAATCACTCTCGCAGTGTTGTAATTCTTCAAGCCAATCAAGCAAATGGCGCACCCAGAAGGAATCGAACCCTCAGCCTTTGCCACCGGAAGACAACGCTCTATCCAATTGAGCTATGGGTGCATTTGTCATGAATTTTATAATTAAAAATCGTAATATTAGCGCAATTGAGCAAAAGGCAGTCAGGTAGATAATGCCGGAAAGATTTACATCCTCCCAAATAAAAAATAACATCATCGGCGTTGTAATAAACAACCCAAGAAGCCAAGCTTTTAGCTTGTCAAATACGTAAAAATCTCCATTTTTCGACCTTTTTAGCTTAAACCTCATGCGAAATTAAACAAACCTTGACTGTCAACCACCTTAATATCGGCATCATTTTTAATATTAAAAATCTTTAGCAATGCTTCACTAGGGTATTTTTTACATAAATCAACAACATTTTGCGATATTTCTGCAAAATTCAATTTATTACAAGTATTTATAGGGAATTCTTCCAATAATTTTTCGCTGTAAATTAATTTTGTCAAGGAAAGAGAAAGGTAAGCGCTATCCCTTCCTGCCGCCAACAAATCGCCCGTTTTGCTTGGCGATATAGCAGAAATATTGTTATAAATACCGTCAAGATTGCTATATTTTGCTAATAATTCTATAGCTTTTTTCGGACCAATGCCCATAACCCCGGGGATGTTGTCACTGGAATCTCCAATTAGCGCAAGATAATCAGCTATTTGATCTGGCAAAACCCCAAAATTTTCAAAAACCTGCGCAGAATGAATAAAGCTTTTAGTTTTAACTGAGTAAACAGAAACTTTGTCAGACACCAACTGCATTAAGTCTTTGTCAAAAGTTGCAATTACCACATTTAACCCCGTTTTTTCTGCGAATTTGGCATAGGTATTAATAATATCATCAGCCTCCAGGCCATCATAGCGAATATTTCCCGCCTGCATTGTGGATAAAAAACTATCTAAAATTGCAAATTGTGGCTTTAAATCTTCCGGGCATTTTATGCGATTTGCCTTATATTCCGGGTAAATTTCGTGTCTTTTGTTCGCGCCTGACCCATCTAGAGCCAGTAACAAATATGAATGTTGCACCTCTTGCGCGATGGAAAAAATAGTTTTTATCGCCCCATAAACTGCATTTATATTCAAATTTTCATTAACTATCATAGGCTTTATGCCGTAATATGCACGAAAAAGCAAACCATATACATCAATAATCAAAAGAGTTTCTTTCATGCCCTATTTTTATAATAAAATCTATCAGCAACCCTAGCATCAAGATATTGAATATTAGACCCAGAATCGGTAATTGCAAGCTTTTTTATCGCAATATCGCAGATTAATTGCATGCTATATTGAGTAATTGCCGCCGGTAACATAATAACTGTGCCATTTTTTAGAGCAATATTCCACCTTCGATTCGCAATATTTTCGTATTTTACAATATTACTCACAACATCCGGGCAGTTTTGCAAAGTTTGATATAAATTTTGATAAATAGCCAAGTTTTCAATAGATAAGTCTCTGATTGTTGGAAATCTATAGCCAGAAAAATTCTTGTTATTTGCAGACCAGTATTTACCTGAATCATCAATTAAATAGCCCATTTCACCAGATTCACCCTCCATTGCAGCAATTATATTCACCTCTTGCACATTTATATTCAAAGAGCGAAATGGCCGGCGCGTTATTGCAACGCTTTTCGTAAATGGAAGTTTTAGAATTTCAGCCTTAATCAATTGCATTTGCGACATAGTTTCGTCGATATTTGCTGAAGATTTTACGATATTTTCCACCTCCTCTTTTGGAATATACTTTAATGAATTAATCTTAACTTTTTTCACATCCATCAAGTTATTATCAATAAAATTTATACCATATTGCACGTTATGCACAATGTAAATTAGAAATTTTGCCACAGACAGCAACCTGTCTTTCTTTTTGTAAATAACATAAGATGATGCGCAAATGGAAAATACCAGCATTAAAACATAAAACCAGTCACGAATTCTGCGAAATCCCCGATGAATTCGTATCATTTTAACCGATTTGGCGCCTGTATAATCACTTGCAATATGCATCGTATATCATCAAAGCAACTAAGGTTTGAAAATCCACACTCTGGCGCGCGGCAACATCCGGAACTATGGACAACTTGGTCATTCCCGGGTGGGTGTTAATTTCTAGTAAATATAGGGTATTATTTTGCATATCAACCCTAAAATCCACCCTTGCAATTCCGCTACAATTCAGCGCTTTATATGCAGTTTCGGCATATTCTATGGCATTATTTGATAATTCTTCGCTAATTCTAGCCGGAAAAATGTGTTCTGTAAGTCCATCGGTGTATTTATTTTTATAATCATAAAAACCGCTTTTTGGCGATAATTCCAAAGATCCCACCGCCTTTCCAAAAAATACGGGGGTGCTAATTTCTACTCCATCTATATATTTTTGCACCAAAAAATGTTCACTTTTTGAATCATTGATTTGGGAATAATTCCACTGTGCATCCGATTGATTTAAAATCACAACACCCACGGAAGACCCGTCATCATTGGGTTTTATTACCAATTTATCTGTTTGAAGTTGCGTAAAAAAATCGGCAATATTTTCCTTTATAATGTCTTTTTTATCAACCCTAATACTTGGAATCACGGGGGCGCCCCACTGCTCGCATAAAATTTGCGCAATATCTTTTTGCATTCCGCAAAAGGATGGGTAATAACCGCTGTGGGTATATTTATACCCCAAAAAATCCAACAAAACCGGCAATCTTCCGTCTTCACCAAATGTTCCATGCATCGCATTTAGAACCACGTCAGGGTGATAAAGCTGAATTTCTGCGATTAAATTATTGCTAAATTCAATCATTCTGTGTGGAATTTTAAGCACAACCAAAGCTTCCTGAAAAGACTTCGCAGTATCCCTGGAAACGGCAGATTCGGAAAATTTCCCACCAAAAACCACCGCAACTTTTAAGGTTGAAAAGTCAAATTTCTTAATATCATTTATGAATTTTTCTAGCATAATTACGACAAAAGTAACAATAAAAACGGTGCTGAAAGCGTAATGCTGTCCATTCTGTCCATCAACCCTCCGTGACCAGGCATAATATTGCCGGTATCTTTAATATTAAAGCGCCTTTTCAAATAAGACTCAAGTAAGTCGCTGGATTGTGCTAAAATTGCAATAATGCAAGCAACAATTCCCAGTCCAATCACACCTAAATCGCCAAATTTCGTATTACGAACGGTTAAAGTGAATAAAATTCCAACTATAAATGCGCATAAAATACCGCCAGATGCGCCGGAAACGGTTTTTCCCGGGCTAATTGCGGGTGCAAGTTTTCGCCCGCCAACCTTTCTTCCAATAAAATACGCCCCGCAGTCTGTTGCCCAAATTACCGCAAAATACCAAAATAAAATTGACCCCCCATATATAAAATGGCGAATATTTATCAAAGATGCAATTGGTAAAACTGTGTACACAATTCCCCCAAAATACCAGTATTTATGCTGAACTCCCTCGGTTGACTTGATCATATTTTTCCACTCATCAAATATAATCACGGCAAATAGAAGCATTAATACATCAAAAATCAAACCGCCAAGCAACAGGGATAATATAAAAATAAACCCAAAAATAAGCCCGCTTTTCACCCTAATCGCAGTTTCGCTGTTTTTATTCAAAAGTGCGTTGGAGTGCTGCGATGCAAAATTAGCAATTTTCACCCTTGTGCCATCCAAAACCTTAAATAAATCCTTTAAAATAAGCATAAAAACATCAAACACCAAAATTTCTTATCCTATGATTATAATCATTAATTGCAATATGCAAGCTTTTTTCATTAAAATCTGGCCAAAGCTCATCAGTAAAATATAATTCCGCATAAGCTGCCTGCCAAAGTAAAAAATTGCTCAATCTTTTGCACCCGCCCGTGCGAATAATTAAGTCTGGATCGGGCACGTTACCCGTGTATAGCAATGCTGAAAAATCATCAATACTGCATGGTTTTTTGCTGCAAATTGCCCTTTCCACAGCGCGAATTATTTCCTGGCGCGAACCATAATTTATTGCCAAAGTAACACATATAGCATCGCTATTTTTTCCAGTCTGATCGCACAATTTTAGCAATTTATTTTGCAAATCTTGCGGCAATTTTTCTATATCACCTATTATCATAAAACGAAATCTCTTGTCATTTTGAAATTTTTCTAAATTACTATCTATATATTCTCGCATCAAGCCAAAAAGGCTATCTACCTCATCTTGCGATCTTGACCAGTTTTCAGCAGAAAAAACGTAAAATGTGACAAATTTTATAGATAATTTGTGCAATTCTTCCAATATTAATTGGATATTTTTCACGCCCTGCCTGTGCCCAGCTTTTTCAGGAAGCATTCTAGACCTTGCCCATCTGCGATTTCCATCCATAATTAATGCAATATGTTTCAGTGAGCTGCTCACGAAAAAATAAAATTTATCGAAAGTAAGACAATTATTTTAATATTCAAGTTATTTATACTCCAAAGCCAATGACCAATAATTATTGGCAGATTTTTGAATGTAATTTAATTCTTCCTGGCTTAAATTTCGCATAAATCTTGCAGGCCTTCCACCCCACAACTCACCAGATTTTACAACTTTTCCAGGCGAAAGCAAACTTCCTGCCGCAAGCATAGAATTTGTCTCAACCCGTGACAAATCCATCAAAATTGAGCCCATTCCAACAAAAGAATTATTTTCAATAGTGCAGGCGTGAATAATGCAACTATGCCCCACGGTAACGTTATCTCCAATAAAAACATCGCCGCCGCCATCAGAAGTTTTATTTATTGGATGATTTGGGCGAGTGCCATGAATAACAGTTTGATCTTGAATGTTTGTTTTTGATCCAATGTAAATCTTTGAAACATCCCCGCGAACAACACAGCCATACCATATGCTGGCATTTTGTAAAACCGTCACATTACCCGATATAACTACATTTTCAGCAATAAAAGCATTTGAACTTATATCAGGTAGTTGATTATTAAATCTCTTGATAATACTCATTTGTGTTATTTTTTCTTTTCACACCAAAATTTTACAGTGTGCGGAGCGTAAGAATACAGACTATATTGTCTTATTGAGTCATTCGCGCTAGTAAACATTAATCTTACATAGTCAGGTTCCGCATTTTTCTCCCTCTTGCAAACATCTTTTGCCATTGCAACAGCCTTATCTTGCAAGGCTCCATCAAACTGAAATAACCCAAATTGCGCAATTTCTTTAGAAAAATCAGGATCTTGATCAGGAGCTAATATTCTAACTTCCGTCATTTTTCCGGCCTTAATTTTATCTTCGCTGCGGGGATCAACGCTTAAATAACGCGTGGAAGAGCAGGCAGAAATAGCAAATAATGCTAAAAATAATACATATTTCATATACATGAGAAAACATAATTCTAATTGCATTAGAGTGAAAATATTTATTGTCAAGAAAAATTCTTGCATATTAACTTTTGGTGGAAATGATGAGCAAATATATCATATAAATATGAATAAAAAAATATTAATTGCATTTGTTGGAATATGTTTTTCCTGGTCGTTTAGCTGGTTTGCGATAAAATTTCAAATGCAATCTACGGTATCGCCATTTATATCTGTAACATATCGCTTTTTATTTGCTGGATTGCTGTTGCTTTTGGGCTTAAAACTGTTCAATATTAGCCTAAAAATATCAAGAAAAGAGTGTAAATTCATAGCAATTTCAGGGGTTTGTAATGCATCTATTAACTTTATTTTAGCCTATAATTCGGCAAAATATATACCAAGTGGGGTAACGGCTGCAATTTTTTCACTAACTATTATAATGGGTGAGGTTATAAATGCCATAATATATCGCACAAAAATCAACAAAAATACGATAATCAGCGGGCTAATAGGCACGTCAGGTTTGATGCTTTTTTTATTGCCGATTATAAACATAAGTGGCGACAAAATAGCCATTATCACGGGAATTTGGCTATCATTTTCAGGAACATTACTGGCAACATTGGGTATGATTTCCATGCGAGCATGCGCCATTAAACACAATACGCACGCCATGGTTTTTTTGACTTATACCTTTATTTGCGGGGCAATAATCAGCTTTTGCACAGGAATGTTTTTAGGTGCAGAAATTAAATTTGACACCTCACTATCCTACGTGCTATCTCTTGCGTACATCGTGGTATTTGCCTCATGCATAGCTTTTGCAAGTTTATTTTACCTAAATAAACACATAGGCGTTGCCAGGGCCGGGTTTTCTTCCTTAATTTACACGGTTTCCGCTATGTTTATTTCCACTTATTTTGAAGATTACAACTGGAGTTTTGTTAATATTGCCGGGTTTGGAATGATTATTTTTGCAATTTTTAACGAATTACACAGTAAAAATAAACGAATTTCAAAATAAAATATGGAAAAGTTTCTAATAATAGGGCCGGGGTTAATTGGTGGAAGTTTGGCGAAATCTTTGTTTGGAAAATTTGAATTATTTGCAATATCTACAGGGAGTTTTTCTGAATATGGTAATATATTCTCCAGCATTTCAGATGTAAAAAATGCGAAGCATATAATCAATTTAGTAAAATATATTGCAATTACAGCGCCGCTTTCCAGTTATCCAGGCATATTAAATACCTTAAAAGAGTACGATTTATCAGGGAAAATTGTATTTGAGTGCGGATCTGTAAAGCAATATGTTGCAAAATTAAAACAAAACTTTAATGCACCGTGGCTTAATTTAACCCACCCGATTGCGGGCAGTGATAAATCAGGATTTTCCAATGCTAATAAGGATTTATTTCATGGCAAACAGCTTATTCTGGATGAAAGCAATATGCATAATAATCATATCGCGGAAATTGCAAGAATTGCACAATTTGGCAGCATAACAACGCTAAATGCAAGATTGCATGATGAAATATATGCAATTTCATCGCACATTCCGCAGCTTTTTAGCTATATTTTTAACGAAATAGTTGCTGAAAATAACGTGGAATTAGAGGATATGAACTTGCAGAATGAAATTACAGCATACGCGCAATTTCGCCGCCTTGGAATGTCAAATAAATCTATATGGTGCGGGGAATTCGGTATATTTTCTTTGAATTTTGAGCGCATAAATATGGAGTATCAGCGGTTAAATCAGGTGATTCTTGAGAGCGTAAAAAATTCTACAAACTTACTTGAAATTGGAAGAGTTTTTAGCAAGAAAATCTGTGAAAATGCCTATAAATACAGTGAATATTTTGGCAGTGGAATGTTGGATTTTTCCGCAATGAAAAATGTAAATATTGCGCATAATTTAGATGCAAAAATAAACATATCTCGCGTTCTGGAACGTAATTATCTTAGTATTTATGCAGGAAAATCACACAACGCTGGCTGAATATATTGAAAAATGCCTATATTCCAACGAGGGTTTTTACACTTCCCAAAACGCCTTCGGGCGCACTGGTTCATTTGTGACAGCGCCTATGATTTCATCTCTTTTTGGTGAAATTATCGGACTTTTTCTTATTAATATACTAAATCAAAACTTTCCAGGTAAGCGTGTAAATATAATTGAAATTGGTAGTGGAAATGGCGACTTACTGGAAGATTTAATGCAAATATTTGCAAAATTCCCCCACGCAAGCAAGCAAATTTCCTTTATTTCAATTGATAAATCAAAGCGAAATATTGCGTATCAACAGGAGAGATTTTCAAGCTTTAATGTGAGTTATTGCGAGGATATTTTCGCGGTAGATTTTCAGCAAAATCCGTGCATTTTTATATCGAATGAGCTGCTTGATGCCTATCCGATCAACCAGTATAAATACAAAAATAACCAGTTTGAAATGCATAAAATATCCAATAAAAACGGTGTTTTTAATTCAATTTGGAGTACATGCGACGATCTGACGGAAATCAACAAGTATTTTAAATATTTTCCAAATTTAGTGCTAAAAAATAACAGCATTATTGAATGCTCCAAATCTTGCATTGAAGATTTTGAGAGAGTGTGCAAGGTGATAAATCTCAATACTGGCGGGCTAATTTACATAGATTACGGGTATATTACAAACCAATTTATTTCAACAATTCAGGCAATTCAGGCGCATGAAAAAGTGGATATTTTTGCTAATCCAGGCAAAAGTGACATCACGCACCTAGTTAATTTTCAATTATTTCACAATATTGCCCGGAATTTTATTACAAATTCCACGCTTTCAAGCATCACAACTCAAGGAAAATTCCTTGTGGATACGGGTATAAATCATCTTGCAAAAAAATATATTGCAAATAATCCGCATCTTGAGGTAAATATTTCACAGGCAGTAAATCGCTTAATAAACCCAATGCAGATGGGCGATTTGTTTAAATTTTTGTTATATTTTAAGTGGTGATGATCCTTGGAATTGGAACTGATATAATCGAAATGGCACGAATACAGGCTATTTTAATGGGAAAATTTAGGGGAAAATTCATAAAACGAGTTCTTGTCGAGTCTGAAATTAAAATATTCAACTCTAAAGCCAATCAAGTAAGCTATTTTGCAAAAAGATTCGCTGCGAAAGAGGCAATTTCCAAGGCTTTTGCGTGCGGAATAGGGGGTAGAATTTCATTTCAAGACATCGAAATATCATCTCTTGTATCTGGCAAGCCAACAGCAAAAATCATAAAAAGTGCAATAAAAACCCCCGTATTTACTGGCAATCCTGAATTGTTAAACATACATATATCGCTATCAGACACGGATAATTACGCCCTAGCCTACTGCATTCTTGAAGCAAAAATTCATCAAGAAATATCCTGAACAATGATATTTCTATGGGGTAGTAATTGCTGAAAAATGGGCACATGCGAAGCAAGAATGAGAATTTTATTTCTCGAATATGTATCAATAACGCTAACAATTTTGGAAATATTGCTGCTATCAAGCCCATTCGTAGGCTCGTCTAAAACTATAACCTGCGAAGCCTTATTTAGCAAACAAGATGCAAGTGAAATTCGCCGCTTTTCCCCGCCAGATAGGCTAAAATCCCCCACTTGATCTTCCAATCTAGTAATTAAATAATCCAATCCAAGATCAACTAAAATTTGCTTTATTTCGTCTAAACTGGCGCTATTTCCACACTCTAAATTTTCCCGCAAAGTTCGATGCAATATCACAGAATCTTGTAGGCAATATGTAATTTTTGCACGAATTTCACGGTAATTTATGCCATTTATATCAGCATCTCCAATGCTAATTGCGCCCGCAGGTGCATCATTAAACTTTAGCAAAGTGTCAAAAAAAGTACTCTTTCCAGAGCCGGATTTACTATTAAATACCACAACGTCGCCTGCATTCGCAATGAAATCTGGAATTTTAATCACCCCTGCGGAAATTGAAATTTCCAAGTTTGAGACGCAAATTTTTGAGCAATCAGCAGATTTTCCATCAATAATATCTTTTTCTTCCATTAAATTATCACTAATCTCGTAAATTGCACGCATAATTTTATTCAAATTTGCAAAATCTGCACCATGCTCAGAAACCCCACCAAGCCCAACTGCAATCATCACAGCATAAATAATAAAAGCCGTCATGTCTCCGCCAGACATTTTCCCTAGATTTACCTCGCGAAAACCATAAAACATCGCAACAGCTATAGCAATTATAACAATAAAAATGCACATAGAGATGAAGCAAGATCTCACCACTAAACGCCGCTTTTCCATTGCAAAAATTTCAGTATTTTTCGCCTGAAGGTATGAATATTCCAAGTCTTCGCTTATATCTGCTTTAATTTTTTTCAGGTATAAAACCGTATCAAATATGCGTTTTTCATAGGCATCAATAGCTTTTTGCATAACAACCCTGCCTTTTTTGACTTTTTTTCCAAAGAAAAACAAGGGGAACATCATGCTGGCAATTATGCCAATAATCACGCTACTTAAAAATGGGGAAATGTAAAATATTATTCCAAGCCCACCAATTAAGGTCACGGAACTGCGAATTAGAAAGGGAAATGAAGTTCCTATAATCGTCCTTGCTTGACGAAAATCCCCTGAAAGTATTGATAAAATCTTATCACGCCCGATGGAATTCACCGCGCCAATTTTGGAATGTAAAATTTTCGCATACACGTTCAAGCGAAGATTTTGGCAAAATTTTTCAGCAATCACGTTCATGCAAAAGCCCCGAAGAAATGCAAAAATGCACATTAATACGGCAATTCCTATAAAAAACCAAATACCTCGTAGCAATTTTTCACCATCTCCACCAACCCCGCTGTCAACAATATTTCTTATAGCGCCCCCGAATGATAAAACTATAATTGACGTTAAAATTGTTGAAAAAATTCCTATAAAAAACGTTCGCGCATCAGCTTGAATGATGCCTTTTACAATGCTTCTGGTGTATTTTTTATCTCTCATATTTTATTCTTGATTAATGTAACTACAGCAGTATATATCTAAAAAAGCAATAGTCAACAATGAAAAATATATATTTAGATTACAATTCCACAACCCCAATATTGCCTGAAATATTAGCAGAAATGCAGGAATATTTCGCATTTTCCAAGCCTTTAAATGCTTCTTCAAGTCATTTTTATGGTCAAAATGCGCGTAATTTACTGGAAAAATCGCGTAATTCCATCTTGCAAAATGTTATGGGTAGCGCCTGGGGTGAGTATAACTTAATTTTTACCTCTTCGGGCAGCGAAAGCAATAATACGGTAATTAATAGCTTTAAAAACTCTAAAATTCTCTACTCAAACCTTGAGCATAGTTCAATTTCCAAGCCGGCAGAAAATACAGAAAATGCAACCAAGATTTACTCCAATTCAAGCGGCATAATTTTCCCGGAAAACCTGGTAAAAATGATTAAAAATATACAACCTGAACTAGTTTCAATTGCGTATGCAAATAATGAGACAGGGGTTATACAAAATTTAGCAGAAATTGCGAAAATATGCAGTAATTACGGGGTAAAACTACATACTGACGCCTGCCAGGCTTTGGGGAAAATTTCCTGCAACTTTCACGAAATAAAACCCGACTTAATTACAATTTCCAGTCATAAAATTTACGGACCAATCGGCGCTTCTGCTGTAATATACAAGAAAAATTGCAAAATTTTACCAATTATTCTGGGTGGAAGCCAGGAATTTGGAGCCCGTGCCGGAACGGAAAATCTCTACGCAATATACGGGTTTTCACTAGCATGCGAAATGTGTGAAAAATTTGTGGAAAAATACACCGAAATTCAACCACTACGCGATAAAATAGACGCGCGCGCCACCGAACTTGGGCACCTGGTATTGTGCAAATCGGCGGCAAGAATACCCAACACAACAATGATCGCAAAAGCAAACTGCAACTCCTCTGCGGAAATTATGCGCCTGGATTTACTGGGGTTTTCCGCATCCAGCGGCTCTGCATGCTCTTCCGGGCTGCACGAAGAATCGAAAATTATCGCAAATTTGCAACTATCAGGCGAATATAGCGCCACCACTAGATTCAGCCTTGGAATTCACACGCGCGAAGATGAAATTAATGCACTACTCCAGGTTTTTTAAAGAATTTTATCAATTTCGTGCTTGAATTCGTCCATATTTTTCACGTAAATTTCACTGCCGGCTTCAACTTTTTTACTATACCTATTCACGCCAAAACCGATAAATTTATATGCCTGCCCCGCATTCCAAACCTCCAAATCATTCTCACCATCGCCGATGTGAATGACTTTTCCTTTGACCATTCCCTGCTGTTTTAGAAATTTTATCACATCGCTTTTCTTTTCAGAAATCGGAGTTTTTAAATCTAAATTCTCACAATTTGTGTATCTGTATTTATCAAACAAAACCTTCTTCAATTCTTTGCCAGAAAAATCTTTAAAATATCCCGAATAAATATCGCTTTTCTCAATGCCAAATTGCCTTGCAAAATCTGGGATTATTGCACAGCCAAAGGTTCCACCACCAATTATCAAAACCTGGTTGCCTCGAGATTTTAGCTTAAGAATTATATCTTTTAAGTCTGTTGTTTGAACTTTTGTCAACTCAGAAATAGCATAATCTACATCTTTTTGCTGAACTTTTATATGGAATGTATCATTCAACCTCTTCATAAATTCATTTATACCTTCAGGCGAGTTTGCAATGTGAATATTTTTTGAGACCCAATTTTCAACAACATTTCTCTTGTAGCCACTGCCTTTAAAGGCGCTTTCATAAAACATGTCAATATAGCTGCGGTGCTTTTTTCCAACGATATTTTCACCAATATTAGCTGGCTTTGTATTATACATCGTTGCGTCAAAGTCGAAGATGAATGTTAGCGGTTCTTTTGGGTGGGTGTGTTTTATGCAGCCAATCAAACAAACTAATGCAATCAGTAATAATCTCATATCAAAATAAAATGCTAGTGTGATAATTTTTGAGCCAAGTCCAGCATGCGATTTGAAAAACCCCACTCGTTGTCATACCAGGAAAGAACGCGCACGCAAGATCCGCTAACCACTTTTGTTTCGGCTAAATCTACTATACTGCTGAATGGAGATTTGATAAAATCGCAGGAAACTAAAGGCTTTTCCTCGCAAGCAAGCACCCCTGACATCTCGCCACTTGCCGCATCAATAAAGGCATTATTCACCTCGTCAATTGTGGTATTTTTTGCAAGATTTACAACCAAATCAACAACGGAAACATTGGGAGTTGGAACGCGTATTGCCGCGCCGTCAAGCTTTCCTTCAAGATTTGGCAACACAAGAGATAAAGCTTTTGCAGCGCCGGTTGAAGTTGGAACCATAGACAAAGCCGCCGCCCTTGCCCTTCTCAAATCCTTATGCGCTGCATCAAGAATGTTCTGATCACCGGTGTAAGAATGCACGGTTGTCATAAAACCGCTAACAATTCCGTACTTTTTATCCAAAATTTTCGCAATTGGCGCAAGGCAATTCGTGGTGCAAGAGCCGATGGAAAAAATTTCAGGACTAGATTGCAAGAGCTCTTCATTCACGCCGCATACGATAGTTGGAACATTTTTCTCCTTGGCAGGAGCGGAAATCATTACGTATTTCGCACCAGATTTCAAATGCAACCCAGCAGATTCCCGTGAAGTAAACGCACCAGTGCACTCCATCACCATGTCAATGTTGCTCCAGGATATATTTTCAACCTTTCTTTCAGATATAAAATTAATAATTTTATCATTAATTGCAACAGTTTTATCATTGATAATTGAAATTTTAGCATTCAATTTACCAAAAATTGAATCATATTGCAATAAATGCAGAGAATCTTGAATGTTAGAAGTGGAATTTACGGTCAAAATGTCCAAGCCATCTCTGGGATTTTCAATTATTGAGCGTAAAATTGTTCTACCTATTCTTCCAAATCCATTTATTGCAATTTTCATATCACAAAAATAACTATCTATCAAGTTTAGCGTACAATTTTTCTAACTCACCTTGTAGCTTTTCAGAGTCAATTTTATACTTACTAACATTAACCCTTGCAAGCATCACATCAAAAGCAGCCCATTCATGCGCCACGGCATAAATATAATTCTTGATCTGCTCATTGGATTCCATATTTTTCTTATATTCATCTGGGGACTGTTGAGAATTATAAGCCTCTTCCGCTATAATTTTATCAATATCTTCAGGCTTGGCTTGAATTTTTTCACGCGAAATAAAATCACGATATATATATGTCATACATATATTTTGCAAAGCTTTTAGAGATAAATCTTTAGCGCTCATATTTTTTATACTTGTGTCATCCTTTGCATTTGCCTGAATTTCCGCAAGTCTCTTAATCTCAGATTCCAAAAAAACCTCAGGAACCTTGAAATCTGCGTATTTCTTGCGAATTTCAGCATCCAACATTACCTTTGTAAGCCTTCTAATTGCCGAATTATTTCCGCCAAGCATCATATCACGAATATTTTGTGTCAATAAATCAACACTTTCAAAACCTAGCTTCTTTGCCAAATCATCATTCATTTCGCTTTTGACTTTTTCTCGAATTAACTGTAATTTTACATCAAATTCAATGTCTTGATCTGCAAAATCCTTAAAATTATAATCCTTTGGAAATCTAACAGTAATAGTTCTAGAATCTCCCACTTTCATCCCTATTAACTGATCCTCAAAACCAGGTACAAAAGCCTTAGAGCCTATTTCCAGGGAATATTTATTAGCAGTTGCCGATTGAACAACTTCGCCATTCTTCCTTCCAACAAAATCTATCACAGAAATATGTCCATTTTGCAGCAATTCATTAGGATTTTCCACAGGTTCAGACTCGCCCATGCTAGAGGTAGCGCCTTGCAAATATTTAGTTACCTCGGCATCATTTATAACCACTTCAGGAACTTCAAACTTGATTTTTCCTAGTTGAATTTCCGGAACTTTTGGATGAGTATATATATTAAAACGAATTGCAATCGATTGTTTTGTATAGGTTTCGATTGGGGAAAACTCGTCTACGTGAGCTAAATTTTGCCCTATCTCCGCATCCTCGGAAATTTTTGCAAACACCTTACGAAATAAATCATCCGCCACCATATCTAAAACCTTGTGAGAGTACTTTTTATCAACAATGTCAATTGGAACCGCGCCTTTTTTAAACCCCTCAACGGTAGTATTTTTGGCAACTTTGGCAATCAATTCATTATACTTTGGCAGTATAAAATCCTCGCCAACTTTCACTTCATACGATTTTAAACAATCTTTTTCTTTTACAACTTTCACCTTCACAGTAGTACCTTACAAATAAAACAAGTACGGATGGAGGGACTTGAACCCCCACAGCTTTCGCCGCTAGGACCTAAACCTAGTGTGTCTACCATTTCACCACATCCGCTTACTTCTTTATTTAATAAAATAACTTGACTAAAAGTAAAGTCTTTTTTATAAAAAAAATACATTTTTATAAAAATATTAGTATCGACGGGCAAAATTCAATAAAAAAATTATACCAAATCCTGGTTTCAGCACCCCTGGACAAGCCATTAATCTACTTTTCGAATGACGAAATTGCACCCGGAAGCTTGGTTTTGGTGCCAATTCAGTCGCGCAAAATATACGGAATTGTCAAGGAATTAATAACCCACGAAGAATTGGTAAAAGATGGGATGAATATCAATAAAATCAAGGGAATATTGGAAAATTTTGGCAGTATCTGCGATGAGAAATTTATCGAATATATATATCAAATTGCATCTTACAATATGCAAAAACTTGGTGATGTTGTGGGAATGGTGACGTCAAGTTTGTCTATAATATCTGAAAAAAGCCGAGTAAAACCCCCGGAAAATGCTTTAATTTGCCAAAAAGATATAACGTTATCTGACTTACAACAAAAAATTGCGGATGAAATATGCAAAGAAAGCGGAAAATTTTACGTCTCCCTGCTAGACGGGGTGACGGGTGGGGGTAAAACCGCAGTATTTCTTAAAGTTGCCCAGAATATTTTAAGCCTAAACCCAGAATCGCAGGTGCTTGTGTGCCTTCCGGAAATCTCACTTACCCCGCAAACACAGGCATTTTTTGCAAATATTTTAGGCTTTCATCCAACAGTTTGGCACTCTTCAATTTCAAAAGCTCAAAAGAAAATTTCACTGAAAAAAATACTAAACAAAGAGGCAAGAGTGATAATTGGCACAAGATCTAGCATACTTTTGCCATTTGCGAATTTAAAGCTAATTATAATAGATGAAGAGCATGATTCATCATACAAACAGAGTGAAAATGTGATATATTCAGGCAGAGATATGGCAATAATGCGCGCAAAAATCTGGAATATACCAATAATATTGTCATCGGCAACCCCTTCCGTGGAAACTCATTATAATGCAATTCAGGGAAAATACAATAGATATAACCTAAATCAGCGCTTTTCCAAGGTGGAAATGCCGGAAATTAAACTTATTGACATGGCAGATAAAGCGTATAAAGCTCAAACGGGAAAGTCAATATCGCCAAAGGTGATTGAAATTGCAAAAACATATATCGAATCAGGGGGGCAGGTGTTATTTTTCCTGAATCGACGCGGGTTTTCTACCTCAATAATTTGTGGATCTTGCCGCAGTTTTGTGGAATGCGTAAATTGCTCCGTAAATATGGCTTATCACAAAAGTAAAAATTTGCTAATTTGCCATTATTGCGGTTATTATTCAGGAATTCAGCCCGAATGCAAAAAATGCAATGAAGTTGATAAATGGGTGAAAATTGGCTTCGGGGTTGAGAAGGTTAGCGAAGAATTGGGCGAATACTTTCCAGATACAGTGCAGCATATTTTCAGCAGTGACAACATCGATAAAGGCAATATGAATGAAGTAATTGACGACATTACCAGTGGAAAAACCCAGATTATTATTGGAACCCAAATGATTTCCAAGGGGTATAATTTTCCCAAATTAAAGTGCGTTGTTATAGTTGACACGGACACCGGGCACCTAGATGGGGATTTCCGAATATACGAAAAAACATATCAAACTATCACGCAAGTTGCTGGTAGGGCTGGAAGATTTGACGAAAGGGGGTTAGTGTTAATTCAAACATTTCAGGTCAACAACCCGGCAATTTTATCAATAATTCAAGACAACAAAGAGGCTTTTTATAAATCAGAATTAGCCCGAAGAGATTCAAAATATAGTCAATTACCCCCAATTACTAGACAAATTGCAATAATTATTGCATCGGAAGAAGATTCTGATGCGCGGACTAGCGCTAATGAAATGGGAAAATATCTAGCAAGCAGCCTGGGAAATTTAGTCAAAATATTTGGACCAGCCCCAAGTTTGGTAAAAAGAGTTAACAAACAATATAGATACCGGTTGATAATATCCACTGCAAAGAATGCACAAATTATGAACCAAATACGAGAATTGGTTATTGCATTTAAGGCGGTAAAATCAATTGTAAAGATTGACGTAGATCCGAAAAATTTTCTCTAAAATACTAAACTATTTAGCTGTGGTTGTTGAATCTGCAAATGCCGCATGATCAAAATTCACCCCCAAAAGTCCATCAGTAATTCTTTTTACAGTAGCTTGATCCACGCCAGCGTCACCAAGCTTTTGATACATAGTAACAGAGCTTCTCAAAACTTCACTAACTTTTTCGCTATCCATAACCATCCTTACGTACATTACCCCCGAATTTGGATCTTGCCAAATATCAGTAACCCTTGCACCAAAAACAGATCCCTCAACAATATTCTTTGTAACTGTAGAGAATTTTTTCTGAACTTCATCGGATTTAGTAGTAACCGCCTTGTCTTTTTGACCAGTTGTGGTTGCGTTAGAGGTTCCAAGAGCGGAATCTTCAACGATTTTATTCACTTTTGTCTCAATTTGCCCACGCAAATCACTTATTGCCGAAGCTTTCGCCTGCTCAATCTGCAATTTTATACCCATGTGAGACATGTCAGATATACCAACAGATGCAATTTCTTTAGGGCTTTTTGACACCGAATATGCATCAAAAATCCAAGATGGACCGCCAATTTTATCTAAAGCGCCCTTGCCTGCGCATGCAATTAGCAAAAAAACTACAGAGTATTTAACAAATTTTTGCATACTAATATATATATACCGCTCTAATAATAGAGCGCAACACTTAATTGTCAAGAAAATAATTCAGTAAAAATTCTTAATATTCCTCAAATTCCACATCAGTTAGGGTTTCAAACATCAAAAAATTTTCATACCTGTTGGAGGGTTGCACAACAACCAAATTCTCAAGGCGAATGCCATATTTTCCATCAAAATAAACCCCAGGCTCAATTGATAAAACCATTCCAACTTCAAGTTTAGTGCCAAAACTGCGAGGGGAAATGCCGCAAGGGCCTTCATGCACAGACAAAAAAGAGCCCACCCCGTGCCCCGTGCCATGATTGTAATTTAACCCACAATTCCAGAGATTTTGCCTTGCAATTGCGTCCAAATGTGCCCCGGTAACACCCCGCGGAAAATGTAAATTTGACAAACTTTCAAGCGATTTTTTGACCAAATTATAGTGCAATTTCGCCTCCGGGTATAAATTTGCAACATCGCCAAGCAAAATAGTGCGCGTAATATCGGTTGTACCACATAAATATTGCCCACCGGAATCTATCAGCAAAACACCGGTTTTTTCTATGTTTTTTGCAGAAATTTGTTCGGGTTTATAGTGTATAATCGCGCCATTTTCGTTAAAACCCGCAATTGTCTCAAAGCTTGGATATATAAATTCAAGACTTTCACTGCGAAATTCAATCGCCTTTTGGGATATGTCATATTCGCTTATATTATCGGTGTTTTTCACCCAATTTAGCAGCTTTTTTACTGCAATTCCATCAATTTTATGCGCACTTCGCATACCCTGAATTTCCACCGAATTTTTAATGCTTTTCGGTAGTAAAATAGGGTTGTGCACATCAATAATTTCCCCACAATATTCACTAATTGCATTGTATATCGCACCATTTACCTCTTTTTTTGTCAGGCTAATAGAGGAAATTTTTGACAAATAACGCTCCAGTTGAGAAAAATCCTGAAAATCTGCGCCAGAATGCGCTGGTGGATTGTTGAAATTCCCAAATACTTTCACTGTATTGCTACGTTTTTCAATAATAGCAAAAGCGTTAATTAACGGGCTGCAAGGCACATCTGCCCCGCGAATATTTAGCAACCAGCAAATTGACGCGGCATCGGATATAAAATAGCAATCTCCGGAAATTTCTTGTCTTATTTTGCTAATTTTTTCGGCACTTTCTTCGCCTGCGTATTCAATTTCATGTTCAAAAACTTCAGAAAACGTCTTAGGTATTGCAAAATTACAAGACTGAAAAACCTCCATTTTACCAAGTAAAATAGTTCTAAAATTCGCGCCAAGATCAGCAATTTCGCGCTGGCTAAAATAGTTCGAAAGCACTGCAATGCTTGAAATTTCCATAGAATATAAGATATTTTCTATGGAAGCTGCTCCAAGGTCAACAATTTTCCATTTCTGCATATCCAGTTGAATTGCCGCCTGGGCTAAATATCGCCCGTCAGTAAAGAGAATATTGTAATTTCTTCCTACAAAAATAATGCCATTTGACCCATTAAATCCGCTTAAAAAATACATCAAACTTCTCTCCTGCGCAACGTATTCATTTAAAAATTCATCCCTAGATGAAATTAAAATGCCGTCAACACTATATTTTTCTAATAATTTTTCTAACATTAAATACTTGCAAAATATACCAATTGCGATACAAACAAATAATAGGTATTACATTTAATATGAATTATCAAGATTTTTTTTTACAAAACATAGAAAAAATTAAAAACGATAACAGGTATCGCAGATTTCAAGAGGTAAAAAAAAGTATTTCCAGCTTTCCCGTTATGGAAAATTCAAATATGCAAGTGTGGTGTAGTAATGATTATTTGGGCATGAGCGTGCATCCAGAAGTGATAAAATCTCTATGCGCCACAGCGGAAAAGCGCGGAGTTGGCAGCGGCGGAACACGCAATATTTCAGGCACAACAAGCGAAATTATAGAACTGGAGTCAAATATCGCCAAATTTCATAAAAAAGAATCCGGGCTGGTGTTTACCTCCGGTTACGTTTCAAATTTAGCAACAATTTCCGCAATAACATCAATAATTCCGGGCATTGTTATATTTTCTGACCAGAAAAATCACGCCTCCATTATCTCCGGAATTCGTATAAATAATGTGAAAAAGCACATTTTTAATCACAATGACACCAATCACCTGGAAGAATTAATCAAAATATACCCAATATCTACGCCAAAATTAATAATTTTTGAAGGAATTTATTCAATGGACAGCTCCACCCCGAATATTCAAAAAATCGTTGAAATAGCCAAGAAATACAATGCTTTAACCTATGTCGATGAAGTTCACGCAGTGGGTTTATATGGTAAATCCGGGCGCGGAATTTCAAATTTACTCAATGTTGACAGTGAAATTGACATAATACAAGGCACTTTTGGAAAGGCTTTTGGGGTAATAGGTGGTTACATCACAGCGTCAGCGGAAATATGCGATGCAATAAGGCTAAATGGCTCATCTTTCATCTTTACAACCTCCCTACCCCCGGGAATTTGCGCGGCAATCTCAAAATCACTTGAAATTGTGCAATCGGAAGCGGGCGATGCGCTGCGGGCAAAACATTTTTCAACAGTAAAAATCTTAAAAAATGGCTTAAAACATAGAAATATTGACTACCTATCCAACCCGGATATTGAAACGCATATTATTCCTGTAATGATAAGAAATGCTGCAAAAGCACAGCAAATATCCCGAATGTTACTGGAAAAATTTGCAATATACGCGCAGCATATTAACTATCCCACCGTTCCCGTTGGAGAAGAGAGAATACGCATAACCACAAGCCCATTTCACACAGCAGAAATGGCGGAATATCTGTTAAATTCCTTGGATTTTTGTATAAAAAATGACCCAAAATAAAAATATCGTACTACTTGCCGGCGAGCCATCAGGGGATGCAATTGCAGCAAAAATTATTCCCCATTTGGGCGATTTTCAGCTTTCAGGCACGGGCGGAAATAAGATGATTTCCCAAGGCTTTACAAGCATTTTTGATATATCGGAAATATCTGTAATGGGATTTTTTGAAGTTATAAAACACCTGGGAAACATACTCAAGCGAATCAACGAAACCGTGCGCCATATACAAGAAATTTCGCCAAGAATTATAGTAACTTTTGACTCTCCGGGATTTGCAAAAGCTGTAGTTAAAAAACTGCGAAAACGCGGATATTCCGGTGAAATAATACATATAGTTGCGCCAACGGTTTGGGCTTACAAGCCAAAGCGCGCAAAAATTTTCGCAAAATACTTCGATGCAATATGCTGTTTTCTGCCATTTGAGCCTGAATATTTTGAAAAATATGGGCTTAAGTCGCACTTTGTTGGAAATGTTGCAATTGAAGATGAGTTGCTTGAATTGAGAAATAATATCGCAAAAAGCGCAGTAAAATCAGGGGATTTGATCAATATTGCAATCACGCTGGGAAGTAGGCAAATGGAAGTGGGGCGGCATTTACCTGTAATTTCCAAAGTTATGAAAAATCTTCACGAAAAATATAAAAATGCGCATTTTACCCTGCCAACATTGCCGAATTTGCAACCACGAATAGAGGAATATCTAAAACTTCACAGCGAAGACTGTAATTTCTCAATAGATTCAAGCAGCGATGCAATAAATAATGCAATTTACAGTTGCAACGTGGCAATTGCAAAATCCGGCACGAATACCACGCAATTTCTTGTAAATTCCAAGCCAATAGTGGTTTATTACAAGGTTCACCCACTGTCATACTTGATGATAAAAGTAATGATGACAACAAAATTTGTTAATTTGGTAAATATTATTGCAAAAAAAATGATAATTCCAGAGCTAATACAAGGTAGGGCAAACCCTGAAAATATAACCCGAGAGATTAGTAAAATCATTGACAATTTAGCATCATCAAGCTATCAAATACAGCCATACTTACTTGAAATGCTTCCAAATTCTACTGAAAAACCCAGTAAAATAATCGCAGATATAATAATAAAGCAAGCTAGTTAAGCATTTTTCTGTTGTTTTTGCTGGTAATCTGCAATTGCGGCTTTAATTGCATCTTCTGCCAAAACAGAGCAGTGAATTTTAATTGGTGGTAAGTTTAACTCCTTCACGATGCTGCTATTTTTAATTTCCCTTGCCTCTTGCAAGCTTTTTCCTTTTAGCCATTCAGTAGCCAAAGAACTTGAAGCAATTGCCGATCCGCAACCATATGTTTTAAATTTTGCATCTTCTATAACCCCGTCATCACTGACTTTAATTTGTAATTGCATCACGTCTCCGCACGCAGGCGCGCCAACCAAACCAGTGCCTATTGAAGCATCTGTTTTATCCATAGATCCAACATTTCTAGGATTTTCATAGTGATCTAAGATTTTTTCACCGTAAGCCATAATATTTTCAAAAAAACCTACCGAATTACCTTGTTGTACTATAAATATAAAATGCAAGTAAAAAATAAATGCACAAAATAGGTGGTATGCGTATATTCTTATTTGAAAATCAAGCTAGATGTAGTTAGATTTTTCAATCTTGGGTTTTTTGCTGATTTACTATCAAGTATAATTTTTTTATCTTTTAAAAGATTGTAGTATTGTGCCTGTTTTTGCAATTGTAGGGTTTAATTTTTTCAAGTTAAAAAGCAATAAAATGGTGGGCACCCCGGGATTCGAACCCGGGACCAATTGATTAAAAGTCAACTGCTCTACCAACTGAGCTAGGTGCCCCACATTTCAGCAATAAGCATAGTATATTTAATAGTCAAGTTTTTTTTCATACAAAAGAATATTTTCTCTTGACTTTTGGGTTATAAATATTTATCACTTGGTGTATTTATTCTGAAATATATGACAGATTTGGTGAAAATTATAGCAGGACCTTGCTCGGTAGACTTTCAAAATAAACATGAAATTATTGAATCTTTGGGTATAAAACTTAACGGAAAAAGTGCGCTATATGGCGTGCGGGTTGTGGGTTTAAAATCACGCACTAATTTCGACCCAAAAAATGCTTTTATTGGTATAGATATTGAAAATTACAACGAAAATTGTGAAATTATGATGCGCGCAGGTGCTATTAAAAACATGCCAAGCGTGGAAATAGCTAATGAAATTCAGGCTATTTCCCCCAATACCTTCATTGCAACGGAAATTATAGATCAGTGGGTGCAACCTGCCGTTTTAGCAAAATTTTTACGCTCAAAAAATGCAATTATATGGAACCCGGCGGTTAATCATTTGGGGTTTCCAATGCAAGTAATGGCAAGATTTGCCAAGCAAAATGGCTGGAAAGTGGGTATAAAAAATGGCAAAACTTTGGGTAGCAGTTTAGAGAAATCTGAAGTGCAAAATCAGCAAACTTCTTTAGATAAATCATGGGCTGGGCTTGCAAGTTATGCAGATATTTTGCACGAAAGTGACGTATTTTTCATACATCGCGGGGTTGATTTGGGTGACAATCAGGGCTTTAGAAATTATCCGGTTCACAATTTGTGTAGCAGGGTAAAAAACGCAATAAATCAAGAGATTTTCCTTGATCCAAGTCACATTGCCGGACCAAAAAAACGCGATGAAATCGTTGATTTTACAGTGGATGCAATGAAAATAAAGGATGTCAACGGCAGCTATTTATATACCGGAATTTTACTTGAATGCGGCACTGCAAAAAGTGACACAGAGCAGCATATTTCCCATGCAGAACTGGAACAAATCATCGCAGAAGTCACAAAATTTAGAAAATTAGGATAGTTAAATGAGCGATATTTTGATTAAAAATAGCTGTGAATTCATCAAGGGAAATGTGGAAATTCCTACATCAAAAAGCTATGCAAATCGCGCGTTAATTATCTCGGCACTTGCAAAAGGAACGTCAATTTTGCAAAATATGCCCGAGTGTGACGATGTAATTTACCTAGTAAAAGCACTGGGGAAGCTCAATATTGCAATAGAAAAATCAGGCAAAAATTTAACTGTACACGGGTGTGGTGGAAGTTTTAAAAACGTGGAAAATACTGAATTATTCTGCGGAATTGCAGGTACAACAAGCAGATTTCTGGTATCTTTGGCGGCGCTAACTGGAAAAGAAATTACAATATCTGGCGAAGGGCAGCTGCTGGAAAGACCGGTGGGAGATTTATGCAAAGCGCTTGAAAGCATTGGGGTTTTTGTGGAATATTTGCAAAAAAATCAGTGCATTCCGGTAGTTATCAATGGCAGCAATTTGCGCAGTGTGAAAAACATCGAGATCAAGGGTAATATTTCTAGTCAATTTATCTCTTCCTTGTTAATGATTACGCCATATTTACCGGGAAATATTGAAATTAACGTGCAAAATCACCCGGTTTCTGCAAGCTATATCGACATAACTCTTGATATTATGCGCAGTTTTAACGTAAATATTTCGCATCAGAATTACACTAAATATATCGCAAATTCCCAGCAATATCAAGCAAAAAATTATACTATCGAAGGTGATTGGTCTTCGGCGTCGTACTTTTTTGCCCTATCTTTATTGACAAATTCCACTATAACACTGGAAAATTTAAGCACTTCATCAACGCAAGGAGACGCGGGAATTGTCAAAATTTTCAAACAAATAGGCCTGAATGTAGCAGAAAAATCGGGTACTTTTTATCTTGCAGGGGGGGTGGTTACACCGGTGGAAATTAACATGGAAAATATGCCGGATTCCGCAATGACAATTATATGCGTTCTGGCTTTTGCCTCAGGAAAATCAACCATTTCCGGGCTTTCAACCCTGAAAAATAAGGAAACAAATCGCCTGCTTGCGCTGCATCAAGAATTGGCAAAAATCGGCGTAAAAACGGAGGTTTTTGAAGATGGAATTACAATTCACGGAAGCCCAGACATCGCGCTTGAAAAAATTGTCAAAATTGAAACATATCACGATCACAGAATGGCAATGTGCTTCGGCATTTTGGGCGCAAAATTGGGAAATATTGTGATTAAAAACAAGGAGGTTGTAAGCAAATCTTACCCTAATTTCTGGGAATCTATCAGTAATATTGGAGTTATATGCCAAGAATATTAGCACATTGGAAAAATATCGCACTAATTGGAATGCGGTGCACAGGGAAAACAGGGATTGCCCAGTATTTATCGGAGAAAATCGGCATGCCGTGCTACGATATAGATAAAATTATCGCGCAAAAAACTGGTAAAAGTATAGCAGATTTAACAAATAATGGCGAGAATTGGGCGCACTTTCGCCAAATGGAAACAGAAATTTTACAAGAGTTGCTTCAAGAAGAAAATATCATAATATCTTGTGGCGGTGGGTGTGGCGTGAATGACGTAAAAATCAACGATACAACCTACGGAAAAATGCAATTTGACCTGCTAAATACCAGTAAAAATACATTCAAAATTTTACTTGAAAGCAGTGTTGAAAAAATTATCTCACGACTTAAAAATGATGTAAATTCCAAGCAAAATCGCCCTAAATTAACAAATCATAACAGTGTTGAAGAGGAGGTTATTTTACAGAATCATTATAGACAAGCAGGGTACCGAAAACTTGCAAATATCGCCGTAAATACTAGTGATGCAGAGAGAAATTTCGGACAAATTTCCCGAAATATCATTCAGAAAATTCATAAAAAAACCAATGCGGTTATAGGTTTTCCGGTTTTGCAGTCCCTATCGCCCGATGTTCATAATTATCTATATCAGGCAATGAATCTTGACGATCAATATGAGTTCATTCACCTGGAAATTTCCCCGCAAAATCTGCATAAAATTCGCAACTACATCTTGGAAAACAATCTATATGGAATTAGTGTTACCACCCCGCACAAGGTTGAAATAATGCAATATTTAGACGTTATAGACGACTCTGCGCGTGAAATTGGCGCGGTAAATACCATTATCAGGGGTGAAAAAAATGAGCTTATAGGTTATAATACAGATTATATTGGTATTGTAAAATCGCTTGAAAATATTGAGAATTTACCAGAAAAACGTATTGCAATTTTGGGTTGTGGCGGGGCTGGTATGGCGGCAATTTATGGGCTGAAAAAGATATGTAAAAATATCACAATACTAAACCGAGATATGGAAAAATGCACTGAAATTGCTAGAAAATTTGGGTGTGAATGTGGAAATATTTCAAACTTTAATCCGGATATTTTTGACATCATAATTAATTGTACTTCGTGCGGACATAATATTCACGAATGCCCCGTAAATACTGCGAAAATTACCTCACAGCACACGGTTTTTGATATTATTTATCACCCACTGGAAACAAAATTGCTTAAAGAATCCAGGGAAAATGGGGCGAAAATTATCATTGGCACTGAAATGTTAATCAACCAAATGGTGCAGCAATATGAATTATATACGAATATTACGCCAAATATTGAAGATATGCGAAGTATTGTTGAAGGTAAGATTCAGCAAAATTTACAGCTGGAGAAGCTAAAATCGCGCATTTTTATTTCTATTTTTGGCACAAGTATATCGGAAATTCGTGACAAAATATTACAAGCAAAAAAGCACACAAAAAATATCGAAATTCGCATAGATTCATTGGTAAATCTTGAAATGGATTCTATCAATAAAATTGCAAATATCGCAGAGGGAATGAACGTAATTTTAACCTGCAGAAAACTGGAACACGGCGGCAATTACACTGGAAAAAACTACAATGAAATCATGAAAAAAGCATCGCATTTGTTTGATTTTATTGACATTGATCACCTGGATTGGGAAATTGCGAAAATACTGCGTGAAAATAAGGCGAAAATTATACTATCCTATCACAATTTTCATGAAACCCCGGCGCCTGAAATGCTGCGTAAAATAATCGAAAACATGAGGAATTACGCAGATTTTTGCAAAATTGCAACACGCGTAAATTCAGAAGCGGAAAATGCAATTTTGGCATCAATGCTAAGCCTTGAGGGCAATATTATTGCAATAGGAATGGGGAATTTGGGCAGAATTTTACGCGTGAGTAATATTTTATTTGACTCTAAAATTACCTTTGCTACCCTGTCAAGGGCGGAAATTACTGCGCCTGGACAACTTTCTTTTGAAGAAATGGTGAATTTTTACAGAATTTTATTGAACAACTAATGCCGGGGAACACTTTTGGGAAATTATTTCGCGTTACAACATTTGGGGAGTCTCACGGGGTTGCAATTGGGTGTATAATCGATGGTTGTCCCTCAAATATCCCTATAACCATTGAAGAAATTCAAGATGACCTAAATCTGCGAAAGCCGGGGCAAAGCAGCATCACAACCGACAGAAATGAGGGCGACAGAGCCGAAATTTTATCGGGAATTTTTGAAGGAAAAACCACCGGCACTCCAATTGCAATAATCATACACAATAAAGACCAAAGATCGCAAGATTATTCTAAAATTAAAGATATTTTTCGCCCCTCTCATGCAGATTTCACGTATCAGGAAAAATACGGAACTCGCGATTATCGCGGAGGGGGTAGGTCTTCCGCAAGGGAAACGGCGGCGCGGGTTGCAGCGGGCGCAATTGCCAAAAAAATTATCGCAATTCATGGCGTGGAAGTTTTAAGTTATGTAGAGCAAGTTCACAATATTAAGGCAGAAATTTCCCCTGAAAATGTTGAGAAAAGTGATATTTTTAGGAATATAATACGTTGCCCAGATGGCAATATAGCATCAAAAATGATAGATTTTATCGAAAAAATTAAAGCAAATGGTGACTCTGTTGGTGGAATTATTCGTGGGGTGATAAAAAATTGCCCCGTGGGACTGGGAGACCCAGTTTTTCACAAACTTCACGCAGATTTAGGCGCAGCAATGCTAGGAATTAACGCGGTAAAAGGTTTTGACATAGGCGCGGGATTTGAGTCAATAAATTACCTTGGATCGGAACATAATGATGAAATTTGCGCCGAAAATGGCAGGGTTTTTACGAAAACCAATCGCGCGGGGGGGGTTGTTGGCGGCATTTCTAACGGCGAAGATATAATATTTCGCGTTGCCTTTAAGCCGGTTTCAACAATCAAAAAACCCCAGTCCAGCGTTGATATTCACGGTAATAATATTAAGATTGATACAATCGATGGCAGGCATGATCCATGCGTTTTGCCGCGCGCGGTGCCAATTGTTGACGCAATGTCCGCCTTGGTAATTGCAGATCATTTGCTGATGAATTTATCTTGCAAATTCAAGGAATAATGGTGAAAAAATGCAATACTGGTGGGTGATATTGGGCTCGAACCAACGACCTCTACGATGTCAACGTAACGCTCTAACCAACTGAGCTAATCACCCACATTTATTCATTATAAATTATGAAAAATAAAATACAATAAATATTTTACCCCTACTTCCACCTGCGATGCAGCCAAAACCATTGCCATTTATTTTGCTGAATATCCCTGGAAATATGGTCATTTACAATTCTTGCAAGAGCCTCGGGAGACGTCTTGCCATCTTTATCCGGGTGATAAATTTCACTAAATTTCATGGTAAATTTGGTTTCGCGCATTGGCTGCCTTAGGCAATTAATGCCAATCACAGGGAGATTGTATTTCGTTGCAAGTTTTGCAAAAAAAACTGAAGTCATAGCGGTTTTATCCAGCAATGGCAGGGGAATTCCGTTTCCATCACGATGATCTTGAAAAATTGATATTGGGCTTCCCGCGGAAATTGCTGTAATAATTTGCTTCATATTCAAACTGCCCTTAGCAATTTTTTTATTATTATCCACCTTATACACTAAATTTATCAATGGATTATTGGGTTTTCTATAAATAGCATAGGCGGTAATTCCATGAAAAGATAAAAATTTTCCAACAAACCACCAGTTGCCAATATGCTCCAAAATAATAATCACAGACTGCTTTTTTTGCGCATAATTTATTAGAATATCTTCATTTTCCAAAGTCACATATTTCCGCAAACTGCGCCAGGATCTGAAGAAAAAATGCGGCGTTTCCCCGGCAAATCTTCCGGTATTAAACCAGATTTTCTTCGTCAAGGAACGCACAAAAATTTCGTCCATCAGGGGGTAAATAAACCGCAAATTATTCAAAATTCTGTGTGATGGCGGTAGAAATATTCCAAGATTTGCAAATATCATACCAAACAACCAGGAAGAAGCGCGAAATGGAATTAAATTCCCAATAATCACAACAGATATAAACAAAATAAATTCAACAATATGCCTGCAAAATTTTACAAATATCAATAAAATATCAAGCAATTTACGCATTTTTATCCACAAAATCACACTATTGAACCATCTTCTAAATTATTTGCAATATTTTTAAAATCATCACCGCGTTCTTCAAAATTTGCATATTGATCAAAACTTGCGCACATCGGCGAAAGTAACACAATCGGATTCTTCACCAACCCGTTTTTAATGTCATTTTTTGCCTGTAAATATGCTGCATTTACTGCATTTTTCATGTTTTTGGATAGCTCTTTTCGTGCATCATTTGGCAGGTCATCATAAAATTCTTGTGCGGCATCACCTATTAGAAAAAATTTCATAATTCTTGGGTATAAATCTGAAATATCCTTGATTGCATTGGGATATTTACTAACTCCGCCGGCTATCAGGTAAATTTCGCTCAAACTTGCTATAGCCTGGCGAGCGGCATCCGGATTTGTTGCTTTGCTGTCATTTATAAAGGTTATTCCCTGTAAAATCAGCGCTTTTTCCATTCTGTGGGGTAGAGATTCAAATTTGCAAATTGCACCCCAAATATCATGAATATCAAAACCTTCTGTAATCAAAAAAGCCAGCGCGGCTAGGATATTTTGCATATTATGCACGCCAATAATCTGCGGAATTTGCCCACCAAGTGGCAAAATTTCACCATTTTTATAGAACTTTCCGGCATAATAGCTATAACCATTTTGCAAAATTTTCTTACAAGAAATGCCTATTGCCCCTGGGATTTTATGAAAAATATTCGCGCAATTCTCATCGTCCAAAGAGATAATTGAAACGGAATTTGCCTGAAAAATTTTAGCTTTTTGCTGCGAATATTCCTCAATATTTCCATGATGCTCCAGGTGATCCGGCGTGATATTCAGTAGAATTCCCGCATAAATATTCAAATTTGAAATCTCTAATTGGTAAGACGAACACTCAAGCGTGATGTAATTTATATTCGAAAAATCGCAGGAAAGCACGGGCTTTCCAATGTTTCCACAGGCAATTGAGCGCGCGCCAAGATTATTTAAAGCAAAATCTATCAGCGATGTGGTTGTAGATTTTCCATTTGTGCCTGTGATTCCTATGATTTTTTGCATTTTTGAAAGATTTTGGCACATAATATCGTAATCCGATACAATTTTAATGCTAAGTTCGCGCAATTTCACAATAATTTCATGCGGATTATGCGTTGTTCTAAACCCCGGGCTTACCACGCAAAATTCTAAATTCTGTGGCAAGTTTGCCAAAGATTTTACAATATAATTTGATGAAATATTAAGGTTATTTGCAAGATTTATTGCAGAATTTTGACTATCATCGTATAGGTAAATGTGATAAAATTCTTTTAAAAATTTACACACAGAAGCGCCGGTTTTGCCACAACCAACAACTAAAATATTTTTTTTCATACAGCCATTAAACACGGAACTTGCAGAAATAACTAAATATATCAAGGCTTTTTGTCAAGTGTTTTTTATATAAAATCATGTAAAAACATTTGACAATTATTACCCGTGCTTTAGGTTTTTATTCTAGGAATTTTCACTAATGTATGACAGCAATATATAATATAGCAATCGTAGGTGCAACCGGGAATGTTGGCAAAGAAATTATCAAAATACTTGAAGAAAGGAAGTTTCCGTGCAATGAAATTTACCTTCTGGCATCGGAAAATTCCGCAGGAAGACTGGTAACATTTAATAAAAGGGAGATACAGGTTACCCTGCTTGAGAATTTTGACTTCTCCAAAGCGCAGATTGCATTTTTCTCTGCAGGTGGTGCTATTTCCGAAATTTACGCCCCAAAAGCTGGCGCTGCCGGTTGCTATGTGATTGATAATACGTCATTTTTCAGAATGCATGAAAGTGTGCCGCTTATTGTTCCTGAAGTGAATTCCGGTGACATTAAAATGATTAAAAATTCAAAGATTATTGCAAATCCAAATTGCTCAACAGCCCAAATGGTTGTGGCGCTAAAACCGCTTCACGATGAATATCAAATCAAACGCATCGTGATAAGCACTTATCAGGCGGTTTCCGGAAAAGGCAAGGAGGCAATGGACGAATTGTATCATCAAACAAAAAGAATGTTTGAAGCAGCTGGGTTGGAGCCGGCGGTTTTTACCAAGCAAATTGCGTTCAACTGCATTCCCCATATTGATGTATTTTTGGAAGATGGTAACACGAAAGAAGAGTGGAAAATGATCGTAGAAACAAAGAAAATACTGGGCCAAAATATCGAAGTTAGCGCAACATGCGTGCGCGTTCCTGTGTTTAATTGCCATAGTGAATCCGTAAATATTGAATTCGAAAAAGAGTTTGAAATGGAGGAAATAGTGGACATACTTAGCACTGCCGATGGGGTGTTTTTACTTGACAGACCGGATAAAAATATATACGCCACCCCCGCAGAATTGAATCAAACCGATGCGGTTTATGTTTCGCGCGTTCGCCGCGATTCTTCAGTGAAAAATGGGTTAAATATGTGGATTGTTGCGGACAATCTTCGCAAAGGTGCAGCGCTTAATGCTATTCAAATTGCTGAACTTTTGATAAAGAATATTAACTAGCCTCGCTCATAAGTTCCGAATTTATATCACGATATTTGCTATTGTGCAATCTATCGTTAATGCAGCTTGCGCTTGCCTGCATTTTATTGTTTAAGGTATCCTGCCGCTCGGTGGCTGTGGTGATAAATTCTTTTTTTTGCGCGTCGGATAAATCTGAAAAATTGTCATATTTCCTAGTTATTTCCTGCATTTTCTTCGATTGCTTGAAAACATTTTCATGAAGCGTGGCGGTTTCAAATATACAACGATGTGCGAATTCCCCTTCAAAACATTTCGGATCATTCGTAAGCCCAATCAGCTCTTCATCAATAACCTGGGCATAGTTATGCAAAGCATGCACAAAGCTAATTTTATTTTGGTATTTTTTAAACAAATTTCGGGTTATCATGCGTAAATTCGCACAGTCAACGGCATCAATAAACACCACTTTTTTGCCGGATTTCAGGCCATCTTGAATAATTTTTTCCACATATTTCCCATTGCGGTTATTCGTTAAAACGCCACTTGCATAGCGAATTAAGTGCACGGTATTTTTCGGATTTATGCGCGACTTCATTACATAATCGCGACGCGAATCTTCGTAAATTGTATAATTTATGTGACTAAAGCGCTCATTTTCCAGGCCGCTATCCACGGTTTCACATTGGGAATAATCGGTAAAACCGGGAGGGCAAATTTGCGCCCCCATTTCAGGATCGGAAGATTTATAACCAGTGCCATAAGATGGGTCAAAACTGTGAATTGTTATTTTGTATCCTTGCTTATTAAGATCTTGAGAGTACGAATTATATTCATGATTGATCATCGCCCCAGCGCCTATTGCTATAAAAATAGCCTCTTTTGCATTGGCAAATGTGCCAGCTAATTGCGAAAACAGTAAAACCAATAAAAATGCAAATTTCATAGATCAATGAATATATTATATATATATATATATTCAGAAATAATTGTCAATAAAAAATTGCAACCACCACAGAAGTGAATGATTGCAATTATATTATACTATTTATATAGCCATTTTCCTCTTTAGGTAAGTAGAGAATTTGATAAACTCAGAGTAGCCAAGCTCTTCAGCTTTTTTGCACCAAGCCTTAACTTTTTCTGCCCTTTCAGCAACCGACAACCCAACGCCGTGCCAAACTTCCTCAAGCTCTTCTTTCATTTTGTAAACAGAGGCTATAATTTCATCTGAATTTACAATTTTTGAGACTTTAGATGCTTCAGCGCTAGTCATGGCAGATTTATTTGTCATTAGTAATCTTAAAACCTGACCACAGGAAAGATCTAATTTACTGCTAACGAATGGAAATCTTTGCAGGGAAATTTTACGCAAAACACTCTCCTCATATTTCCTTAGACTGCGCATTTTATTGGAAAAGAAAGATAGATCGTGCCCAAATGTAAAAGCTTTTGAGCTTCTTTCAGGATAAGGCGCAAATTCATCAACCTTCGCCAAACCAAACTTTGACAAAACTTTAATGTAAATCCAGCCGATATCAAGTTCCCAAGGCTTGTAAGATAATCTTGCAGATCTTGGAAATGCGTGGTGATTATTGTGAAATTCCTCGCCACCTATTATAAGGCCTATAGGTAAAATCAGTGGGGATATATTGGTTGAAGTGTCTTTAGATGAAAAAGTTCTATAGCCAAACCAGTGACCAATTCCATTAATAAACCCAGCAGCCCAGAATGGAATCCACGCCATTTGTATCAACCAAATTAACACACCAGTTGCGCCAAATAAATAAATATTTATTGACAACATTGAGAAAATTCCCCAGGTTGAGTGCTTTGAATATAGATTATTTTCGATCCAGTCGCCAGGGGTGTGTTGACCATACATGTCCATAGTATCCTGACACCTTGCTTCTTTTTTGTAAAACAATACGCCAAGGAACATAACATTCCAAACGCCAAGATAAACCGGGCTATGCGGATCATTTTCCGTTTCGCATTTCGCGTGATGCTTTCTGTGAATTGCAACCCATTCTTTAGTAACCATACCAGTGGTAAGCCACAGCCAAAACCTGAAAAAATGACTAATTAAAGGATGAAAAGTGACAGACTTGTGCGCCTGTGATCTATGAAGATATAACGTCACACCTGCAATAGTGATGTGCGTCATAATTAGAGTATAAACTAATGGGGACATAATATAAATAAAACCCTAAACCTTATAACTACCAAAGGAAATAATATACAAGAAAAAAATAAATATTTTTTACCCCGTTGTCACTGGGAATTTTCAATATCAAGAATTAATTTAATAACATGGTCAGCAACATCTTCCCCTGCCGGGATCTTGTGATCAGGCTTGCCATTGATATAAACCAAATGCTGCCCGGAACCCGCACCGGTAACGCCAATATTTGTATGCGCTGCCTCGCCAAGACCATTTACCACACAGCCCAAAACCGAAACTGTAATCGGTTTTAACACATGAGTTGTTGCACGTTCTATTTTGTCAATAACGCTGCAAACATCAAATTGCTGCCTTGCGCATGAAGGGCAAGAAACAATATTAACCCCGCGCGCACGTAAATTTAACGCTTTTAGTATGTCATAAGCCACTAAAATTTCCTCTTCCGGCTCTATTGAAAGTGATACGCGAATTGTGTCACCAATGCCTTGCATCAGCAAACCGCCTATTCCCATTGAAGATCGAACGGTTCCAATTGAGCGCGTGCCAGATTCCGTCACCCCAAGATGCAAAGGATAGTCACACGAAGCGGAAAGCAATTCGTAACTTTTTACCATTAACATCACACTAGATGCCTTAACACTAATTTTCGTTTGGAAAAAATCAAGATCTTCCAAGATTTTCACCGCGTCCATTGCGCTTTCCACAAGAGCTTCCGGGCATGGAGATTTATATTTTTCAAGCAATCTTTCCTCCAAAGACCCCGCATTTACGCCAATTCTAATGCTTGCACCGTAGTCTTTTACAGCCTTTACCACTTCCCTTGCGCGCTCTGGAGACCCAATATTTCCGGGATTAATTCTAATACATTTTGCGCCCGCCATCACAGCTTCAATGCCACGTTTATAATGAAAATGCACGTCTGCAACAATAGGAACGGGAGATTCTTTTGCAATTTGCACCATTGCTTCTGTTGATTCCTTGTCCGGCACGGAAACGCGAACTATTTCAGACCCGGCATCCACGCATCGCTGAATTTGTGCTAAAGTTCCCTTAATATCTGTTGTTAGAGTGTTTGTCATGGTTTGAACAACCACCGGATTATCACCGCCAATTTTCACACTTCCCACAGAAACAACTTTAGTTTTTTTACGAACTATTTTACTAAACTCTCTTAAACTTCCATCTGTGATCATTTTTACAATTTGCATTTCACGCTCATGCTATAACCTATTTTACAATAATCAAGAATTTATTTGCTTTTTATTATATTATGGCAATAATTAGCGTGTAGTTATAATATATATGTGAAAAATAATCACTGTGAATTTAGCAAAATCAGGGCAATTATTAACCAAATATGTCTAGAAAACTTCAAAGATATTAAACCTGTGGTTGAAAAATGCGATGTTCTACCCCCTGCCCCTAAATTTGCCGATAAATTTGAATTTGCCGCGAATCACGCGATGATTTTAGCATCTTTTATTAAAGAAAATCCCCGGGATGTTGCGGAAAAGCTGATTAATTACATAAAAAATCACGAAATTCACAGTAAAATTCTGCATATTGAAGCAGTTGCAAGCTTTATAAATATCAAAATGAAGCCCGAATTCTGGCAGGAATTTTTGCCAAAAATTATTGAAAATTCACACTATGGATTTGAAAATTACGGCAAGGGTGAGAAGGTAAATGTTGAGTATGTATCGGCAAATCCTACCGGTCCAATGCACATTGGGCACGCAAGAGGGGCGATTTACGGCGATGTAATCTCAAATTTGCTTGAAAAATGTGGATATAACGTCACGCGCGAATATTATATCAATGACGGCGGGGCGCAAATAAAATCAGTTCTGGATTCGGTATTATTCCGTGCAAAACAGGTGATTATTAACGATTTTTCCGCAAATGTTCCGGAAAATTGCTACCCGGGGGAATATATAATTCCCATTGCGCGTGCGGTGATTGAAAAATTTGGTCAATCAATCACGGAAAATGCAAATTCCCATGAAATAATAGTAGATTTTGTTATTAATTACACGCTTGATATAATAAAAGAAGATTTGCAAAAACTTGGCGTATTTCACTCAATTTTCACTTCAGAAAAAAAGATAACCCGTGATGGAAAAGTTGACCTGGCAGTAAAACTTTTAGAAGAAAAAGGCTTAATATATAAGGGAGTTTTGGAAAAACCAAAAGGAAATGAAACCCAAGACTGGGAAGCTGCGGAACAAATGCTTTTTGCCTCAAGTAAATTCGGTGATGATACAGACCGCGCAATTCGCAAAAACGACGGTTCCTGGGCATATTTCACCCCGGATATAGCCTATCATTACGACAAATACCAGCGAGGATTCAATAAGATGATTTTGGTGCTTGGCGCCGACCACAAGGGATATAAAAAACGAATATCTGCAGCGGTAAATGCAATTTCCGATGGGCGCGCCGGCGTGGAAGTTGTGCTGTGCGAATTGGTAAATTTTTTAAAAAATGGCACACCAATGAAGATGTCTAAACGCGCCGGAAATTTCCTAAGCCTTGCAGATGTTTTGGAAGAAATAGACCCGCAAATCTTGCGCTTTTTCATCATTACTAAAAAAAATGATACAGTTGTTGACTTTGATTTTGCAAAAGTTATGGAACAATCAAAAGACAACCCGGTATTCTATATTCAATATGCCTATAGTAGGTGTTGTTCTTTAGCTAGAAAAGTTGAATTTAACCTGGAAAATCTTGCAAATTATGATGATCTTGCAAGCTTGTTATCGCACCCGGCGCAAATTGCAATAATTCACAAACTTGCGCAATACCCCAGAACTATTCAACATTGCGTTGCAAATCTCTCGCCGCACCTGATAACTTCATATTTATTTGAACTTGCAGGAATGTTCCATGCAATGTGGAATATTTCAGATTTTCGCTTTATTTCTGATGATCACACCCAGACAAATGCAAATATGATACTGGTAAATGCTGTAAAATCTACAATAAAATCTGCCCTTGACTGCCTGGGCGTTTCCCCAATGGAGAGGATGTAACAAATTAAACCAGCCCAAATTCCCTAAAAATTAAGCGGTGAACCTCCTTCTTGAAGTGAATGGAATTTTCCACAATTTCTGCAGCAGGTTTCCAAAAAAAAGCAGAAAATTCAGGCTCAAAAGCATTCAAATTTACGTCCGAATCTTCACCTATAAATCGAAAATGGAACCAAATATGTGCCTGACCTTTTTTGCCGCCTATTTTCTCACCAAAATTCGTGGGAACATCGTAATAAGTCCAATTTTGCGCGCGGGCAACAAACTGCAAAAGCTTGCTATCAATGCCGGTTTCTTCGAAAATTTCCCGGAAAATTGCCGCGCCTATCTCTTCATTTTTGTCCACGCCACCTTGCGGAAGTTGCAAAAAATTTACAGCTTGCAACTCTTTGGCATCAAGTCTGTGTGCGCAAAATATCAGCCCGTTTTTTTCAATTACAGCCCCAACGCCGATGCGATATTGTCCATTTTTTGAGACTTCCTCATGATTGTATGTAAGGTTCATAATTTTTTAAAAATTTTCATAATATTTTGCAGGGTATAGATTTTAAATGCAAGAGATAATGCTGTGTATATTGCGGCGGAAATTGCAAGAATTGCCAATAAAACAAGGGAATTAAGCGGGAAAATCTTATACGCAATATTAAATAATAGCTTTTGAAAATAAAAAGTTACCAGCCCCGCAAGTGCAATTAAAAATATTTTTTTCAAGAGGTCAAAATTCACCGAATATAGCTTATGTTTTTTAACAAAATAAAGAGCAGAAAGCCCGCCAAATATGGAAGAAATCAAGGTTGCGTACACAACACAAAACATACCTTGAGACTTGCAAAGTGCTATATTTGCAACGATGTTCACAATTGCGCAAAAAAGCCCGCTCAACATTGGGCTTTTCGTATCTCCACTGGCGAATAAAAACGCGTTGTATATCTTCGATAATACGGAAAAAAACAAGCCGAAAGACAAAATTTGTAACATTTTCAAGACAATTTCAACGTCATTTTGATAAAATTCCCCGCGTTTATAGACAAATGAAACTATTCCCTCGCCAAGCGAAAGCACTGAAATAAGGCATAAAGTTGATGCAAAAAAGCCGAATAACACGCACTCCCGCTGCAATTTTAGCGCCTCATTTACTTGATTTAACTTGATAAATTTGCTAATTGTTGGAAGCAGAGCAACGCCAAAAGTGCCGCCAATTAAGGTAATTGGTAGTTGATTAATTCTGTCTGTGTAGTACAAATAAGACGCCCCACCAGCAAACCAGGAAATGAAAATCATGTCCACAAAAATATTCACTTGATATATGCCAGAACCTATTAGCCCATTTAGCATTTTGGAAAAAAATGTGCGAATTTTTCCATTCCAAACAATAGGAACAAATCTGACCTTCAAACCATTGCGATAGCAAATAAAAATTAACGATAAAAGCGTTATAAAACCTATGAAAACCGTTGCAAAGGATATATAATATACCAGGTTTGGGGAGTTGCCGCAAAATATACTTACAAAAACAATGCCAAGATTGAAAATTATCGGCGTTGCCGCGAAATATGCAAATTTGTATATGCTATTTAGCATTCCGCCGCAAAATGCAGAGAGTGAAATTGCAATTAGAAATACAAAATTAATTCTGGCAAGGCTTACAGTTAGGTCAAATTTCTCTTTATTTGCAACAAACCCGGGCGAGAGAATATCAATCCAAAATGGCATAAAAAGCTCAAAAATTCCAACCAATATCACCAAAACTATAAATAATATAGTAAAAATTTGATTGGCAAATATCATTGCTTCATCTTTTTTAGAACCAACTAAATCCTTAGAAAACATTGGAACAAACACCGATGACATCGCGCCTTCTGCAAGCAATCTGCGAAATGAATTTGGCAATTTTGAAGCCGCAAATAGCGCGTCACTTACCACCGAAGCGCCAAGATAATTTGCCATAATGCTGTCCCTTATAAACCCGCTAATTCTGGATAAAACCGTCCAAATTGCAAGCAAAATACTTGATTTTAAAAAGCTCATTATTTACTGAAATTACCAACACATCTTTCTGAAATAAAGGATAAAAATATCCCAAATTCAATATCGCTTATAGATTGAGAAAGTTTGCCAATAACCATTGATTTTTCTTGTTTAAATTCTGGAGAAACATCCTCAATTGGCACAAAAACAGACAGCCTGCGATTATCCACTTTACACATTTCAAAATGCAAAGAATTCACCTCATTAATTGCCTGTTTGTGTACTATATTTTCGCGTATATTTCGGCTATTTATAGGATAAAAAACGTCCATTTTTTCAAGTGCGATAATATTACTTTTGCCCTCAATAATTCCTATCTGAAAATTCGCCGATTCCTTGGTAAATTCCGCTGCATCTTTTGCAATAATTACCTTGGGTTTGAATTTTGCATTGTCAAAAGTCTTAAGCAAATTTCCTATAATATCAGCATTTTCTGCCAATATTATGATATTTAAATCCACTTTTTTATCAATTTTTATTTTACTCCAAACAGACTTCACAACATTGCCAACTGCAAAAGCAATAAGGCAAGCAATTAGGGCGTATGTTGTAATATATACAATAATTTTATAAGCCATTTGGCTGAATTTACTTGGAACAATAAGCATTTCGCCTGTTTTGACTATCGCTTTTGTAACATGTTTTGCAGAATAGCCGATGTTAAAAAGTTTTTTTACAGCATTAAACATAGATAAAATGATAAATATAACACATAGTAATTACAAAAAAATAAAAGTAAAATACAAACAATTTGACTTTAATATTTTTCACAGTTTCAATATTAAATATTAAGGGGCTGTAATTAATGCATTTGGTAAAATATTTCATTTTTATTGCTATATTTATATCCCTGCAAGTATGCGGTGTAAAATTTACATTTGCTGACTGTTTACTGGGAAATTTCGGATATACGGACAATCCAATTAACGGGAAAATTGACAAGATAAATGACGATGAAGCCGGGGATGAGGATTTGGGGTACAAAGTCATAGTCAATGGTGAGGGAGTGTGCAAGGAAATAGAAGCTGGAGATGGAACGTATTCCAGGGGCAAGTATTCAGGCATTAAAGTAAATACCGCTTGCGGGGCAAGGGTTGTTTGGGTGCAAGATGGAGCGTATTCTGAATACAATGGAAAGGCTACAATAAAAATATGCTCGTCTCAATGTATTATGGGTGTTTTGGAGCAATGCTACACACTAACCTCTACAAGCACAAAAAAAACAATAAAAAAGGCTAAATATCTTGGAACAGAGCTAGCAGATTTATATGCAGAACTGTTATTCCTTTCCAAAACGGAAATAGGAGATTTAGATGTAAGCAGCGGAGATGATAGATATGGGCATAGAGTTGGGTATATTTATAATTTATATAGTGGCGAATGCCCTTATAGCAATGATGATACAATAAAAGCGCGCGAATGCCTTGCCCAGCAAGCAGAGGGGAAAGTTATCAAAGATTACTATAAAAATGTGCCATACAGCTCAAGAAATAACTGCTATGAAGCAGTTAGGGATGAAGCGGAATCGTGCCAAGCACTAGGTGCAATTTCCGAATGCCCATGTATTGACAAGGCTGCCAAGGGTGATTGTAACAAGTCAAGTCAATATATGCCAAATAAAAATTCTGGATATTGGAAGTCTTTAACGTCCAAATTGCAGTCCTGCCATGCGTGCTATGCAAATGTCAATAAACAGCTAAATATGTGCTTAAATGCATCATTTGACAAGGGTTATGGTTATGGACCGGAAGACAATATATCTGAAAAATTTGCATCTTTAATGAAAAAAATGAAAATAGATACCAGTGATGACAATATGGATAAATATCTAAAATATAGAAAGATATATGGCACCGGGCAATATATCTGCGGCTACCATGCATCGCATGGATATAAATATACGCGCTCCGGTTGTTTAAAGCTTCAAAGCACATCTGCGCCAAGGCCATTTCCAAGAATTGCCAGATCGCTAGATGTCAATCAATACGATAAAAATATCTTCTTTCAATACCCTTCAGCAAATTTATTTACCACAGCAGCAATTGTAAAGGAATTTAACGATGTTGCCATAGGTGGTTGTGGTGGTGAAAAAGAAGTTGGCGAGACTGTGCGTGGAGATTTTTACAATCCCAGCCTTAAGATCAAATATGGGCTTAACGAGGTTGCAATATGGTTCAATCCACCCAATAGCAGTAAATTTATGGCAAAATATCGCACAACAGACTCGCAATATGATAATGATATTGTAATGCAGTCAAAAATTTCTGAATGGGCAACGGTAGACCCTGTGGCGGTTGAATATGGGCAAAGAGATGATGCCGGAGACCCATGCTCATATGTTTTAGCAGGAAAGGAGATTGGCACTGAAAGAATTTGCACAAGAATTGAATTTGACGACGACATGGATGAAGCCTGGTTTGTGGCATATAGGGTTCAAAAACAAAATGCCCCAAGTAGAAGCTGTAATTCACATATGAAAAATGATGACCTAGTAAAACTTGGCGGCGTTATCAGACCGCCATTGAAATATAAATACAATGAAACAGGGGAATTTAGTTATACTCCAATATTGCTATCTAACCCAATCGCAGGGCCGTCTCAACTGGAAGCGGTAGTAAAATTAAACCCCGTGGTGAATGAATATTTTATTCAAGCAGATGGCGCTAAAGTGCTATTTACAAACACAAATACAACCCCAACAGCTGCCGCGGAGTCAGTGCTTACAAAAACTGCAACACTTAAAATGTCAAACCCAACGATTTCAAAGGACAAAACAACCACAACCACAACCCAGATGTTAGATGATAAAAATTTATGCACCTGGATATTAAATCACAAGATATGTATCGGTAGTTTTCTTGGTATAAATTGTAAGCTTTTAGACGCAAATAATGAATATGGAATTCGCTCGGATATTCTGCTTGGAAACATTCTTTCCTCCGGCGATTGCCCAAAAGATGACGCAACTGCATGCATGAATGAATTAAAGGCATTTAGTATATATTACCCGCAATGCGTTCGTATGAAAAGATGTCTCAGTGGCAGCACAAGGCAAGCATGTGAAAATTCAGGAAGTATGCACATAAAACTAGCATCAGATGATGTATCCAAAACGCTATATAACTACGAATGGTCGGATGCCGTGTGCATTACACAGGGTATAGTAAATCCCGATTTCACACCAGACACAGGCACCGCCACAACTTTTGCGCCATTTGGCAATATCACAGAAGCTAATGACTCCGTAATATCATTTTTAATTGATGAAAATGTAGAAACCAGCTCATCAGACGAACTTAATCAGACAAATACATCTTCAGCAAATATCAATGGGCAGCAAATTGCCGCAAGAAAAGGTGGATCGGTTGTAAACACCGGGGCTTATGACCTAATTCCCGTGGATGCTAAATATTTTTCACTAAGTAGCGTAATGGATAAAGTTGACACTCTAATCAAAATACTCAACAGCAATGGCAGCTTGACAGAGAAATATTTTGGAACGGGTTGTGTATCTGCAGAGTGCGTGGCAAAGAAAATTACAGTGCGATCAAAGAATATAGATGAACTTGGCTTGTGCAAGAAATTTGACAGAATTAACTCAATTGAGTATGGGCATGGCATGGAAGGAAGCGGCTATGGCGCGGGTAGTACATATCAACTATACATACCGCATAAATGTGATTTCATGGAAGCGCAAGTGCTGGCGCCGGGAGGGAAGTCAGAGCAATGGAATGATGATGCAAGGATGGTATGGCGAACAATGACAGGTGGGTATGCAGCGGCATATTGTCTCTTAAAACCTCACTTTTGTGGTGGAGCTGGTGGCACTATGGATTCTGACGACTGCGATTACGTGTCAGAGGCATGTCACGAGACAGACCAAGATAATAATCCGCTAACAAGTGGTGCGGGTGGTGGTGGTGGATATGTGCATGGAATTATCAATTTAAAAGCACTTGATATGGATGTTTTGGAAATAAAGCCGGCAAAAGATACCTCAAATAACAGACAATATTGTTGCCCTGCAAATACTTTTGAAGCCTGTAATGACCAATCAAATAGAAAATGGATAGAAGTTGACTCAGACTTAATACTTTCTAACACCTCTTTTATATCTTATTTACAAAATACCAGCACGCCATTATTATTTGCGAAAGGCGGAGCTCAAAAGCAAATAGATGACCAACCTGCAATTGGCGGAGGTGGAAATTACAGCACAGATTATATTACTCCTACCGGGTATGCTAAAACTTGCACGGAAATGAAGAAAATGCCAGACATACCAATGAAGCCAATGTATAGCGAAGAAAGCTGCGATGATTCAGTTAGCACGCCAACTTTTGATTCATTTAAAAATAAATGTGACGGAATACAAAATGTTTGTTGTAATAAGACTACCCAAGATTATGCAACAAACGTGTGCAAGGAGCTAAAAACAACGAAAGTTAATAGCGCTTGTACAGTTTACAGCACTAAAAAAGATACATCTGTGTATGATAAATTTGTTGCAGATTGTAAAAATAACCCATGTTGCACAAGTAATAAGACAGCGTGTTACCTTAACACAACGCAGCAAGCATGGCGTACAGATAGATTCACTAGGCAAGATAGTATACTAGGAGGCTACAGTGGTCGCGAAGAATGTGAAAAAGAGGAAAAAGCATCTAACTTAAATTATTTTCAATGTTCCAGCCTGAATAACGGCACTGATATAAAAGATTCCATTGCGGTATATATAGCGGCAAACGATATATATAACAAAACTTCTCACTATAATGAAGAAATGAACCATGGTACGATATTTAGGTGCGTGTATTTCGATGGCTCGGGAGCGAAATTTTGCTCCTGCGATATAGCGATTAACTGCGAGTACCTAAAATCGGAGTCTTACGAGCAATGCGTAGCCCCAACGCCAAAAATATCTGGCACGCAAAATGAAATATGCGAATATCAAAGACTGTACGCTGCAGAGACGGTAACAGATTACTGCTGTGAAAATCAACAATGTAAAAGTGAATACACCCTGAGAGATACAGATAGAGATAAGGCAAAAATAAAATCATATGACAACAACGAAGCAAAAGATTATGGAGATGCCCTGCTTGACTGGGAAGATGACTGGGATGATTACAAAAATACCAAGGCGGATAATGCTAAAATCGTTGAAGAAAAATTCACAACTATTATAAAAGATATGTGCCCGCTTGTGGTATATGGAGAAAATGGCGAGCATGACGAAATAAGTGGCGGCGATGGACAAACAATGACAGGTGGTGGCAATGTTATGATAAAAATGCTAAACGCAATAAGCAATAATTGCACTGGAACAAAAGACAGTGATGACAATCTGGTGTATGATGAAAAATGCACCAGATATAGAATGACAGAGGAGTATTGCAATAGATCTTGCGCCGGAGACAACTGTACAGCATTAAAATGGCTAGACAATAATACCGATATAATAACATCACACCAATTTAAAGGTTCCGGCGGGTGCATGAGAGATCACTACGACCATGGCAGCTTGATGACTGGTGCGAAGAATAAATACACAGATGACAACGACGAAGGTGACGACAAGGAAGCCTTTGGCGGGGATGGTTGGATAAAACTTACAGTTCCATATGTGCAATATGATGTTTCCGGAACTATTCCAACTATCAAAGATGGGGTAAAAGTGCTGGATAATAACACGGGTTTGCGTGATGTGCATTGCACCCCACGCTGCCCTAGGGCGAATATAGCATTTGGGGATTTTGTCTGTGAATATAGCAGCGGCGACCCAACAAATGCATACGAAACACCGCCAGGAGAATCTCGCTATCCGTTAAAATGTGTGAATACCGCCAATGGAAAAATTCAAATTAGATCAAACTACTTGAACAGACTATGCTTATTTACAAAATGTGCAAATTTTAGCAAATCTTATAGATACTACGGAATGTGCGATACGGGTAAAACTCTTTATGATACCAATGTATTTTACAATGGTGCAGCATTCTTTAGCGACCTTGCCACCACCGCAGAAACTGAGGCATATTGCGGCTCTGGAAGTGCTATATTGAATACAGATTATGAAATTAACGATGATTTAAGCAAGTTAGATTATATGATGGTGTGCAACGACCATGGGCAATGGAAAAATGCCAAGGACGGTACGGTGGCAATACAATACTCTTGCCCTTCAATTAGCAATACAACATATACTAAGTTTTTTGACAAAAATTTTCTAGCAATCACCGGGGAAGCCGGGGTTGCCAAAACTTCAGAATATAATGATATAGCCTCAAGTTCTCAATATTGTGGTGGATTTGGATTAATTAAGAAAAAACTGGCATAAAACCTGCTATAACAATCAAACTACAAAGGCTTTACCTGGTAAATAACTATTTCACAAACCATTTTACGGTTTGCCTTACTGCATCAAGAAAATCTACCGAATGCTTGAAGCCTAATTCCTTTTTTGCCTTTTCAGAGGAAACTGCATATCGCATATCATGCCCGGGTCTATCTTGCACATGCACTATTAAGTCTGAATATTTTCCCGCTTTTCTTGGGTACATTTCGTCCATTATGGAGCAAATTGTGCGCACAACTTCAATGTTGGTTTTTTCACAATCACCACCAAAGCAGTATGTTTCACCAATTTTACCCTTTTGCATTGCCAGCAAAACGCCCTCACAATGGTCTAAAACCCATATCCAATCGCGAATTGCCGCGCCGTTGCCGTAAATTGTAATTGGTTGTTCGTTTTTGCATGCGAAAATCATTTTAGGAATTAACTTTTCAAAATGCTGCCTAAAGCCGTAATTATTTGAGCAATTTGTTGTGATACAGGGCAAATTATAAGTATGCACAAAGCTACGAACCAGGTGATCTGACGCCGCTTTTGACGCTGAATATGGCGAATTTGGGGCATATTTTGTCTCTTCGTCAAAAATTCTATCTTCCCCTAGCTCTAAAGATCCATAAACCTCATCGGTTGAAATATGCAAGAATCTGAATTTTGACTTATCACCCAAATTATTGTAATATTCCAAGCAAGATCTAAGCAAATTAAAAGTGCCGGTTATGTTTGTTTCAATGAAAATTGATGGATTTGAAATGGAATTATCAACGTGACTTTCCGCAGCAAAATTAAAAACACAATCAATGCTATAGTCTTGCAAAAGTTTGGGAACAAGCGAAATATCGCCAATATCCCCTTGTATAAACGTGATTTTATCTTTCACAGAAGACAAATTTTCCAAATTTCCGGCGTAAGTCATTTTATCCAGCACTACAATTTTGGCATTTGGATATTTTTCCGCGTACATACAGGTAAAATTGCTGCCTATAAACCCCGCCCCGCCCGTAATTAAAATATTTCTCATAATCATCAATAAAAAAAACTAAATTATTCTACTTTGCGCCGTAATTTTCTTTGCCGTACTAACCGCAAAAGTATCTGTCATACCCGCAATATAATCGCATATTACCTGCTTTTTTTCCAAATCTGTGTGAAAACTTTCCAGCTCCATAACCCATAAATCCGGCATAATTTCCGGGGTTTTAACAATATTATGAAAAATAGTTTCAATAACGCCCTTCGCCTTTGAACGAATTTTCTCAACTTTCTTATTTCTGTATAAATTTGCAAAGAGAAAGCTGCGAATTTTCTCAACATTATTGTGCATTTCTTCGCTGAAATATACCAGTTGCGCTGGGCATTTTGGCACATCATCTCTGGTTTGAATGCCATATTTTTCAATATTTTTCACCGTTTGAGCACAAACATCATTTTGCATTTGATTTATGCTAAAATTTCGGCAATCGCGCGCCATAATTCCATATTGCAAAAATGAGTATTTACCCTCAACTTCCTTGATATATTCGCCAAAAATCGGTAACTTTTTCACATCTTCTATGTGCAACAAATCAGCCCTTATTCCATCTTCAATATCGTGATTTATATAGGCAATATCGTCAGAAATTGCGGCAATTTGCGCTTCCAACCCCCCCCTTGCTGCCAGGTCAAAACGCAGTTCCGCCGGCAGGGAAGAATTGTATTTTTCCAAGTATTCACCGGGGTTTTTACATGGTCCATTGTGCTTTAAAATTCCGTCCAAGGTCTGAATTGTTAAATTTAAGCCATCATAATCCACACGATGCTTTTCCAGTTTCGTCACAAGCTTAAATGAAAAGGTATTATGGTCGTATTTCCCGCCAAAACTTTCCATAATATGGCTTAAAATATCCTCCCCTGTGTGCCCAAATGGTGGATGCCCCAAATCATGCGAAAGCGCAATTATTTCAGATAAATCAGCATTTAGCCCTAGATTTTTAGCAATATTTTTAGCAATTCCGCCAACTTCCAAGCTGTGAGTCAGCCTTTTTCTGTAGTGGTCACCGTGATAAGATGGGAAAACTTGCGTCTTCGCCTCTAATCTTTTAAACGCATTGCTGGAAACAATTCGCATTCTATCTTCAGAAAAAGAGTCGTTTATATGTGCCTCAGTTTCAGGAAAAACCCTGATATTATCGGCATTTATGGAAAATTTATTTAACATAAAAAAAATTATTTTACTCTTGCATTATAAAATATATATGTAATACTTTTTACAATCAATGTAATTTTTGAAAAAAAATATGACGGGAGAAGAAAAATTCAGTATGACGGAAACCGCAAGGGAGAGAATTAAACATTTGCAAACTCTTGAGGAAAAGGAAAGTGGGAAATCTGGCGCAATGCTCAGAGTTATGGTTTATGCAGGCGGGTGTTCTGGTTTTAAATATCACTTGGAAATGACTCATGAACCTGATGTTGACGACGTGGTAATTAGCGCCGATGGCGTGCCTTACATGGTTTTAGATATGGATACAATTTCCATGTTGAGCGGTGGAAAATTGGATTTTGTCGACGAAGTAAGTGGTAGCTATTTCAGAATTATGAATCCGAATGCTGCTGGTTCTTGTGGCTGTGGAAACTCATTTTCTGCTTAATGTTATTAGGATTTTTTAGCGGTGTCTATTAATTTTAATACAACAAAAGTTGTAAATTCTGATGTAATTTCACTTGAAAACCTAATATTAGATGTGGAAAATTATCATAACTTCCTGCACTGGTGTAAAGTTGTAAAATTAAGATGCGAAGGGGAAGAGATGATAACCGAAGTTACAATAGCAACCATTTATTCTTATAAATTTAATTGTAAAATCAAGGTAAGTCGCGGGCAAGATGTGCAAATTGACATATCTGGCGCAAAAATTATGCAATTTGCATTCACGGGAAAGTGGGTGTTAAAACCTATAAATTCAACAGAAGTACGCGTATTTTTTACCATTGATATCAACTTTTTTCTTCCATTTATGGAGCGACTAATAAAACCCAGGATGGCGAAATATTGCGAAGAAATTGTAAACTGCTTTCTTGAAGAACTTCAACAAAGACGAGGCAAAAATGCATAGAATTTATGGCTTCCATGGGGTGTAAACAGTCTTCACGCACGCTTCATCACCTTGCATAATGCCTGCAAAAGACCCGCTTGGTTTATAGGCAACGTCAGTTCCAGTGGTGTTTGGTGTGTATTTCTTTGCCCAGGGAAAATCCAGTAATTCCAGGGGTTTATCAGATAAACCGTGCATCCAGGAATGCCATTCAGGTGGAATTTTACTTGGCTCCGATGTGCCATAATATATACAAATTCTGCCACCAGTTTTACGATTAATATAATATTTATTTCCATATGTATCGCAACCAAAATATTGCAATTTCTTCGACTTTATGCCAAATTCGATAATTTTTTTAAATATTATAAACATAAAATGTTTGATATTAAAATTCAGTTCTAGTATATAAAATTTATATTTCAAGTTTTTTTATGAAAAGAGATTTTTTATTTCAATTTTTCCCGGTAAAATTAATTGAAATTGGAATGATTTTAACTCTCATTCTACCATTTTTACTGTCTTTTTTACTGGAAAATTTTCTTAATTTAACCCCATGCATACTGTGTATTACCGAAAGATGGATGCATTTTGCAACTTTTTTTACATATATTTTATTGCTCTACCCGCTTCGCCATAAAAATTTCGGTGTTGCTGTTGTAATTGCCGCAAATTTACTGACAACCATTTACCATTTGGGCGTGGAAAATCATATTTTCGTCCAGTCTTGCGGCACTTTTAGCATTGAAAATATTCACAATATTAACACAGACTGCTCAATTCCACAGTATTTTCTTGATATAAAAATGACAATTTGGAATATAATATACTGCCTTATAGAATTATGTGGACTCTATTTCACCCGCAAATTATGGCAATTAAGGGGAATTAAATAATGAGCACTTTTCCGCTTGACAACCCTAAAAAAATATGATATAATAAAAATATTTTATTTTTATATGGAAAATCAAGAAAACAAAAAAATATCAACGCCAAAATTACACCAGAAGCACAAGCACTCTTCATCTTCAGAAGATTTTACGCCTGTGCGCCCTGAACCACTTACGGCAAACATAGTGGAATTAGAGCCAAAATGGAGAGAACGGGCAAATACAGAGTTGGCAGAGGATCTGGGGGAATATCAAGATATTGTAGAAGGGGCGGATATTTTGCTTGATATATTTGCAGAAATAGAAGAGTTGAAAGAGGCAGAGTTGGAAGAGGCAGAGGCAAATAAGCCTCGGATAAAAAAACAATGGACACGAAAGAACTGGGCAGCAACGCTCGAAGAGAGACATACAAAGGTCGCCGGCTGGGATGATCAAACTATAGAATGGAGGGAAGATTGGTTAAAAAATAACCCAGACAAATCCAAGAAAGTAAAAAACAGGTGGTATACTACTCAAAGGATGGAAAAAATGAAGGTGGATGATCCAGAGAGATACAAAAAGATGCTTGCGGACAGTAACCTGAGAACGAAAAAGAGGCGTAAAAAAATACAGGTGGATGATCCAGAGAGATACAAAGAGATGCTTGCGGACAGTAACCTGAGAGCGAAAGATTGGAAGGAAAACCTAAAGGTGAATAATCCGGAGAGATACAAAGAGATAATTGCGGACGGCAACCTGAAAGCGAAAGAGAAGCGTGACAAATTGAAACTAGAAAAGCCAAAACTGCAAAAGGAAATAGATTCCGACTGGGAATCACCCACGCCCAATAAACACAAAAAAATCAGAGAGGAAGGTGAAGAAAGAGTGATGCCGACATTCGCGCCGCTAGTACCTGCATTATTCGTAGAGGAGTTAAATGAAGCTCCGGATATTTTACCTTCCCTAGCGCCAATTGCGCCTAGTTTTGAAATAGCGCGTCCAATGCCATTGCCTGCGAAGCGAGCGGATGAGTGCCGAGAGGTTATAGAAGGGGCGAAGATTTTGCCTGGTATGTTTACAAAAAACGAGTTAAAAAAGAAGAGCCCAGGTGAGAAGATTGGCATGTTTAAGTAGGTGAAATTTATACTATTACCGTGTAAAAAGCAAATCACTCCCTGTAAATTACACAGGGAGTGAAGTGAGTTTTCAATTAATTTAACAGTAATTAGACTTAAGCGGCAACTTTTAGCAATTTAATCGCCTTAGTGTTAATAACATCACCGCCAACTCTTTTCGTGCAATAAAAAGAAACAAATGGCTTGCTTGTAAATGGGTCTCTTTGAATGCAAATGTTTTCATGATCTGCAATTACATATCCCTTGTTCAAATTTCCATATATTGCGCAAATATTATTCGCAGCAATGGATGGAATATTTCCCATTGTAAATAGTGGAATTCCCATTAAAGTGTCAGCTTTTCCGGATAATATTCCAGGCATCCAGAGATATTGACCATTGGAATCTTTCAGCTTACGAACTTCCTGAACGGTTATTTTGTTCATTAAAACCATCGCTTCATTTGAATGGCTATCATCTAGTGAATAAATCAAATTAATCAAACCGTCAACCGTAATTTTAGTTGCATCGCCGGTTTTAATTTGTTCAATTGTATTATTCAAACCATTTCCAGCGTAAGACAAAATTCCACGTGGTTTATTTACCCCGTCACCACCAACAAATGCATCATTTTCCTTTGTTAGAAAAATTTGCCCAAGTTCTGTTGCAAACCAAGAATCAAATTCCATTTCAACGTCATCAAGTAATTTTTGAGTGACTTTTGGCTGGGCAATAAGATCATTAACTTTAATACTAATTTTCTCATAACCTTCAATGGAATCGGGTGCAGTTTTTCCATCGCTCCAAGCTGCATCAACATTATCTTTATTTCTCACAAACTCAAGAGAGTCTCTGGAAATAATGATATTTTTTGCATATTTTCTAATCACAGAATTAGCTTCTAAATAACTAGAAACCAGCTCGTTAATTTGCGAAGTTCCAGGATAGCCCGCGTCATAACTTGAGACAAATCCACCCATTTTAACCTCCTGCCCAGTTCTTGCATAGTCAGTAAAAGCCTGTTTATATTCAGGGGAAGATAAGTTATTTTTCCCATTGGAAGCTCCATGTGCTGGTGTTGCAGGGCGACTTAAAATCTTCGATTGCTGCTCAATTTTTGCCGATAAAGCATCAATTGCATCATTCATCTTTTGTAATTTATTTTGATCCAAAGGGTCAGCAGATTGCTGGTCATTTTGTGACTTAAAATCTTGATAAGTTTGCCCAAGTTTGTCCATCACGTCGTTTAGTTGTTGCATATAAAAAATAAAACATTGCCACCTGGTAAACATCAAAATTATTACACGGAAGCACTTTCCCGCTTGACAACCCTAAAAAAATATGATATACTGCAAAAGTATTTTATTTTTATATGGAAAATCAAGAAAACAAAAAAATATCAACGCCAGCATTGCCTCAAAAACGCGGGCGTTATTCAGCTGCAGAAAAAGAAATGAGTCGGATGGAAGTAGAAAGGATGGTGCGGGAAAAGGAAGCAGGGGAAAGGAGAAGGAGAGAGTTAGAAAACGAACTTCAGGTACTAAGGCAAGTGGAACTAGAGCACTGGGCAACAAAGCTCAAAGAGAAACATACAAAGGTCGCCGGCTGGGATGGTCAAACTACAGAATGGAGGGTGAATTGGTTAAAAGATAACAAAAACGAATCTAAAAAAATAAAGAGGAGGTGGTATAATGCTCACAATCAAGATAGATTGAAGCAGAAGGAGGAGGCACAGGAGAGGAAGCAAGTGGAACTAAAGCACTGGGCAACAAAGCTCAAAGGGAAAGATACAAAGGTTGCCGGCTGGGATGGTCAAACTATAGAATGGAGGGAAGATTGGTTAAAAAATAACCCAGACAAATCCAAGAAAGTAAAAAACAGGTGGTATACTGCTCACAATCAAGATGTATTGAAGCAGAAGGAGGGGGCACAGGAGAGGAAGCAAGTGGAACTAAAGCACTGGGCAACAAAGCTCAAAGGGAAAGATACAAAGGTTGCCGGCTGGGATGGTCAAACTATAGAATGGAGGGAAGATTGGTTAAAAAATAACAAAAAAGAATCTACAAAAATAAAGAATAGGTGGCGCTCTGCTCGAAATGCAGATGTATTTAAGCAGAAGAAGGAGGAGGAGATGCTATTTACAATGAGCGATATATTCAGATTGGAGGAAGTCCCAAAAAAATGCACACAAATCAGGGGTGAAAGCCCAGAAAGAGTGATATCAACATTCGCGCCACTAGCACCTGCATTTCCGGATGATGGCTTGCTTGATATGAATGATGAGCTGTTTGATGCGGGGGATTTTTTCCCTACCTCAGCAGAAATATCGCCTGATACATTTGCCACAAGAGAGTTAAAAAAGAGGAGTCAAGATGAGAAGATGGGCATGTTTAAGTAGGTGAAGATGCGAAAATAATCTACAAAAAATAAATCACCACGGGTTGCAGCGTGGTGATTTCCCTTTTAAACAGGGGGTGAATAGGTGAAATAATTTTTTTTCATAATTTACTTGACATGAAGCAAAAAATGTGGTATAATATTTGTGTTAAGTTGTAGTTAGTGTTTTATTTTATGGCTAATTTTGTTGATACCTTGATTCAAACATCCAATGCTTTTGGTGCAAAATGTGCTAGATGCCTTTATTATGGGGCTTTAGTTTCTGCAGCAATTATGCTTGTGGGTTGTGGAATTTCACGTCAAGAGGCGAATATTCAAAACAAAAGAGCACTAGCAAGCTTGCCATATGGTGCCAGCAAGAATATCGTCGTGGCGCATCATACTGGGGCATTATTTTACCCGTCTACGGACATATCAATTGGGTAACTAGTTATTTTCCAGGAATTTCTGGGCATCGAGAGCAGCCATACATCCGGTGCCCGCAGCTGTAACAGCTTGACGATAAATTTTATCCTGCACATCGCCCGCGGCAAACACACCGGAAATATTCGTTTTAGTAGAGCCGGGCTGTGTAATTATATAGCCATCTTGGTCAATATTCACTTTTTCTGCAAATATTGAAGTATTTGGCTTGTGCCCAATGGCAATAAACACCCCATCAAGTGGAATATTTCTAATATTATTGGTGGTAATATCTAAAATATCCACCCCCGTAACATATTTCAAAGGTTTTTTACTGCCCTTGATTTCCGCAATTTGTGAGTTCCATATAACCTCAATTTTTTCGTGCTTTAATAGCCTTTCTTGTAATATTTTCTCTGCTTTTAATGAAGATTTCCTGTGAATTAAATAAACTTTTGCAGCGTGATTGGTTAAATATAAAGCTTCCTCAACGGCAGTATTTCCGCCGCCAACAACGGCAACAATTTTATTTTTATAGAAAAATCCATCGCATGTGGCGCAACCTGAAACGCCATGCCCTTGAAATTCTTTTTCCGACTCCAATCCAAGCCATTTTGCCTGGGCACCGGTGGAAATTATCACAGATTCCGCAATATATTCCGCCCCGCTTACCGCACGACAAACAAATGGTCTTTTGGTAAAATCAACCGAAGCTATCATGTCTCTATGTATAATAGTTCCAACGTGCTCTGCTTGTTTTTGCATTTCTTCCATCAACCAAGGACCTTGTATTGCAGATGCAAATCCTGGGTAATTTTCAACATCAGTGGTGATTGTCAGCTGCCCGCCAGGTTGATCGCCTGTGACAATTATTGGCTGTAAATTCGCACGTGCTGCATATATTCCGGCTGTATATCCCGCAGGACCGGAGCCTATGATTAAAACTTTTGTAGTATAACTTGACATAAAATAAGCACTTTTGCATTAATTAGCACGTTGATAATAATATTCCAGCTTTTTTTGCAAAATTGCTTCCCAGGCTGCAAAAGCCCACAACATTTCTATTTATTATGAAATACTGCGATGATTTATAGTGATTTATTAGCTTTTACAATTCGAGTGCTAGAGGAAATTGACCCCGATGCAAATTATGCGCACAACTGGCATTTGGAATTAATGTGTGATTATTTAAAAGAGGTATATTTGGGAAATATTAAAAGATTAATTATAAATGTGCCGCCGCGAAGTTTGAAATCTGTGTGTATTAGCGTTGCTTTTCCCGCTTGGATATTGGCTAATTTTCCATCAGAAAAAATCATAGCTGTAAGTTATTCCAAAATTTTAAGCCAAAAACATTCGCTTGACTGCAGAAAAGTTTTGCAGTCTAATTGGTACAAGCAGATCACAAATACTTCAATTAGATACGGTGAAAATGAGAAAACAAAGTTTACAACAATGAACAATGGCTATCGTTTTGCAACGTCAACAAATGGCACTTTAACCGGTGAAGGTGGGAATGTAATTATAGTTGATGACCCACAAAATCCCGCAAAAATTCACAGCAAAAATGAGCGCGAAAAGGTGAATCGATGGTTTGATAGTGTGCTTTCATCTAGGCTGAATGATAAAAATAACGGCAAAATTATTGTGGTAATGCAGCGCCTGCACCATGAAGATTTAACCGCGTATTTACTGGGAAAAAGCACTTCGCAGTGGCAAGTTTTGTCGATTCCTGCAATTGAGGAGGAAAGTAGAACGTATAAATTAAATAATAAAAGCTATATTTATCGTCAAAACGGCGATATTTTGCATGAAAATAGAGAAAATATCAGAGCGGTAAGGGATGTGCAAAATGAGATGGGTAGCTATATTTTTGCAGCACAATATCAACAAAAACCACTCAAAGAATCGGGTGTAATTGATGCAAAATGGTTTGATTTTTACGCCCCGGAAAGCGTCACGATGGACGCAATATATTACAGCGTAGACACCGCATTTGGCACCGGAAAATTCAATGATTACAGCGTTTTAATGCAAATTGGCGAGAAGGATAACATTTTTTATATCATGAATATTGCACGTGAACGCCTAACCTACCCCAGGTTAAAAAAGTTAATTTTAGCTAAAATTGCTACAGAAAAAATTCATGCAATGCTTATAGAGGATAAAAATATTGGATCTTCACTGATTCAGGAAATTAAATCACAAACTAACTGCAGTGTAATTTCCATTAACCCAAAACAAGATAAACATACGCGTGTAGCAAATTGTCTAAACTGCTTTGAATCAAAAAGGGTGTTTATTCAAGAAAATCAAGAATGGAATCAAAGTTTTCTCACAGAAATTTCAACATTTCCGGAAAATTCACATGATGACCAAGTTGACGCACTAACACAGTTTATTAACTGGAAAATGGCTCATAAAACAGCTACAAAACATCCCCGCTTGAGGAGTATTTCGCTATCTATAGATTAAGCAGGATCTTTTTCAACAAATTGAACAACGCCAATAGGTGCGTTATCGCCATATCTAAAACCGTTCTTCAAAACGCGCAAATATCCACCTTTGCGGTTTTGAAAAGATTGCGCATATTCTATACATTTATCGACAGAAGTTTTTGTATATAAAACCCCTGACAAAGCTCTTATTGCAGTAAGTTTATCTTTGGTTTTAGCAATAGTTATAAGCCTTTCAACATAAGGTCTCATTGCTTTTGCTCTTCCAAGTGTGGTGGAAATTTGTCCGTTATCCAACAAAGAAGTGGCTAAATTTCTAAGCATAGTAGCTTTATGGCTTCCGGAACGACCTAGTCCTGTGTGTTTTACCAAATGTCTCATATTAAATTGAATCAACAATAGTAAACATTACTTACCATGTTATTAAAATAATAATCAAGTATTTTTTTTAATAATCTTTTTTTCTTGACAATTATAGCAATTTTATCCTCAATATAAGAGACTTTTTTTAACAAAAACAGTGCATTTTAGGCTAAATAACAGAGTTATAATTCAAATTACTGGGTTAAGTGTTGAAGAATATTTACAGGGTTTGGTGACAAATGATATAAAATTGTTGCAGGCGCAAGATTCAATATATTCCGCACTTTTAACGCCTAATGGGCGATTTTTATTTGACTTTTTCGTTGTAAAAGCTGAAGATATAATATATATAGATATAGCAGATATTTTTGCAGACGATTTCATCTCCACAATGAACAAATACAAACTGCGCCAGAAAATCATCATAGAAAAATGTGAAAATTTCACCGTAATTGCAGGAAGTAACGTAGAAAATGCTGTAAAATTCTACACAGACACCAGAAGCCCAAGCATTGGCATAAGAAATATCGTAAAATCCGATACAATATTCCACAATTTGCATTCAGCGGATGAATATAACTCTTTCTTGATTCAAAATAAAGTGGTTGATGGGCGTTTTATTCCCCAAAATAAAGGGATTATCCTGGAATATGACTTTGAAAACCTAAATGGTGTTAGCTTCACAAAAGGCTGTTATCTAGGGCAAGAGTTAATCACTCGCACAAAGCGCATGGGGCAAATTCGCAAACAAATCATACTATGCAAAAATGATGAAATCTGCGCGGCAGATGTAATAACCAGTGACGCCAAATACAAACTTGTAATGCAAAAAATTGATAATATTTCCTAAACAAAAATGGTGCACCCGGGAGGAATCGAACCACCGACACAAGGTTTAGGAAACCTCTGCTCTGTCCAACTGAGCTACGGGTGCCACTGCAATCATTGTAATGATATAGCATTATTAATTTAATTTGCAAATAAAATCTATTTTCCAGCGATTTCAAAACCAAGGCCAAAACCATCACCATCAGGCGAAGGCGATCTTCTGCCAAGTTCAAGTTTTTTATACTTACAATCAGGGGTTGGTATGCTGATTTTAGACTTTTTATAAGGCAATTCATTTGAATCTTCATCTGAAGAATATTGACCTGGCGAATAAACCTCATTGACACCATATACAGAGAAATTGAAGCTGCAATGATCCAATAAACCATCCATGTCACCTTCTTTGCGCACAATCTGCGGTGAATCCAACCTCTCCGGTGCATTTTCTGTGATTGCACCTTCTAGCGGCGCAGTAGGTCGCTTTTGGTAAGGCACTACATCCCTAAGCTCTGGGCGGGATTTATATATTTCCATTATGCGTTTTCTCGATGCTTCCGCCTCAGCCACAACTCTTGGATGATTTGCGCGTATTCTCTTCTCCGTATATATACAGACAGGACTCCTACCCGTCCTACTTGCTTCTGCTGCTACAGCTGGACGTCTCAGGGCGAAAGTCTCGTCGTATGCCGCAATGCGAGTCACCCCCTTGCGACGCATTATCTCTTCCACTTCCGGGGTGTAAAAATACCTTGGGAGTTGTCTAGTATCTGAATATCGCGCAGGGTCAAAACCAGCTTTAAGTTGTTGCCTAATACTACTACGCTCTGGTGAATTTGGATACATCAGCTTAAGCAATCTATACAACAGACACTTCTTATTCTTACTCATACCATCATCAGGACCCTCCTTGAATTTGCGAGCAAGGCTTTTTGTTGATTCAGGATCGTTGAAAATAGTTGTAAGCAAACCCTTTAGGTCCTCTGGAATTGTTGTTATATAACTATATTGTGCCTGGTTTTGACCTGATGTATCTAATATATTTCTCACCCATTCGTGATTGATAACAGTATCCACAATATCGCGTGTATCACTATCTTCAACTACGGTCCGATTCTGATCAGGCTGCCTCGGTCTTTTATTGGCAGTATGCTCCTGATCAGACCTCTTCTTCTTTTTATTAAAAGCATAATTAACGTGATCAGTCAAAACGCGGAATTTTTTACTGTCGTAGTGATAATACATCGCTGAGACGAATCTCTTTGAAAACGCACGCACCTGCTCATCTTTACTCTCATCACCCACCATATCCTTGAATGCTGGAATAAATACTTTTAATCCATGGCCTCCTTTGGCCATGCAAATACTCTTAAATAAAACTTGCAGATGCTCTGGAATTTTCTCTTCATCTATATGACGATACAGCTGCTTCCCTTCTATTCTTTGGTCATTGAATAAAGTTATAAACGCCGGGTCAGTAAGAAGTGTGTTAATAGCAATACCTAGTTCAGCGTCATCCATTGCCACAGGGGGATTGTTTAATATTGGTTCCATACATTTATAAAAAAAACATACTAGATAATATCATAAATAACAGCCTATGTCAAGAAAAAAATGTGCTTGACTCTAGAATATTCATGCCTACATTAGGCTGTGTGATAAAACTTATGAATGCTATTTTAACAATAGACACGGCGAATGGATATTTGGCACTGGGGTTGAAAAATTCCAATGAAATTGGTCATTTTCACAAAAGTGAAAAGATAAACCATCAGGTTGAGGAAATTTGCGGCGCGGTGAGTCAACTGCTTCAAACTGCAAATGAAAAACTTGAAAATATTGAATATTTCGGCTTAAATATTGGCCCTGGAAGTTTTACCGGAGTTAGAATTGCTACGGCATACATTACGGGTTTGTTGGCTTTTTCGCCAGAGAAAAAAATCATATTATTTGACACATTTGATATATTATTGCAAGAATTTTTAATAAATAATCCAGGTAAGAAAAACAGTAAAATTGCCGTCGCTCTAAAGGCTGATATTTTAAATAATATCTTTATCAAGCACTACGATTTCAGTGAAAATTACCAATCCATCGGTAAGTTTATGAAAATAAATGAAATACAACCCCAAGAGTGCGATATTTTGCTGTGCGATGAGGATATTTTCCCGTATTTATCGGCATTTTCACCAGTGATTTGCAATAAAATATCACCAAGCACAATGCTGAAATTGGCAGAAAACAAGCAAAAAAGCGCTCAATCTTTAGCAGAAATTAAACTAATTCAACCTCAATATATAAGGCAGCCGTATGAAAAATAAAGTGATATTAATAGCAATTTTCCTTACTGCATGCACGCAGAATGTTAGATTTTTAGGTCACCACAGCCCAAGTTTAATTGCAAAAAAAGTGCAAGTAGGGTACACAAAATCCACCGTAGATTCGGTTTTTGGACGCCCAAGTTTTATCTCAAACGATGGTAATACCTGGTATTATGTTCGAATTGACGGGAGAATTGGCTCTTTGGTCAGTTTTGTGCCTGAAAGCCGTGAAATAACCGAGCTTAAATTTGAAAATAACACCATATCCGCCATTAAAAATTATAAAAATCCCATCGATGATAATGACGACCCCGCGCTTGATTATAAAAAATTTACAGCTTATAAAAAACTGGTATAGGCTGTGATTATTTAGACTTTAAAATCTTTTCCGCTTTATCGAACCTATTCTTTTCCGCGCCGGCAAAGCTAAATTCACCCGGTGGGTGTGAGTTAAACTTTTTTGCAAAACCTCCTTCTATGTTGGTTGGTTTAAATTTTGCGCTCAATCTTCCCTCACTTGACAACTCTGGTGCACTAGGTTCACTTTTGCCCCCTGCAGTATTACCCTTTACTTCAACCGAGTCATCGTCATATTTTGCAGATTTCCGCTGCTCATGCTTACCTTTATTGCCGCCCATGTTCTTTAGCATTTCCCCTAGCCCACCCATATCTGGCGATTCTTCCGGTGATTTGTCTTTCTTTCCAGCCCCAGATGGCGCTTTAGAGTCCTTGCTCTTTAGCTTTTCATATGCTGTTTTGGCTAATTTTTCGATCTCTGCACTATCTAAAAAACCCCCCAAGAGCGAACTAAGCAAAGGAACTTTAGTTAGAAATGTTAAGAGTTTTTGAGATAGGATTGTGAGCTTGCTATTTCCATCAACCCCTTCAAACAAGATATCCAATATGCTATATTTGCGCAACTCCTTAAGCAATGCTAATGTTTTATCTTTAGCCAACCACCATAATCTCTTCGCGGTATTATCCCATATATACCCTAGTTTACCCTCACTCCATTTCCTTATATACCTCGGCTGCTTTGTAGGTGGTGGTGTAGGATCTGGCGCGGGATCTGGTTTTTTTGGATCTGGCGCGGGATCTGGTTTTTTCTTCTTCTTTTTAACCCCTTCTTGACCTTCCTTTTCATCTTCTTCATCGCTGGAAAGCGCTTCATCTTGCGGGGCGGGATCAGGGTCTCCACCTAAATCTTGTTCATCTTCACTTACGTCAGACTTATCATCTTCGTCCACGCCCGGATTTGGTTGGACTAGTGGAGCTGGGTCAGGATTTGGTCCGCCACCGCCTTGATTATCACCTGGTTGCATATTTTATAGCTTATTTTAATAACTTTAACGGATCAACATACTTCATCTTAAAGCCATCGGCAATTGCTTTGTAAACTATATTTCCATCAAAAGTGTTAAGCCCATTTAGAATATGAACGTCATCTTTCGCGGCTTTTACAATGCCTTTATTTGCAATTGTAATTGCGTATGGAAGAATAGCGGCTTCAAGAGCTTTTGAGGAAGTTTTTGCAACGCCACCAGGCATATTTGACACACAGTAATGTATAATTCCGTCCACTTCAAACACAGGGTCTGTGTGGAAAGTTGCCTTTGAAGTTTCAAAACAGCCACCCTGGTCAATTGCAACATCCACCAAAACTGAACCTTGTTTCATAGTTTTTAGCATCTTTTTTGTAATAACTTTCGGCGCTTTGTCACCTGGAATTAGAACCGCACCAACCACCAAATCAGCATCAACTATTTCACTTGCAATTAAATCTTGGGTTGAATATGCAACTGTAATTCTGCCGCCAAATACCTCTTCTAAATATCTAAGTCTTGGAAGTGATCTATCAAGTAATGTGACATTTGCGCCCATTCCAACTGCAATTTTTGCGGCATTAATACCAACAACACCACCACCGATAATCAATACATTTCCCTTTTTCGTACCTGGAACCCCGCCAAGTAAAACACCTGATCCACCTTGAGCTTTTGTTAAAAAATACGCCCCTTGTTGCACTGCAAGCTTTCCGGCAACTTCACTCATTGGAGAAAGCAGCGGCAAAGAACCATCTTTTGCAGTAACAGTTTCAAATGCAATTCCGGTAACTTTTGATTTCAAAAGCGCCTTAGTTTGAGGCAAATCCGGCGCCAAGTGAAGGTATGAAAATAAAATTTGCCCCTCTTGCATTATTTCATATTCCGATTCCTGTAATTCCTTAACTTTTACAATCATTTCGCAGTCGGAAAATAATTTCTTGCGCGTTACAACGGTTGCTCCGGCTTTTGTGTAATCTGCGTCTGAAATTCCAATGCCCTCACCCGCGCCCTTTTCAACGCAAACTTTATGACCGTTATGAATAAATTCGGCAACGCCAGCCGGGGAAATGGCAACTCTGTACTCACTATGTTTTATTTCTTTTGCAACTCCTACTAACATCTTGACTTTAAAAAAATACATACCTTTATATCACAGTGAATATATATTTCAAGTACTTTTTATGAAATTATTTATTTTACTTATATCTTGTGCTGTTTTCACTATAACAAATACCAAAATTAATGCAGTTGTTTCCTGTAAAAGTGATTTTTGCAAAGCTGTTAAAACCGGCAACTACCCCCTGGCGGAAAAAATGCTAAAACGTAATGCCAAACTGGCAAATGAAACAATTAACAGCGATATATCAGTGCTAAATCTTGCAATTTTAGACCAAGATTTGTCAATGGTAAAATTACTTATAAAATATAAAGCGGATGTTAACTCCAGAAGCGTTGGAGGTAGCACGCCATTGCACGCAGCTGCAAGAGTTGGTGCGGCAAATATTACAAAAATACTGCTTGAAAACAGCGCAAATATAGACTCATTCGACAGCGAAGGCTACACCCCAACAATGCGCGCGGCATCACTTGGAAAGTCTGGTGCAGTGGAAATATTGCTTGAATATAAGCCAAATTGCTCATTGCGCTCTGAAAATGGTACGTCTTTACGAAGTATTTCGCGCAACAAATTAACACACGAAGCCTCAAAAAAATTGGAAGAATACTTAAGAACATGTCAGGCAAGCTAACGGGTAAAAATCTTTTGGATTTTCTGAAAAATCCTAAAATCGCAACTTCAGCGGTAATTTACGGAAATGATGAAGCCGTGATGCAAAAAAGATTGCATGAAATTACGTCATTTTACACAAAAACCAATACGAATATTGTAGATATTCACTGTAAAGAAGAGAAAAATCCTGCATCGGTAATTGAAAATGTTGCAAATTCGGGCGATTTTTTCCAACCCGAAAAATTGGTGCGAATATTTGAAATTACAGACAAAATATTCACCGCAATTGCAGATAAAACCTGTATAGAAGGGGTGAATTTCGTATTTTTCAACCAGGAAATTAACAAATGTCCAAAATTGCGCAACTTTCACGAAAATACAGATGGAAAATATTACTCAATCCCCTGTTATGAAATGGAAAAAGCTGAAGTTTTATCGCGAATTTCCCAGATATTAAAGGAAAATAGCATAGAAATGGAAACCACGGATCTGCTCGGCGAACTTGCAAGCGCGATAGGAAATAATCCGTTTGACATAGAAAATGAGATGGAAAAAATCATCATTCTAACACATAAAAGCAAGAAGCTAAACCACTGTGATATTGGGCAAATTATCAACACAGATGAAGATATTTTATCTGAATTGATGCATTATTTTTTCTTAAAAGATCTAAACGGGATGCAGAAAATTCTGAATTATGGCGAGGTAAATTCCGTATTCTTAAGCCGAAGTATATATAAATATTCCTGCAAATTGCTTACAGCTTTGCAAAATATTGCCGGGGGGTCAAACAAAGCGCAGGAGGCGAAAAATGCCGGAATTTTCTTCAAAAATGTGCCATCTTTTAATCAACATTTAGATAAATGGGCGGCTCCTGACTTGGAAAATCTCATAATTAATATCTTGATATTTGACAAAAATTCCAGAATAAAAGGTGCATTTAGCATATCGGATATTGCAAATATTTTGGCTAATAAGCAGATCCTATAGCACTGTTGGAATTCTCCCTTTTGCGCTCTTTTTCAAGTTTTCTGGCATGTTTTCTGTCAATTTCTGCTTGCTTTTGTTTATACTTCTCTGCGCGCCTTGCCTCTTTTTCGGTTATCAATTTTTCACACATCGCAAGCTTTTTTCCATAAGGCATATAATCTTTTTCACGCTCATGCTTGTAAATTTCCTTCTGTTTCTTATAAGCAGATTTCAAATTTAAATCCATTATTTTCTCCTTTAAATCATGCTTTTTTTGCCTTTGCTCCTGAATGAAATCCCCTATTTCATCAAGCTCGCCCACAAGTGCATTTACTTTGTTTGTGCTAATTTTTTTACTCTTCATAAAACTCGCCATGTTCTCACTCAAGTTCGCAAACATTTTAACAATACGCTTTCTTGCCTCCGGAAAAACCCTTCCCAGCTTAATAATTGCCTGTGGAGTTCTTACTAATTTCTCTTCAGTTATGTGATCATCGGGATAGCCCATGTTTTTCAAATTTTCATCCTGAAATGATGACATCCAACCAAGCATTTGAGATGCCTTTAAGCCTCCAAGTCTCTGCAATAATTCAGATATTTTGGCGACCAAGGGCGTAGTTACTCGTGAAGTGAATTTGTTAATATCTGCCTGGGAAAGCTTATTTTCTTCAACTCTTGCATGCTCCCTTTCGTGAGCAACGGTACTTATGGGTTCTTCGCCTGCAATGTTAATCATCACTTTGCCAAATCCGGGTTTTGTATTATCTGAATTAGTATAATACCCATTTGTACCATCATTTCCAAAGCCAAACCCAGCTTCAAGATGAGTGCTAGCCTTCGATGGGGATATTTTCCATTTCGCCTCACACTCATTATCTATCCACTGACTCGCCTTGTCGTTAAGCTGTCTTATAGTGTCTGACATAGACAAGTTCTCTGGCAGCGCCACATCAAGGAATGTTAAATATTTTTCGCATTCAGCATCTTCCAATTCAGGGGATGTATCCAAGCTAGCCATGCCACTAGCGCCATCTCTTTTTATATCCGCCACTTCTGATTCCGCTCCAACTCCACTATGGACGTAAAATTTTCCATGTAAATATTGAAATAATTCTTCCCTTTCCCGCGCAGTCAGACCATCCATTTTTCTAATATGACGCCTGATAAAAAAGAACATAATCCATGGACCCATGGCATATTTTGTTGGGTCATCGAACACGTTGTCAATTACCTCTTGAAGCGCAGGAATGTTGGGTTTTGTTGAATCCACGGAATGTAAATAATATAACACAGTATATTATACCACTTTTTTCACTGTATGTCAAGAATTATTTTTTTAACGCAAAAGCCAAAGTATTCATTGCAACCGGAGCTGCGGAAATTGACCCCCAAATTCCCTTTTCAACAACCACGGCGATCGCATATTTTGGTTTATCAAACGGAGCATAGCCAAAAAACAACCCATTAGATGCAAATTTCATATTGCCACGCATCACATCTGCGTCAATTCTTCTGGAAACCACCTGCGCAGTGCCTGTTTTTCCGCATATTTGAAATTCTCTGTACGGCGCCGAAACGTGAAATAAAGCCCCAAATTCATCATTCATGCAAGAATATAAGCCTTTTCTTGCAATTTCAAGCGCTTCAGGCGGGATGTCTAGGTCTTTAAAGTCGGAAATCTGCTGCTTGTGCGCGTGAAATAAATTATCAATCTGGTTTTTGCGAATAAATTCTTTCCAAATGGAAGGGTGAATATTTTTTCCGGACGCAATTCTTGCTGCAACCACTGCAAGTTGTAAAATATTTACCTGATTAAACCCCTGCCCTATCACGGTATTAATTGTATCACCACCAACCCAAACTTCCTTCATTTTTTCACGCTTCCATTGGCGACTTGGTATGCAGCCCTTGTGCTCTCTTCCAATTCCTATGTCATAAGTTTGGTCAAACCCGCAAGTATGCGCCATGTGATGAATTTTGTCAATATCGGTAACCGCGCCAATTGAATATAAATAAACATTGCAAGACTGCGCAAGGGCTTTATGTAAATCCACCTTACCATGACCTTCTTTTTTCCAGCAGTGATAAGTTCTGTTACCATAAGTGTATTTTCCGTTACAAAAAATCTGCTTTTCCGGGTCCCAACCATTTGCAACGGCGGTAATTGCTGTAATTGGTTTAAATGTTGAGCCTGGGGGGTAAAGTCCGGCAATGCAGCGATTTAGCAAAGGCTTTTCAGGGTTTAAGAAAAAATCTGCCACGCTATTATCCCATTGTAAAAATGCATTCGGGTTGAAGGATGGAGCAGACTGCATAGCTATAATATCCCCTGTTTCAATATCCAAAACCACGCCAGCGCCAGACTTACCTTCAAGATTTTTTGCAAGAATATTCTGAATATCTGCATCAAGCGTAACTTGAATTTCATTTCCGGCAATAGATTGTTGTATTGAATATTTTCCTACGCCATTTCCAACGTTATCTACCGACATTCCATCAACCCCACACCTGCCAGCCAGCCACTCATTTTCAGCAGATTCAATTCCCGCTGCGCCTATGAAATAATTTGGCGACCTATATAGCTTTTTTGTTATAATATTTGAGGCGTTATTTACCATATCCTGCGAAGCTTTTTGAACATATCCCACAACATGGGCAGCAGAGTTGTCTAGTAAATATTCGCGAATATTTGTGGTTTGAATTTCGATATTCTTAAAACTTGGCAGGTGAAATGAAACCCTTTCCAAAAGATCATCACTTAAATTTGTATACAATGGAATTTCTGCGTGCGGGTTATTTTTTGCATATTTTAGAATTTTCCTCATTGCAATTGCTTTAGCATCATGGTTTTGCTTATAAATTATGTCCAAAACCGCATTTATTGTTGGTATTCCTGATTGCTTTAATGGAATATTCGTATATATAATCATTTTAGACTGCTTTGTGGTTGCAATTTTTTTACCTTTTCTGTCCAAAACATCACCCCTTGGCGCCGGACTGAATGATATTTTTGTGCTATTTAACCTAGAGGTAAGCTTGTGCTTCTTATAGGAAAAAATTTGCAAGAATCCCAGTCTTGCAGCAATAAACACAAGAAATAACCCCTTAAATATTGAGATTACATACACACGCCTGTTAAATAAATTTCGCTTTGCTAAATCTAAACCCATTTAATTCTTTATTATTAAATAATTCACTTTAGTATGTAGTTAAATGTAGATTTTTAATTTACTAGATTTTTTATGAAAAAAATAATTTTACACACAGAGGAAGATTTTAAAGGCATGCGAATTGCGGGAAATTTAGCCGCAAAAACGCTGGATATGATAGAGGAATTTATCAAACCTGGAGTTACAACCAACGAACTTGATAAAATATGCAGTGATTTTATTGAAAAAAATGGCGGAATTTCCGCCCCGCTTGGCTACCGTGGATTTCCAAAATCAGTGTGCACATCGGTAAATCATGTTGTGTGCCACGGAGTTCCTTCAGACCAAAAATTAACAGATGGCGACATAATAAATATAGACGTAACGCCAATTGTAAACAGCTGGCATGGAGACTCAAATCGCACATTTTTTGTTGGGGAAAGCTTTCAAAATAATCCTAAAACAATCAAAGCAAAACGCCTGACAAAGGTAACATACGAATCTATGATGAAAGCAATTGGGGCAATTAAACCGGGGGTAAAGCTATCTGAACTAGGGAAAATAATTCAAAAACACGTGCAGCATCACGGCTTTACCGTAACCCGTGATTTTTGCGGTCACGGAATTGGAACGGAATTCCACACAGAGCCACAAGTTCCGCATTATTACGGCGAAGATGTTGCCGGATACACAGATTCCATCACCTTGCAAGAGGGAATGTTTTTCACCGTTGAACCCATGATAAATGCAGGAACCTGGGAAGTTTTGGTTTCAAGGCTTGATAATTGGACAGTTACAACGCGCGATAAGCAACTTTCTGCGCAATTTGAACACACGATTGGCGTGACGAAAAATGGCTGTGAAATTTTCACATTATCCCCACTTGGAAGGCATTATCCTAGTATTTTAGATGATTTTAAGGTATGATTCGCAGTGTAATTTTTGATATATTATTTGCAATTTGGACGATATTTTGCGCAATTTTTGGGCTTCCCCTTGGCTTGAGCAAAAAATATGCAATTTATCTGGGGAAATTCTGGGGAAATGGTGTGCTAATATTGCTAAAAATTGTATGCAACATAGGTTACAGCTGCAAAAATCTTGAAACTTTGCAAAATGGAAGTTTTTTAATACTTTCGAAGCATCAATCCGCCTGGGAAACGATATTTTTCCTCACAAAAATTGACAAAGTATCTTTTGTTATCAAGGAAGGGTTGCTCAAAGTACCATTTTACGGCTGGTATTTAAAAAATATGGGCATGATTCCGGTAAAAAGATCAAATACCATAGGGGAAATGCGCGAAATGAACAATCAAATATTGAAATCTTTGCAGCTTGGAAAAAGCGTGGTGATTTTTCCACAAGGCACAAGAACAAGCCCATATGAAAAGATGCGATATAAATTTGGATGCCTGGAAATTTTCAAAAACTACAGCGGAAAAGTTGCATTAATTGCCCTAAATTCAGGATTATTTTGGCCAAAGGGCTTTGGAATTAAAAATGCCGGAAGGGTGGAGGTTGAAATAACCAATATTATCAACATCAACCAAAATACGAATATTATTCAAACCAAAGAGGATATAGAAAGCGAAATACATGCAAAATCTCTATCTTTATGGAGAAATAAACCATAAATTGTTATTCTGCAATAGCTTTTTCAATTACTAAAACCAGCTTCGCCTCAAGCTCTTCAGATATTTTCTTTTCCTTGGTAATGGTGGATAAAATCTCTGAATTTTCATTCAATTTGTGCAGCAAAGATTGCTCAAATTTCTTCACATTTGCAAAAGGAACCTTGTCTAAAAACCCCTTACTTGCCGCGTACATAATACATACCTGCTCCGCCATTTGCAAGGGTGCATTTTGATCTTGATTTAGCAATTCAGTTAACTTTTGCCCTCTTTCAATAGTCAATTTCGTAGCGCTGTCCAGGTCAGAGCTGAATTGAGAAAATGCCTCAAGCTCACGAAATTGCGCCAAATCTAACTTCAATCTACCGGCAACTTGCTTCATTGCCTTGGTTTGCGCGGCAGAGCCAATACGCGAAACGGAAAGCCCAATATTCACCGCCGGGCGAATTCCTTTGTAAAATAACTCGGTTTCCAGGAATATTTGCCCATCTGTGATGGAAATAACATTGGTTGGAATGTACGCAGAAACGTCACCTGCTTGAGTTTCAATAATAGGAAGTGCAGTTAAAGACCCCCCACCTCTAGCGTCAGACATTTTTGCCGCCCTTTCAAGCAATCTTGAGTGCAAATAAAACACATCTCCGGGGTAAGCCTCTCTTCCTGGCGGTCTGCGCAATAAAAGTGACATCTGGCGATAAGCCACAGCGTGCTTGCTTAAATCATCATAAACCACTAGGGCGTGCATTCCATTATCTCTAAAATATTCACCAAGAGCCGCACCAACATACGGCGCTAAAAATTGCATCGAAGCAACGTCTGAAGCGCCAGCCATAACAACTGTTGTAAATTCCATAGCCCCGTGAATGCGCAAACTTTCTACAAATCTTGCAACGCTTGAAGCTTTTTGCCCTATACATACATATATGCAGTGCATTTTTTCATTTTCAGGAAGATTTTTATTCGATTTTACCTGGTTAAGTATTGCATCCATTGCAATGGTGGTTTTCCCAGTTTTTTTATCACCAATGATTAACTCTCTCTGCCCTCTTCCAATTGCCACAAGGCTATCTATAACCTTAATTCCGGTTTGCATTGGCTCGGTAACTGATTTTCTGTCAATAATTCCAGGGGCTTTAGTTTCTACAGGGCGAATTTCACTAGAATTTAATTCACCAAGCCCGTCAATTGGGTCGCCAAATCCATTTACAACCCTTCCAAGTAAGCCTTTTCCAACTTTTATAGACAAACCCTTGCCGCTAATTTTCACAGTATCACCCTCTTTTATTAGGCGATCTTCGCCCAAAACCACAACACCAAGCTTGTCATATTCAATATTTAGAACAATTCCGCGTACGCCAGAAGAAAATTCTACAACTTCACCAACACCAACGCTATTTAAACCAGCAATCCTTGCTACGCCATCAGAAATTGACAAAACTTCCCCAAGTTTATCAAACTTCGGGCTTAAGTTGTCCCCGCTTAACGCTTTTTCTATTACAGAAATAAATTCAGATTTTAAACCGTGATTCATATAATAAGTCATACCTAATAACACACACTGGTACGTGTAAAAATAATTTTCAAGTACTTTTATATCTAAATAAATCTTATTAAAGAAAATTTTCTTGACTTTTGTATACAGCAAGCACACCTAGTAAATTAGGTTACATTTTTAACGTGGATTTAATATCATTTGCTAATGAGGTCATAGAACTTCTAAGTCATATGGGCTATTTTGGAGTGATTTGCATCATGGCCATTGAAAGCACATTTTTACCCGTGATTATTCCAAGTGAAGTGTTTTTGATATCTTACGGAGCAGCAGCTTACAAGGGAGATATGCACCTAGCTTTGATAATTTCCGCTGCAAGTTTTGGAATTTTAGTGGGATCTTTTGTGAATTATTATATGGCTTCCTGGCTTGGCAGGGCTATATTATATAAATACGGTAAATATTTACTACTTCCAGAGCACAGAATTCGCTATTGGGAGGAAAGATTTTTAAAATATAGCAAATTTGTTATATTTTTCGGCAGATTTATACCAATTCCAGCGGTAAAACATATAATCACCATACCAGCAGGCTTAAGCCGCATGAATGTAAAATTATTCGCAATTCTTACAACCCTTGGGGGTGGCATTTTCTCAACAATGGTGGTATTATTTGGCTATTGGTTTGGGAAAAAAGTAGATACTGTGGAAAACTTTTCCAGCTTTATAAACAAAGCTGTTATTGTCACCTTGTTATTTATTTTTATACCAATAATTGCCTATAAAATCTATAGATTTTGTGTAAAAAATCAGCGCGCAAAAATAATCTCTTGATTATTAGTTTATATTTGTTACTGCTTAGTGGTATATTTTATAAAGTGCAATGATTGGTTCGGATTTTTCAAAATCTCAAGCTTACAAAAGTCAAAGTAGTGCAATTCCGAATTCGGATTATGATCTTGAGCATAGAAAGGATTTGTTTGAGAGATTCTTGACATATAGGCGCAGAATGTCGCGAATGGCAGGAATTATGAACGTATATATGCTTGATAGCAATATTATTGCAAGTTCGCAAAATCTGCAATCGCAGGACAATTTATTTAACACCAAAACCTCCATAAAGCCTGAAATTTTCGTGCACAGCATTATATATATATACAAAAACTATTTTTTCAACAAAAAAACTTACGGAGTAACAAATAAAACCAAGAAACTTGATGAAAGATTTCTTTTTGAGCTAACGGCATATATCATTGAAAACCTTGAAGATATTGACCATCATATTGCGCAAAACCTCAATCCTAAGTGGACGGTTGCCAGTTTGGACAGCCTTGTGCGATCAATTTTGCGCTGTGCCATCGGCGAAAGATTGATGCTTGGAAATATTGAAACCGCAATTATCACAAGTGAATATACCAATCTTTCCAGTTATTTTTTCACAGGCAGGGAAATAGGTTTTATAAACGGAGTCATTCACTCGCATTGCAATAAATATAAAATTAAGCACCCAGATTTTGATTAATCACTTAACGCGCACTTTTGCAAGAACGTTATCCGGCACCAAAATGTAATATGAACCCTCAAATTTTTGCTTTTCTGCAAGATATCTAGCCTTGGTTCCATGCCCGTAAAAAATATCTCCGCGAATTGCGCCGGTAATTGCCTCACCTGTATCCTGGGCAATGAAAAGCCTTTTCATTTTTTGATATCTCCCACTCTGCTCATCTTTTACCGGTATATAAGTTTCCAGCCAAAGCGGCACGCCATAAGGAATGAACGCATCGTCCACAGCTATGCTACGCGATGGTGTCAAGGCAACACCCTGCGCCCCAACCGCACCGTCTCCATTATTATCCAATTTCCTAAAGAATACATAGGAATCAGACTGCGCCAATACGTCCATACTATCTTCAGGATTCGACTCAAACCATTCAATAATTTCTGTTAAACTGGCATTGCATTTAGGAATGCATCGCTTTTTCATGTACGAAAAAATATTTCTCCCGCTGCGCCTGTTGGTACCACCAAAACCCACGCGCGCAAAGGTTCCATCTTCAAAAAATACAACACCGGAACCCTGAATTTGCAGCATAAATATATCAAAATTGCTTTTTGCGTAATACAATTCCAGCCCGCGGTTGTCAATTTTTCCATTGAAAATTTGATCCCTAGTGGCGCATGGTCCGCTTTTGCACTCCGGCGGATGCGCGTAAATTGGATATTTATATTTCCCAGTGCGAGTTTTAGATCCAGGCAAATCAAGCTCATAATAACCGGTGAACATACCAATATCGCTGTACCCCCCAAATTTTGATTGATAAACCTTTACGGGGGTGAAAAATTCTTCAAAAAATTTTCGCGTCTGGTGATTATTCACCCCTGCTGCGCCTTCGAAACGCTTTAACTTTGCGCAAGTTTCATACCACAAATCTGCTGTGCCAAGGCGAATATTTTTAGTTTCAACAGGTGAATTACCAATTTTTGCAAAAATATCACAACTTTTGGAGAATGCCACCAGCCCATCTGCAATTTTTAAATCATTCTCCCAATTTACAAGACTTTCAAAGTTTTTCACCACCAATTTAATATGCCTATTGGACCCCAAAACCTTATTTTCTTCAATTTTTTTGGAAAAAATACCTATGCCAAGCGCCTCTTGAGTAGGCTTGCTGTTGAATATTCGCTCTAAATTTTCCGATTCCAAATGCACAAATATCTGGTTCAATTCCTGATTACTAGACCAGGAAATGCCAGATTTTTTTTCAAAATCAAGCATTATTTTATTCAAATGCTCAAATGTATTAATATTTTCACTCATGCCGTGACTATCATCGGGTTTGTATGTTTTGCCACTCAATACGCCAATTTTACCACCTTGATTATCAATAAAAATATCAAAAGTCAAATCGTCTAGATAGTGATTTTTCCAATCTTTAAAGTCAACATAGTCTACCTTGCGACCAGTGTGAAAAACAGAAGAAATTTTCTCCTTATTTGACCTAGCATACCCCCTGTTGCGCGATGTAAAATTAATAGTACAAGAACCCAAAATTAAAAGAAGGGCAATTGAGATAATTATATTGTGCAATAAGCGGGAAATCATTATGAAACGCTTTCAATTTTGATATCTTCCACAAACCATTCAGGGGTTAAAGATGCCTTAGATCTAGTAAATACCCAAGTTTCCAAGGCTCTGTGTTGTTGAGACTTGCTACCACTTACAAGCACGCCTGTGGCGTCCAGGTTGTATGTAATTTGCCAACTATCAAACTGCAAAGAAACGTGCAAATCAGCTTGGTCAATCTCGATATTCAATATTTTTATAGTATTGACCTTGGCAACGTGTATTTTTTCCATCACACCTTCAGCCCTGTGTTGATCTATAATAGATATAAAATTTTTAGCAACATTAGGCTTTGAAGTTGCAAGAATTTCAGTGATATTTGCAGCAGAATAGGCTTCTAGAATCGCCTCAAAAGTTGCAATTGCACCATATTTAAATGCCTCGCAACCAAAACCAGGCACTATCTTGTATAATTGGCTAATTTTTGCGCTTATTTCAGGTGAAATTTCTCCAAAATGCCTCGCTATTTCTTCGGTAATTACACTCTCCTCTATCACCAATGGCTGATTTTGTTTACCTTTTTGAGCAAGTAAAGCCGAATATTTTTTAGAATTTTGCGCATCGGAAACTGAAGCTTCAATATCTTTAACATTTTTAGAGGTTTCAGAATACTCCTCACCAAGAAGTCTTTTAAGTTTAAAAATCACAAATGCAGCCAAAGCTGCGAATACTATAATATCAAGCATTTGAAATAAGAATGCACAAATTGTTGTTGTTATATATTTATC